>DASRHK010000153.1:0-43179 GCA_035650495.1 Nevskiaceae bacterium | reverse complement strand
CCGCGTTGTTCACCAGCACGTCGATCTTGTGATGAGCCGCGACAGTCTTGTCGATCACGGCGGCCCAGTTCTTCTCGTCGGTGACGTCGAGATGCGCGTAGGTCGCGCTCGCGCCGATCTCTTTCGCGAGCTTCTCGCCGTCGGCGTCGAGCACGTCGGCGATCACGACCTTCGCGCCTTCTGCGGCGAATACGCGGCAGGTCGCTGCGCCCATGCCGCGCGCACCGCCGGTGACGATCGCGACTTTATTCTCGAGACGTTTCATTACGGCGCTCCCGGTGAAGGTTTTGGCGTGACGACGACATGAACCGGACCCGCATCCGACGCGTTGGTGATCTGCAGGATCTGCGATCCGGGCTGGCTCGCCGGCGTGCCGCCCGTCACGTTCACGTTGAAGCCAGCGGGATAGTGCCGGGTCGGCAGGAAGATCTCCGTCGGCGCGGAGATGTCGGCAGCATCGTAGTCGAGCGTGAAGGTCGCGGTGGCGATGTCGAAGCTCATCGCCGTCGGCGTCCCCGCGATGCGCTGCGCGTACGGACGGATCAGCAGATCGTCCTTGGGCTTCTCGGTCGTGAGGTCGGCGTCGTCGGAGAACAAGCCTTCGCCGCCGGGATTGCCGGTGGGATCGCTCCAGCCCTTGTAGGCCCAATAGGTCCAGCCGGTGATCTGCGCGTCGGCAGCGCTGACCACGCGCGTGATGTCGTCGAGATCGTCGCCGGCGCCGAACTCGGTGATCAGCGACGTTGCACCGAGGGCGTTTGCCTGCGTTTCGGCATTGTCGAATGTCATCTGCTCGACGCTGAGCAGCGTGCAGTCGGGGCCGGCCGGCAGGCCGAACGGCGCGAACAGCGTCGACGAGCAGTAGGTGTGCCACGAAAGCCCGAGCGCCGGATCGGCGATCGCCGTCATGCTCGATGGCGCGCCGAAATCGAACAGCTGCTGCGGCTCGATGAAGGCGAAGTGCTCGGCATCGACGCTGCGCACGCCCGAGAGGATCTCCTCGAAGAACGTCTGCAGCGTCTGGTCGAACGCCGTGCAATCCATCTCGAAGCACGTCGGCCATTGCGTGCCCGGCCACGGCTCGTTGAACAGGTCGTAGCCGAGCAGGTAGTCCTGATCCTTCCAGCGCGAGGCGACCGCGATCCACGCATCGCGATAGCGATCCCACACGTTGCCGCCGTTCGCCCAGAGATTGTCGAACGCGCGATTGAGCGCGACGCTCGCGAACTCGTTGCCCGGGAATCCCTTGTTCGCGTCGTTGATCGGGAAGCCGCCGTCGTCGACCGCCCAGGCCGGGAAGCCTTCGCCCTGGTACTTCTCGTTCAGCATGTCCTGATGGAAGTCGAGCAGCACCCAGATGTGGCGCGACGCGAGCAGCTGCACGACGCGATCGACATTCTCGAGGTACGCCGGGTCGATCACGTCCTGCTGCGGCATCACGCCGGCGAACAGCACGCCGAGCCGCACGACGTTGAAGCCATTCGCGGCGAGGTAGTCCGCGTCCGCTTCGGTGAATCCCGCCGCTTCGTCGGGCGGGAAGTAGGGCGCGACTTTCCACACCGCGTTGACGCCGTGCAGCAGCACCACGCGACCCGCGTCGTCGCGGATCCAGCGGCCGTCGCGGTGCAGCTTCGGCGCGGTCGGGCTCGGATTCGACGGCGGCGGATTGAGCACGCTGTTGTCGCTGCAAGCGACGAGCGTGCAGGCGAGCAGCGCGGCGAGGC
This sequence comes from Nevskiaceae bacterium, assembly GCA_035650495.1. Taxonomy (GTDB): domain Bacteria; phylum Pseudomonadota; class Gammaproteobacteria; order Nevskiales; family Nevskiaceae; genus DASRHK01. The sequence goes on along the minus strand of DASRHK010000153.1, from coordinate 41,455 downwards.
GAATGCGCACTACTCGACGACTGCCGGATGCGCCTGCGTCGGACCGCCCAGCATCTGCCGATGCGACGGCGGCTGCTTGCCGCCTTCGTCGGTGATGCCGTACTCCTGTGCGACTTCGGCGCCGATCAGCACCTGTCCCGATTTCTCCGCGCGCTTGGGATCGCGGTAGATCGCGCTCAACACGTGCCCGGTGAACTCCGGCGTCTCGGCGATCTCCCAGAAGCCAGCGTACTTCGCCGGATCCTGATCCATCACGCGCTTGGTGCGATCGGTCTTGAGCATGCCCATCCAGATCGACACCGCCGCGACGTTGTACTTCTTGAGGTCGACCGCCATGTCCTTGGCGAACTTGTCGACGCCGACCTTCTGCGCGCCATAGGCCGGGCCGTGCATGTAGCAGGAGGCGCCGAACGACGAGGTGAACGCGATCAGGCCGTTCTTCTGCTTCGCCATCAGCTTCGCCGCGTACCAGCTCGCGACGTAAGCGGAGCGCAGGCCGACCTCGAGGATGTTCATCAGCGCGATCGGCTTCTTGAAGAACGGTCCCTTCTCGATCAGCGCGTCGTGGATGTGCGTCGCGTTGTTGACCAGGATGTCCAGCCGGCCGTTCTGCTCCTTGCTGATGCGCTCGAACAGCGCGCCGACCTGACGATCCTTCGAATGATCGACGGCGACGGCGATGCCCTTGCCGCCGGCCTTGGTGACGAGATCGGCCGTGTTGCCGATGGTGCCCGGGAGATCGGCGTCGCCTTCCTTCTGCGAGCGGCCGGTGACGTAGACCGTCGCGCCCTCGCTGCCCAACGCGATCGCGATGCCTTTGCCCGCGCCACGCGACGCGCCGGTGACGACGGCGACGACGCCTTCGAGATTCTTGCTCATGCGCTCTCCTTGGTTTTCTGTCGCAACTGGAACTTCATCACCTTGCCGGACGGATTCGTCGGTAGCTGATCGACGAACTCGACGTGCCGCGGCACTTTGTAGTTCGCCATGTTGTCGCGGCTCCAAGCAATCAGCGATTGCGCATCGAGCTTCGCGCCGTTGCGCAACACGACGAACGCCTTGCCGACCTCGCCGAGCCGCTCGTCCGGTACGCCGATCACCGCAGCCTGCGCGATCGCCGGATGCGCGGCGAGCGCGCGCTCGATCTCCGCCGGATAGCAATTGAAGCCGCCGGCAATGTACATGTCTTTGAGCCGGTCGGTGATCTTGAGATAGCCGCGCGCATCGAGCACGCCGATGTCACCCGTGTGCAGCCAGCCATCGGCGTCGATCGCTTCGCGTGTCGCGGCCGGATCATCGAGGTATTCCTTCAGCACGTTGTAGCCGCGCACGAGAATCTCGCCTGACTTCTCGTCGCAGCGCACTTCGATGTCGGCGATCGCCTTGCCGCTGGTCAGCGCGATCGTTTCCGCGTCGTCGCTCGCGTCGCACAGCGTGACGATGCCGCAGGTTTCCGTAAGCCCGTAACCCGTGAGCACGATCTTGAAGCCAAGCTCCGCGCGGATGCGCTCGATGAGCGTCGGCGCGATCGCCGCAGCGCCGGTGATCGTCGCGCGTAGCGACGACAGATCGTGCTTGGATCGATCCGCATCGTTGAGCAGCGAGATGAACAGCGTCGGCGGGCCGGGCAGGACGGAGATCCGGTCGCGCTCGATGCGCTGCATGACCGCTTTTGCATCGAAGATCGCGTGCGGAAGGACGGTGAGGCCGCGCAACAAGCCGCCGAGCCAGCCGACCTTGTAGCCGAACGTGTGGAAGAACGGATTGACGATGAGATAGCGATCGTCGGGCGCGAGCTGCATGCGATCCGACCATTCCGCGATCACGCGCAGGTTCTGCTCGTGCACGGTGACCACGCCTTTCGGCAATCCGGTCGTGCCGGAGGTGAACATGATGTCCATGCGATCGGTCGGCTTCACGGCGGACGCGCGCTGCCGGACCTGGTCGTCGTCGATGCGCTTTGCCTGCTTGAGGAAATCGGCCCACGTGAGATCGCCGGTCTGCGCATCGCGCATGACGACGATCTGCTCGAGCGATTTCGGCCGATGCGTCCCGAGCAGCGTGGGGAAGTGATTGCCGAGGAACTTGCCGGCGCAGAACAGCACGCGCGCGCCGCTTTTCTGCAGGACGTAGCCCGCTTCCTGTCCGCGCATGCGCGTGTTCACGGGGACGAGCGCCGCGCCGACGCTGTGGATCGCGAGCCCCGCGACGATCCACTCGACGCCGTTCGGTGCCCAGATGGCGACGCGATCGCCGTGCTTCACGCCGATGGCGATCAGCGCGCGCGCAGCCTCGATGCGTTTCGCATCGAGCTCGGAGTAGGTGAGGTGTTCTCCGTCCTCGCCGATGACCGCGCGGCGCGATGAGAAGCGCGCGACCGCGTCGGCAAACGCGGCTGGGGTCGTCCTCAATCCGCCCACATCAGGTAACCGTTGTCGATGCGGTACTCGGCGCCATTGATGAACCGAGACTCATCCGACGCGAGGAAGAGCACGAGATTGGCGATGTCGGCCGGCTGCGCGAAGCGCGCCTGCAGCTGCTTGGGATCCATGATGCGCACGGCGCTCTGCTTGCCCTTCGGCATCGTGGAGTGCAGGCCGGTGACCATCGGCGTGGCGATGCCGTCGGGATGGATCGAGTTGCAACGGATCTTGTAGAGGTTCATGCGGCAGTGCGCCGCGATCGAGCGCGTCATCGCTGCGACCGCGCCCTTGCTCGCCGAGTACGCGCAGAACGACGACACGCCGCCGATGCCCGCCATCGACGACATGTTCACGATCGATCCGGACGGGCGCTTTTTCATGGCGGCAAGCCCGTAATGGCAGCCGAGGAAGTAGCCGTCGGAGTTCACGCGCTGGATCTTCTGCCAATCGGCGAGGTTGGTGTCCTCGATGTTGCCGTAGATCAGGATCGCGGCGTTGTTGACGAGGATGTCGACGCCGCCGAACTTCGCTTCGGTCCTGGCGATGACGTCCTTCCACTGATCTTCCGAGGCGATGTCGTGCTTGATGAACATCGCCGCGTCGCCGATCTGCTTGGCGACGGCTTGACCCTGTTCTTCGTTGACGTCGGTGAGCACGACGTTGGCGCCTTCCTTCGCCAGCAGCAGTGCGTCTTCCTTGCCGACTCCGCTCGCCGCGCCGGTGACGATCGCGACCTTGTTCGATACCCGTCCCATCGATGACTCCCTTTTTCTCGATTTCCGTAGGTCGGCCTTCAGGCCGACATCTTCAGTGGCTTGCGACCCACATTGCTTGCAGCCGACGCTGCGCCAGCCCTTCGCCCCGACCACAAGCAATCCGCGATCGACAATCCGCTCACGTATCCGTTCGACGCGATGCCGACCGCTGCGCGCCCCGCGGCATAGAGGCCCGGGATGATCTCGCCGCGACCGTCGAGCACCGCGCCGCTCGTCTCATCGACCTTGAGCCCGCCCAGCGTGATCGACGGGCAGGGGAACGAGCGATTGTCCGCGGAGATGTTCAGCGCGAAGTAGGGCGGCGTGTCGAGCGGCTTGCGCATCGCGTCGGCCTTGCCGAGCGCGTCCTCGCGCTTGTCGGCGATCGCGGCGTTGTACTCGTCGATCGTGGTGCGCAGCGCGTTGTGCGGCCAGCCCATCTTCTCGGCGAGCTGCTCCGGTGTCTTCGCGCGCGGCGCGAACAGCATCAGGAAGAACGCGGGCACGCTCTGGAACCACCACAGGCCGCCGAACAGCGTTTCCTTGATCGCGCTCCAGCGCAGCTTGCGATCGAGCACGAGCCAAGCACGACCGTCCTGCCGCTCGCACATCTCGACGCCGAGCTTCGCGCCGTAGACCTGCTCGTTGCAGAAGCGCTGTGCCTCGTGATTGACCACGATCCCGTGCGGCCACGGGCTCGGCGGATTGATGAAGCGCCACGCCGAAACCTTCTCCATGCGTCCGGTCGCGCCGCCCACCGACTGACCGAGCCGGATGCCGCTGCCGTCGCAGCCGGTTGCGCCGAGACGCATCGTGCGGCGGAATTTCGGCGCATGCTGCGCGACCATCTCGCGATTGAAGATGAAGCCGCCGGTGGTGAGCACGACGCCGCGCGTGGCGCGCACGAGCACAGGCTTCGCGCTCGAGAGCTCGATGCCGAGCGCTTCGGCGCGCCAGCGATCGGCGCGTCGTGGTGCGAGGTCGTGCCACTTCTCGGCGCGGCGCATCAGCTTCTCGTGAGCTTGTGCCTCGGGCGATCCGGGCGCGAGCTGCCAGAGCTCGGCGCCGAGCACGTCGCCGGCGTCGGACTTCACCAGCCTGCGCGCAGCGCTCTGGTGCATGACGTCGATGCCGAGCGCAGCGGCGCGCGCCTTCAGGAGCTCGAACATTGCCTTGCCCGAGAGCCAGCTGCCGCGCGTGCGATGGCCGCGCGGCGCGGGCAGCGCTTGCGCCGCATACGACGGCACAGCTTCGTTGCCCGAGTAGTAGAGGTAGATGCCGTCCTTCGGATAGGAGGTCTTCGGCGGCGGTGCGGTCGACGTGAAGTCGGCGCCGATCGACTCGAGCCACTCGATGAGTCCGCGGCTGTCGTCACAGAAGCGGCGCAATGTGGCTTCACTGATCGCGTCGCCGGTCTCCTGGCGCAGATAGCGGAACATGTCTTCCGGCGTGTCGTCGTAGCCGACCGCCTTTTGTTGCTTCGTGCCGCCGCCCGCGTAGACGACGCCGCCGCTCTTCGCCGTCGCGCCGCCGCCTTCGAAGCGCTCGGCGACGATCACGGACGCGCCGCCTTCCTTCGCGGCGATCGCGGCCGCCGCGCCGGCGCCGCCGAAGCCGACGACGAGCACGTCGCAGGTCCGATCCCACTTCACCGCGCTGGCGTCGGCCGCGATCAATGGCGGCGCGGTCGGCAGGCAGCCGTCGACACGCGCTTCGTTGGCAGGGATCGCGCTCACCTCGCAATCTTCAGACGCGAAGCCTGAAGAAGCTTCACCCGATTGAGTTAGCTTGCGCTGCGACGTGGCGGGCCACGGTGCGTCCGGAGAACACGCAATCGGCGTACGAGAGCCCGCTCACGTAAATGTTCGAGCACAGCCCGACCGCGTTACGCCCCGCGGCGTAGAGACCTTCGATCACGCCGCCGCCGTCGCGCTGCACGAGGCCGGTGCGCTCGTCCACGCGCAGGCCGCCGACGGTCATCGTCGGCATCGGCAACAGTTTGCTCGCGATGCCGGCGTCGATGGCGTAGAACGGCGCGGTGGAGATCTCCGCAAGCTCGTCGCGTCGCTTCTCGAACGGATCGGCGATCTCGCCGCGCGCCGCGGCGTTGTAGTCATTGACCGTCTTCGCGAGCGTCGCGCGATCGAAGCCGATCAGGTCGGCGAGCGCGTCGAGCGTCGGCGCCTTCTTCGAGTTGAACAGCTGGTTGAGCATCGCGACGTCGCGCTGGAACGGCACGATCGACTTGTCTTTCGCCTGCTCGAACGCTTTCGCGCGCAGCTTCGCGTCGAGAATGATCCACGCCTTGCCGTTCTGCTTCTCGACGATCGCGTCGCCGAGCGAGGCACCGTAGAGCGTCTCGTTCACGAAGCGCTCGCCGCGCTGATTCACCAGCATGCCCTGCGACCACGCTTTGGGCGGATTGATGAAGCGCCACGCACTGACGCGCTCCATCAGATCGAGCCTGCCACCCGCAGAGGCGCCGAGCATGATGCCGGCGCCCATGTCGCCCAGCGTGCCGTTCGGAAGTCCCGCCACGTACTTCGGCGCGTAATGCTGGATCATCGCCGTGTTGAGGATGAAGCCGCCGGCGGAAAGCAGCACGCCGCGACGCGCGCGGAACCAGCGCGGCTGGCGATGCTTCGCTTCGATCTCCGCGGCTCGCTTCAAATACCAGCCTGCGAGCGCGTAGGTCATCGATGAAAGCGGGAAGGAGGGCGGCAGCACCGCGAACCATTTCGAGGCGGCCGCGACGTACGACGCGAAGCGCGCGGCGTGCGGACTCGACGCCGGAATCTGCAGCGCTTTGACGCCGATCACGCGGCCCTTGCCGTCGACCGCGAGCTGACGCGCTTCCGCGTAGCGATGGAAGACCAGCCCGCGGGAGAGCGCCGCGTCGCGCAGCGGATAGTAGATGGAGCCGCCCAGCCCCCAGGCCTTCTTGCCGTTCCACATGTAGCCGCGATGGCCGCGCGCCGCGGGCTTTGCGTGCTTCGCATAGGGGGCGGCGAGGGTGCTGTCGGGGTGATACAGGAAGTAGTCGAGCGGCGGATACGACGTCTTCTCGCGCCAGACCTTGCTGTTGAGCCTGGCGCCATGATTCAGGAGCCAATCGACGGTTTCGACGCTCCCGTCGCAGAAGCGGCGCAGCGTCTCGTCGGCGACGACGTCGCCGACCTCGAGCTTCAGGTATTTGTACATCTCCTCGGGCGAATCCTCTTCGCCCGCTTCGCGCTGGATGCGCGTGCCGCCGCCTGCGTAGAACACGCCGCCGTTGGCGGCGCTGGAGCCGCCGCCGTCGTAGCGGTCGAGCGCGATGACCCGAACGCCGCGCTCGACCCCTTCCAGCGCGGCAGCGACGCCGGCACCGCCCAGGCCGACGACGACGAGATCGGCGGTTTCGTCCCACGCGAAGCGATCGGCGTCGTCGACGCGCTGTGGCGATTCGATCTGCAGTCCGAATTGCATCCTGTCCCCTGTCATCCACCGCGGAGGGGAAAGAATCTCGCTTGCTTTGCATTCGCGGCGCACCGTCCGAACGGGCGACGTCGCGGCGCCAGTGGCAATGGCTGGGCCCGGGTCTTGCGAGCCTGATCCCGATCTATGGCATGTCAGCGCGAGGCGAAACTGTCGCCCATCGCACACACGTCCGAAAAGTTCTCGCGATGCGATGCAATTTCAACAGAACAATCGGCGCGCCGCGGCTGCCAAATCCTTGTGGCACACGCCATGCTGATTGCAACACCACACTTGAACCGAAAATACGCTTGAGAGATGGCCAAGATCAATCGAAAGACTTCATCGCGGCATAGTCTCGCCGCCAATCTGCGCGCCGCACGCTCGCTGTTCGGCTGGTCGCAGGAGGAGCTCGCGCTCGAATGCGGCTTGAAGCGCACCTACGTCGGCGCGCTCGAGCGCACCGAGATCAACCCTGGCATCGACAACGTCGACAAGCTCGCCTTTGGCATGGGCATCTTCCCGCACACGCTGCTGGTCAACCCGGCCGACGCTTACGCCGAGATTTACGCCGCCGTTTCGGCGTGGCGGCGCAACGCCCGGCGCTGACGCGATGCCTGCCATGAATCAATGGCATCGTGCCATGCTCCGGGGGTCGCGCAGCTTCTGCGGCCCCCGGAAAATTTTGCCCGCGGCGCGAATCAACCGCGCGCCGGGGGAACAAGGGCGTGACAAAAAAAGAACGACGGATCTCGTCGCGGCATACGCTTGCGGAAAACTTGCGGACGGCGCGGTCGCTGTACGGCTGGTCGCAGGAGGAGCTCGGCTTCCAGTGCGGGCTCAAGCGCACCTACGTCGGCGCGCTCGAGCGGGTCGAGATCAACCTCGGCAGCGACAACCTCGACAAGCTCGCCTCCGGGCTCGGCTTACCGCCGCATCTGCTGCTGACGCCGCCGGAGCAGGCCTACCCCGAGATCTACGCGGCCGCCAGCAAGCGCAACGGTCGACGCTAGAGCTGCCACGGATAAGGGGTCGCGCTGCCTGCCAGTGCGGCTGACAATCCGCGACGGTCGGTCATGGGTCGGGTCTACATGGGCGGGGCAGTGAGCCGGGATGAGATCGTCGGTCTCATCCGCAAGAAAATCCAATCGGGCGTCCTTCCTGGCGCGCCGGCCCGGGAAGTGTGGGGCGGCCGCGGCACTGGCGCGATCTGCGCCGCCTGCGATCGGACCATCGCTCCCTCGGAGCCGGAAATCGAGGCCGACTGCGTCGACGGCATCTCCCGCTTCTACCACGCCGAGTGCCACGCGCTCGTCGAGCTCGAGCGCGGCAGGTCACCGTCGCGTTGATCGCCGCGGCAGCACCGTTCGTCGCGCGCCCGCGCCGGTGAGGATCGCTCTGCGAGCGTCCCCCCGGCGTCGCTGCTAACCTATTCAAAAGCAAACAAGGTGCTGGACTGGAGCGATGGCTGACCAAGCCGCCAACATCCGCCGCGTACTGATCATCGACGATGCCCGCGACGTCGCCGACGTGACCGTCGAGATGGTCAAGGCGCTGGGCCATTCCGCGGAGGCTGCCTACGACGGCACGGCCGCCATGGGCGCGGCGGTGCGTTTCCAGCCGGACATCATCCTCGTCGATCTGGTCATGCCCGAGATGGACGGCTTCGAGCTCGTCCGCGAGCTCCTCAACATGTTCCCCGGCCAGCGCCCCCGCATGGTCGCCTACAGCGGGTTCAAGCAGGCCGCGTTCCAGGACGCCGCCAAGGCCGTCGGCTTCGACGCTTACTTGCCCAAGCCGGCGACCATGGTCGACCTCGAGAAGCTGCTGAGCTCCTGACGCGGCGCCCTTCGCGCTGCACATTCCTTGCACAGCATTCCCCGCCGCTTGCACAGGGCGGCCATCGTGACTGCATCGCGGCCGTGAAAGCTGTCGGCCATGAGCGATCCGATCGCGGGAATCTTCCGGCACGACGAGCGTCGTAGGACCAGCGCGCAGATGCTGCGCGCCTGCCAGCATCAGGCGTGGCTCTTGGCCTGCAACAACGCGGTGGCGAAGGCGCTGTGGTTCATCGAAAGCCTTTATCTCTCCGAGCTGACGCTCGACGATGTCGCGGCCATCGCCGGCGTGTCGAAGCATCACTTCGTGCGAGCGTTCGCGCTGGCGACGGGGCACTCGGCGATGCGCTATGTGCGCGGACGCCGGCTGACGGAAGCGGCGCGGTTGCTCGCGAACGGCCCGCCCGACGTTCTCGCCGTCGCGCTGGAATTCGGCTACGCCTCGCACGAGATTTTCGTGCGCGCGTTCCGGGACGAGTTCGGCGTGAGTCCGGAGTCGGTACGGGCGCAACGTCATCTCGACGGCCTGGAGCTGGTCGAGCCGCTACGCATGGATGAGGCGCGCTTCATCGATCTGCCGCCGCCGCGCTTGGTCGACGGTGACGAGCTGCTCGTCGCCGGAGTGTGCCGACGTCACAACGCGGCCACTGCGCCGGACGGCATCCCGGCGCAATGGCGTCGCTTCGCCTCGTTGATGCATCGCATTCCCGGGCGCGTCGCCGACGTGACCTACGGCGTCCGCTGCCATGCCGACGAGCATGGCAATCTCGATTACGTGTGTGCCGTTCAAGTCGCCGATCTCGCGAAGCTGCCCGCCGAGTTCTATCGCCTGCGCATCGCGCCTCAGCAATACGCCGTCTTCGAGCATCGGGCGAACGTGTCCGAGGTGAGGCGCAGCTTCCATGCGATCTGGAACCGTTGGCTACCGGAGTCGGAGCTCGAGGTGATCGACGCGCCGGATTTCGAGCGCTACGACGACCGCTTCGACCCGGCGACGGGCGAGGGCGGTTTCGAGATCTGGGTGCCGGTGCGCAGGCGCAGGTGATACCCTAAGTCCGAAGGCTCAACTGGGAGGCCGGATGGCCAAGAAGCCGATCGTGGTGCGGCGCGTGCTCGTGATCGACGATGCGCACGACATCGCCGACATCACCGTGGAGATGCTGCGCTCGATGGGTCACGTCGCCGAAGCCGTCTACGACGGCAAGGACGGCGTGAGCAGCGCGTTGCGCTTCCAGCCGGACGTCGTCCTGGTCGACCTGGTGATGCCGGAAGTCGACGGCTTCCGCCTCGTGCGCGAGCTGCGCGCGATGTTCCCGGCGAAGACGCCGAAGCTCGTCGCCTACACCGCGCACAAGCAGAAATCCTTTCTCGACGCCGCGAACTCTGCGGGCTTCGACGCGCACATCACCAAGCCGATCTCCGAGGAATCGCTGGCCGCGGTGCTTGCGCCGTAACGCATTCCTCGCCGGCTGCACGCTGACGCTCGCCGCCTGCGGCTCCTCCTCACCGCCGACGATTTCACCCGCCGATCGCGCGTCCGAAGTGAACCCCTTCGTCGGGACGCAATCCGGCGCTCAGGATTTCGGGACGGGCGGGGGCGCCGGCAACACTTATCCGGGCGCGGTCTTGCCGTTCGGCATGATCCAGTTCAGCCCCGACACGTCCCCGACACTCGACAACTTCGCCGCCGGCTACAGCTACGGCGACTCGAGGATGGAGGGATTCACGCTGACCCATCTTTCCGGCGCCGGCTGCGCGACCTTCCGCGATGTGCCGATCCTGCCGACGGTGATGCCGATCACGTCGTCGCCGGTTCCGCTCGGCCGTGCGGGATGGAACGCCGGATTCGACGTCGCGTTCGATCACGAGCATGAAGCAGCAGAGCCCGGCTACTACGGCGTGGTGCTCGACCCGAAGGGTGATCAGCCGATCGACGTCGAGCTCACCGCATCGGATCGCGCGGGCATGGCGCGCTTCCGGTTTCCGTCGACGTCCGCAGCGAGCGTGTTGATCAACGCCGGCGGCAGCGAGATGGCGAACGCGGCGGCTTCGGTGCACATCGATCCTTCGTCGAGCGAGGTGAGCGGCTCGGCGAGCAGCGGAAGGTTCTGCTTCCAGGACAGCCAGTACACGCTGTATTTCGTGATCCGCTTCGATCGTCCGTTCTCTGCGCTCGGCACGTGGCAGAAGGCGTTGCTCGCGCCGGGCTCGACCGACAGCTCCGATGTCTCGCTGTTCCCGCTGAACCCGGAGCCGATCCCGGGCGGTCCCCAATCCGTGCCCGGCGATCCGAGCGGCACCGCGCAGGCCGGCGCCTATCTCAGCTTCGACACGACTTCCGATGCGCTCGTGCAGATGCGCGTCGGCATTTCATTCGTGAGCGTCGACAATGCGCGCGCGAATCTCGACGCCGAAACGGCGGGCCGCAGCTTCGACGAGATCCGTGCCGCGGCGCGTGAGCGCTGGAATGCGGCGCTCGGCCAGATCGAGATCGCGACGAGCGATCCGCGCCTGCGGCGGATCTTCTACACGTCGCTCTATCACTCGCTGCTCGCGCCGACGCTCTTCAGCGATGCCGACGGCCGCTATCGCGGCATGGACGGCGCGATCCACGCCGCCGCAGGGTTCCGGATGTACGGAACGTTTTCGGGCTGGGACATCTATCGATCCCAGATGCCATTACTCGCCATGCTCGATCCGGCGCGCACCAGCGACATGATGCAATCGCTCGTGGTGGACGCCGCCGAATCGGGATGGCTGCCGAAGTGGTCGTACGCGAATCAGCACACGGACGTGATGGTCGGCGATCCGGCGCCGATCCTCCTCGCAGGCGCATTCGCGCTCGGTGCGCGGGACTTCGACACCGGCGCCGCGCTGCAAGCAATGATCAAGGGCGCGACCCAGATCGCGAGCCCGCTGCAATACGCGCTCGGCGGCAACGCGGGGTACATCGAGCGTCCCGGCCTCGCCGAATACGAGACGCTCGGCTACGTGCCCTTCGAAGAGAACGTGCCGAGCGGCGCGTTCGGGCTCGTGCATCGCGGTCTCGTGTGGGGAAGCGCATCGACGACGCTCGAGTACGCGCTCGCCGATTTCGCCGTCGATCACTTCGCGGAGATGCTCGGCGAGCAAGCGCAAACCGCATCCCTTCGTGCGCGATCTGCGAGCTGGCGCGCGCTGTTCAATCCAGCGAGCGGATTCATCGAGCCGAAGCTCGCATCGGGCCTGTTCGTCCCGGGTGGTGATCCGTCGAGCGGCAATGGTTTCGTCGAGGGCGATTCGGCGCAGTACAGCTGGTTCGTGCCTCACGACGTCGGCGGGTTGATCGACGCGATGGGCGGTGTCGATGCAGGGTCGGCGCGGCTCGACGACTTCTTCAGCGAGCTCAACGCGGGACCGTCGTCGCCGCACGCGTTCCTCGGCAACGAGCCGACCTTGTTCACGCCATGGCTCTATGAGTGGACGGGTGCGCCGGCCAAGACGGGGCCGATCGTGCACGCTGCGCTGCAGACGCTCTACGACGACGCGGCGACCGGCATGCCCGGCAACGACGATCTCGGCACGATGTCGGCCTGGTGGGTGCTGTCGTCGCTCGGGTTCTGCGCGTGCGTCCCCGGCACCGATCTGCTGTTGCTGTCCGCGCCGCTCTTCGATGCAACGCTGCATCTTCCCGGCGGCGACCTGCGCATTCGCCGAAGCGGCGAGGGCGATCGGGTGCGATCGGTGACGTTGAACGGTCAGCGCCTGACGCGCGCGTGGCTGCGTTTCGACGAGATCGGGCACGGCGGCGAGCTCGTCTACGAGCTCGGCACGCAGGCGGGCGACTGGGGCGTTGCCGCGGCCGATGCGCCGCCATCATTCCCGGCGGATCGGTAAACTTTCCGTCCGACATGCCCGACTCGAAAGACCTGTCGAAGCTCCTGCGCGCGCCGACCGGCAAGCTATCGTTCCTCGACGCGCTTTCCGAAGCAGACCGCAAGCGGCTCGCCGAAGACGTCGCGCGCGCGAGCCAGCTGCATTCGCATCACATCCGCAAGGCGATGGCCGAGGCGCTCAACCACATCCCGTGGATCCTGCGCGCGCCGGTCAAGAAGCTGTTCAGTTGATCGACCGGGCGACCGAACAGCGCCGCCTGGCGCAAGTGCTGCACCGCAAGCCGGACGAGCTCTCGTATCTGAAGGCCCTCGATGCCGACGCGTTGATGAAGCTGCGCGTGTTGCTGCAGAACAGCTTCATCGATCAGTTCAGCAACCTGTTCCAGAAACTCGCCAACTCGGGGAAGATCGTTCCCGATGCGGTGAGCGCGATCCTGTGCCGCAAGGTCTTCGGTCCCGCGCTCACTGCGAACATGTCGTACTACGTGCCCGCCGATCGCGCGGCGCGGCTGTGCAAGCACTTCGACGCCGACTTCATGACCGCGATCGCGCGGGAGCAGGTGCCGGAGCGGGCCAAGGCGCTGCTCGACGGCCTGCCGGTCGAGCTGATGCGTGAAGTGATGCGCAAGATGGTCGCGTCGAAGGACTACCACATCATGGGCGCGTTCCTCGATCACCTGCCCGAGAAGAAGGCCGAAACGCTGATGCAGGAGCTTCGCGACGTCGCGGATCATCTGCGCATCTCGAGCTTCGCGCAGCACAAGGATCGCGTCGCGCGGCTGGCGCTGAAGCTCGACGACGATCGATTGAAGGAGCTCATCACCATTGCCTTCGCGCACGCCGAGTTCATGCTCGACATCGGGCTGGTCACCGCCGAGATGAACGCCGATCAGCAGCGGCGCATGGCGAAGCTCACCGACGAGATCAATCCCGACTACCGCAGGAAGGCGCGGACACTGGCCGAGCAGTCAGGTTACGCGGACCGTCTCGAGGCCTACTTTTCCGTCTGAGGTCGCGGCGTGCGCCGTGCGCACCGGGAGACGGCGATGGAACGGTATGTCGCATTCATCGAGATCATCGGGCTGCCCGTGCTCGTCGAGCGGCCGGGCGATCGGCTCACGCGCATCCTGCGCGAGCTCGAAGACCCGCTCGCCACGCTTGGCGACGCGCGCATCGGCGAAATCCCGGCGCGCTTCCTGGTCAATTCGTATCGGGCGACGACCTTCGCCGACGGCATCGCGTTGTCGACCGACGCCAATCAGCTCGGGCTCGCGCTGCTGCTCAGCTTGTGCACCCGGCTGTGCGAGCGGCTCCATCACCATCACCTGCACGTGCGCACCGCCGCCGCGCGCGGCGCCATCGTGCACACCACCCACATCGCGACCGGCCCGGCGCTGATCCAGGCTCGCGCGCTCGCCGCGACCGCCGAAGTCGACGCGCTGATCCTGCTGTCTGGGCGCATCGACGCCGACGTCCACGCCTTCGCGGAGAGCGGCAGCCCATTCGCGAACATCCGGCGGCTGGACTGCGATGGGCGGCGGCATCTGCATCTGACGAGCCCGGCCACGGCGTAACCTGTAGGTTACAATCGGCGTGGTTGAGATTCGCAGACGGATGTCTTCGTCTCCTGGCTCGCAGAGCTTCGCGATCATCGAGCGAGGGACAGGATCGAGAGCCGGATCGATCGTCTCCGGCTCGGCAATCCGGGCGATGTGCGGCCGGTTGGCGAGGGTGTCGGCGAACTTCGAATCCACTACGGGCCCGGTTATCGGCCTTACTTCATTCATCAGGCGAACGTATGGGTACTTCTGCTGTGCGGCGGCGACAAGTCAAGCCAAAGCGCCGACATCGGTCGGGCAAAGCTGCTGGCAAGGCGATATGGGATTTGAGGAAGATCCAGCTCGAGACGAAGCCTTGGGACACCGCTGAGTTCTTGAAGACCGATCGCGACATCGCCGGCTACCTCGAAGCAGTCATCGAGGAAGACGATCCGAAGCTGCTTCACTACGCGCTGGGGGTCATCGCGCGTGTGCGAGGGATGACTCGCCTCGCGAAAGAAACCGGGTTGGCCCGAGAAGCGCTTTATCGCTCGCTATCGCGCGGAGGGAATCCGAGCTTTGCGACGGTAGCGAAAGTCGCTAAGGCTCTCGGTCTTAAGATCAAGGTCGAGGCGCCGTAGAAGCGGCAACTCATCCACCCGGACGAAGCTTCCGCGGTCAATCACTTCCGATAATTCTTCCCGTCCAATCAGGTTCATCCAAAGGGCGGGCTCATGGCGAAGATCGAAGCGCTCGGCTACATCGTGGCGGAAGCCACGGATGTGTCGAAGTGGAAGCAGTACGCGGAGCAAGTCCTCGGCGCGCAGACCACGCCGGCGCCGAACGGCGGGCTCGACATCAAGCTCGACGAGCGTGCCTATCGCATCACGGTGATCAAGGGCAAGGAAGATCGTTATCACGCGTCGGGATGGGAAGTGCCGGATGCCGCGGCCTTCCAGTACACGCTCGGCGAGATCAAGAAAGCCGGCGTGAAAGTCGAGGCCGGCACCGAAGCAATGAAGCAGGCGCGTGCGGTGCGCGACATCGCGGTCTTCACCGATCCGTCGGGCAATCGCCACGAGCTGTATTGGGGCTACATCGGCGGCGATTCGCCGTTCAAGTCGCCGGTCGGCGTGTCTGGATTCAAGACCGGCCGACAGGGCATGGGCCACGTCGTGGTGCCGGCCGCGCAGAACTTCGACGCGACGCTGAAGTTCTTCCGCGAGACGCTGACGTTCGGGCTCTCCGACATCTTCAACTTCAAGCCGGCGCCCGAAGCGCCGAGCATGCGCATCTATTTCATGCACGCGGCGAGCGGGCGGCATCACAGCCTCGCGCTCGCGGAAATGCCGAGCCCGTCGGGTTGCGTGCACGTCATGGTCGAAGTGAAGTCCAAGGCCGACGTCGACGCCGCCGAGAAGCGCCAGCAGAAAGCGGGCGTGAAGCTGATGGCGACGATGGGCCAGCACGAGAACGACAAGATGACGTCGTTCTACATGATGACGCCCGGCAACTTCGCGCTCGAGTACGGCTTCGGCGGCATCGACGTCGATCCCAAGACCTGGAAGACGACCGAGACCAAGCAGGTGTCGATCTGGGGCCACGATTTCTCGGTGGGATTCCGCTGATCCCCCATGAATAAGGAGATCACCGCCGCCGACGTCGTCGCGCAGCTGCGCGACGGCATGACGCTCGGCATCGGCGGCTGGGGCCCGCGGCGCAAGCCGATGACGCTCGTGCGCGAGATCCTGCGCTCGCAGGTGAAGGATCTGACCGTCGTTTCGTACGGCGGCCCGGACGTCGGCATGCTCTGCGCCGCCGGCAAGGTGAAGAAACTGGTGTTCGCGTTCGCGACGATGGATGCAATCCCGCTCGAGCCGTACTTCCGCAAGGCGCGCGAGTCGGGCGCGATCGAAGTGATGGAGCTCGACGAAGGCATGTTCGAATGGGGACTGCGCGCGGCGGGCATGCGCATGTCGTTCCTGCCGACGCGCGTCGGGCTCGGCTCCGACGTGCTGGCGAAGAATCCGTCGATCAAGACGATCCAGTCGCCCTACGCCGACGGCGAGGTCTACGTTGCGATGCCGGCACTCAAGCTCGACGTCGCGCTGCTGCACGTCAACGAGGCCGATCGCTGGGGCAACACGCTGCTGCGCGGCAACGACGTGTTCTTCGATCATCTGTTCGCGCGTGCGGCGGATCGCTGCTACGTCACGACCGAAGTGCTGCGCGACAAGTTGAAGCTCAAGCCCGAAGTCGCGAAGGACAACAAGTTCGAGCGCTATCTCGTGCACGGCGTCGTCAACGCGCCGTTCGGCGCGCATCCGACCTACTTCGGCCCGAGCTACGGCTGGGACATGGAGCACCTGAAGCGCTACAGCGCTCTAGCGGCGGAAGAGGGCGGCTGGGAAAAATATCGCGCCGAGTTCCTGGCCGACGAATCGAGCTATCTGACGAAGGTCGGCGGTGCGGAGCGCGTGTCGAAGCTCCCGCTGCCGGTGTTCTGATCATGTCCGACAACGTCACGCTCGCTGAGCTCTGCATCGCCGCTGCGTCTGAAGCATGGCGCGGCAACGGAGAACTGCTCGCGTCGGGCATCGGCTATGTGCCGCGACTCGCCGCCGGACTCGCGAAGCTCACGCATTCGCCCGAGCTGCTGATGACCGACAGCGAGGCGTATCTCGTGTCGGAGCCGGTGCCGATCGGTCCGCGCGGCGGCTACAAGCCGAAGATCGAGGGTTATCTCTCGTTCGAGCGCGTCTTCGAATGCGTGTGGAGCGGCAAGCGCCACGCGATGGTCGGGCCGACGCAGATCGATCGCTGGGGCCAGTCGAACATTTCCGCGATCGGCGACTACGCGAAGCCGAAAGCGGCGATGCTCGGCGCGCGCGGATTCCCCGGCAACACGATCAACCACATCAATTCGATGTTCGTGCCGAACCACGGCCCGCGCGTGTTCGTTGGCGGCGAAGTCGACATGGTTTCCGGCGTCGGCTACAGGAAAGAGCGCTGGCCCGCGGGCGCAAAGAATGACTTCGTCGATCTGCGCTTGATCGTCACCGATCTCTGCGTGATGGATTTCGGCGGACCGGATCACGCGATCCGCGTCGTGTCGTTGCATCCGGGCGTCACGTTCGAGCAAGTGCAAGCCGCGACGGGCTTCCCGCTGATCGCGATTCCGCGCCTGCGCGAAACCAGATTGCCGACGTCGCGCCAGCTCAAGATCATCGCGAAGCTCGATCCGCACAATCTTCGCGCGACCGCGATCAAGGACAATCCGCCGGCGCGGCGCGTGGCGTCCGCGGCGTGAACATGGACGCGAAAGTACAAGAAGCGTTGCTGCCGGGCTGGTACACGCTCGACGCCGACCAGCCGCATCTGATCGGCACGCGCTGCACGGCGTGCGGCACGTATTACTTTCCGAAGCAGTCGACCTTCTGCCGCAATCCCGATTGCGCCGGCGTTGAGTTCGAGGAAGTGCAGCTCTCGCGCACCGGCAAGCTCTGGTCGTGGACCAACGCCTGCTACAAGCCGCCGGAGCCGTTCGTCGCGGTCGAGCCGTTCGTGCCGTACGCGATCGCCGCGGTCGAGCTCGCGAAGGAAAAGATGATCATCCTCGGTGCCGTCGTCGATGGCGTCGGCGTCGAGAAGCTCAAGAGCGGGATGCAGATGGAGCTCAAGCTCGAGCCGACCGTCGACGGCAAGCTCACCTGGAAGTGGAAGCCGACGCCATGAGCAAGGACATCGCAATCCTCGGCGTGGGCATGCACCCGTGGGGCAAGTGGGGCAGGAACTTCGTCGAGTACGGCGTGAAGGCCGCGCGCGACGCGATTGCCGATGCGGGCATCAGCTGGCGCGACGTGCAGTTCGTCTCCGGCGGCGGAACCATCCGCAACGGCTATCCGGGATTCGTGGCCGGCGCCTCCTTTGCGCAAGCGCTTGGCTGGCAGGGCGCGCAGGTGAACACGAGCTACGCGGCGTGCGCATCGGGATCGCAAGCGCTCGCGGCGGCGCGATCGAAGATTCTGTCGGGCGAGTGCGACGTCGCGCTCGTCGTCGGCGCGGACACGACGCCGAAAGGGTTCCTCGCGCCCGCGAAAGGCGAGCGCTTCGACGATCCGGACTGGGTGCGCTTCCGGATCGGCATCACCAATCCGACTTACTTCGCGCTCTACGCGCGCCGTCGCATCGAGCAGTACGGCGACACGCAGGCCGACTTCGCCGCGGTGAAAGTGAAGAACGCGGAGCACGGCTTCGCCAATCCGAACGCGCGCTATCGCAAGAAGTTCTCCGCGGAAGAAGTTGCTGCGTCGGCGATGGTCGCCGATCCGCTGCGCCTGATGGACATCTGCGCGACGTCCGACGGCGGCGCCGCGATCATCGTGTCGTCGCTCGCGTACGCGAAGAAGATCGGCAAGGGCAACGCACCGCGCATCGCTGCGATTTCGACCGTGACGCCGACGTTTGCGTCGGAGCTGGTCGAGATGCCGGACATCGCGACCGATTCCGCCGTCGCCGCGAAGCCGCAGTCGTTCCGCGCCGCGCTGCCGAAGAAGGCGTACGAAGAAGCCGGGATCTCGCCGAAGGACGTGAGCCTCGCCGAGGTCTACGACTTGTCGACCGCGCTCGAGCTCGACTGGATGGAAGACCTGCAGCTCTGCGCGCGCGGCGAGGCCGCGAAGCTGCTCCGCGCGGGCGCAACGAAAATCAGCGGCCGACTCCCGGTGAATGCATCGGGTGGACTCGCGTGCTTCGGCGAAGCAGTGCCGGCGCAAGCGCTCGCGCAGGTGTGCGAGCTCGCGTGGCAATTGCGCGGACAGGCTGGCGAGCGCCAGACGAGCAATCCGAAAGTCGGCATCACCGCGAACCAGGGTCTGTTCGGCCACGGCTCCTGCGTGATCGTGAAGAAATGAGCCTGCAGACGCCGCTGACGCAATTGCTCGGCTGCCGCTATCCGATCGTGCAGACGGCGATGGGCTGGGTCGCGACGTCGCGGCTCGTCATCGCGACGAGCAACGCGGGCGGATTCGGCTTCCTCGCGGCGGCGACGATGTCGACCGACGAGCTCGCACGCGAGATCGATGCAGTGCGCGCCGCGACGAGCGCGAAGTTCGGCGTGAACTTCCACATGTTCCAGCCCAACGCTCAGGAAGTCATCGAGGTCATCCTCAAGAACAAGGATCGCGTGCGGGCGGTGAGCTACGGACGCGGGCCGGACGCGAAGACGATCAAGCGCTTCAAGGACGCCGGTGTTCTCTGCATGCCGACGGTCGGTGCGCTGAAGCACGCGCAGAAGGCGATCGAGCTCGGCGCGGACATCATCACGGTGCAAGGCGCGGAAGGCGGCGGCCACACCGGCTCGGTGCCGACGACGCTGCTCCTGCCGCAGGTCCTCGATGCGGTCAGCGTTCCCGTCGTTGCCGCCGGCGGATTCTTCAACGGTCGCGGTCTTGCGGGCGCGCTCGCGTACGGCGCGAGCGGCATCGCGATGGGCACGCGCTTCCTGCTCACGCAGGAGTCGCCGGTTCCGCGCGAGACGCTGCAACGCTATCTCGCCATCAAGGATCCTGCGCACATCCGCGCGTCGACCGCGGTCGACGGCTTGCCGCAGCGCATGATCGACAACCCCGCGCTGCTCAAGCTCGAGCACGGCGGATTGCTGCGCCGCCTGTTCACTGCGCTGTCCAGTGCCTGGCGCTGGCGCGCGCACACCAGGATGTCCTTCTTCACGATGTTCAAGACCTTCTTCGCCGCGCTCGCCGAAGGCGACTCCGCGATCCAGACGATGATGGCCGCGAACGCGCCGATGCTGATCCAGCGCGCGATGGTCGAGGGCAAGCCCGACGAAGGCGTGCTGCCGAGCGGGCAGGTCGCCGCGGTGATCGACGACCTCCCGACCGTCGCTGAATTGATCGCGCGCATCGTCGCCGAAGCCGACGAGCGTCTTGCATCGTTGCCCGCAAGCAGTTCCTTCTCCCCGCGGGAGAAGGTGGCGCGCAGCGCCGGATGAGGGGAGTCCAGTGAGCCCGTTCAAGACCAACACCCACGAAGGCATCGCCGAAGTCGTCATCGACCATCCGCCGGTGAACGCGCTACCGGACGCGGGCTGGCATGCGCTCGCCGACGAGATCGAGCGCCTCGGGCGCGACGACAAGGTGCGCGTGATCGTGATCCGCGCCGAGGGCAAGGGCTTCTGCGCCGGTGTCGACATCAAGGAGCTCAACGCGCATCCCGAGAAGATCGTCTCGGTGAACGCGGGCAACTACCGCACGTTCGAAGCGGTGCATCGCAATCGCGTCCCCGTGATCTGCGCCGTGCATGGCTTCGTGCTCGGCGGCGGGATCGGCATCGCCGGTGCGGCCGACATCGTCGTCGCTGCGGAGGACGCAACGTTCGGCGTGCCGGAAGTGGATCGCGGCGCGATGGGCGGCGGCGCGCATCTGCAGCGCCTGTTCGGCGTGCAGAAGGTGCGGATGATGTATTTCACCGGAGAGCCGATCACCGCGCGCGAAGCGCATCGTCTCGGCGCTGTCGAGTGCGTCGTGCCGCGTGCGCAGCTGCGCGATACCGCACTGACCATCGCGCTGAAGATTGCGCACAAGAGCCCGGCGATGATCCGGCTCGCGAAGGAATCGCTGAACGGCATCGAGGACGGCAGCCTCGAGGACAAGTACCGCTGGGAGCAGGGCTTCACGCTGCAGGCCTACATGACCAAGGACTCCGCGGAGACGCGCCAGGCCTTCGTCGAGAAACGCGACGCGAAATTCGAGAGCAAGAAATGAGGCTCGAGTACACCGAGAAGCAGAAGAAATTCCGCGCGGAGATCCGCGACTGGCTCGCTGCGAACGCGCCGAAGTCGACCCTTCCGAGCTTCGACACGCAGGAAGGCTTCGAGCAGCACCGCGCGTGGGAAGCCAAGCTCAACGAAGGCCGCTGGTCGATGGTGACCTGGCCGAAGGAGCTCGGCGGGCGCGGCTGCGACCTCATCGAATGGCTGATCTTCGAGGAGGAGTACTGGGCCGCGGGCGCGCCGCTGCGCGTGAACCAGAACGGCATCTTCTTGCTCGGGCCGACGCTGATGGAGCACGGCAGCGACGAGCAGAAGAAGAAATTCCTGCCGCGCATGGCGAGCGGCGCCGACATCTGGGCGCAAGGCTGGAGCGAGCCGGGCGCGGGCAGCGACATGGCCGCGATCCGCACGAAGGCCGTGCGCGACGGCGATCACTACGTCATCAGCGGGCAGAAGACCTGGTCGACGCGTGCCGTGTGGGCCGACTGGTGCTTCGGTCTCTTCCGCACCGACCCGAATTCGCAGCGGCATCAGGGTCTGTCGTTCGTGCTGCTGCCGCTCAAGTCGAAGGGCATCACCATCCGCCCGATCAAGCAGCTCAACGGGCTGACCGGCTTCGCGGAGATCTTCTTCGACGACGTGCGCGTGCCGGTCGAGAACCGCATCGGCGAGGAAGGCGCGGGCTGGAGCATCGCGATGTCGACCGCGGGCTTCGAGCGCGGACTGATGCTGCGCTCGCCGGCGCGCTTCCAGAAAACCGCGCGCGATCTGATCGCGCTCTACAAGCGCCATCAGAAGCAAGCCGATCGCGACCCCGCGATCCGCGATGCGGTGATGAAGAGCTGGATGGGCGCCGAGGCCTACGCGCTCGCGACCTATCGCACGGCGTCGCGCCTCGCGCGCGGCGGCGAGATCGGCGCGGAAGCGTCGACCAACAAGATCTTCTGGTCGG
The DNA here is from genome assembly GCA_035650495.1 of Nevskiaceae bacterium. Lineage (GTDB taxonomy): Bacteria > Pseudomonadota > Gammaproteobacteria > Nevskiales > Nevskiaceae > DASRHK01. The sequence continues at coordinate 19,828 of DASRHK010000153.1, read as the reverse complement.
AGCTCGACGTGCTGATGCACGAGACCGCGATGCGCATCCTCGGCCCGCGCGCCGAGCTGATGCCCGACGCGCCCGACGCCGGCGACATCGATCACTGGCTCGACGGCTTCCTGTTCTCGCTCGCAGGGCCGATCTACGCGGGCACCAACGAGATCCAGAAGAACATCATCGCGGAAAGAATGCTGGGCTTGCCCAGAGCGTGAAAGCAAAACTGGATGCCCGCCTGCGCGGGCATGACGAGGCAACGTAGTCATGGACTTCATCTTCGAAGAGCAGCAACTCGCATTCCGCGACGCGGTACACAAGTTCCTCATGGTCGAGGCCGCGCCGGAATTGCTGCGCGAGATCTGGGAGACCGACAGCGGCCGCAGCGCGGAGCTGCGCGCGAAGGTCGCCGATCAGGGCCTGACCGCGATCTCGGTGCCGGAGGAATTCGGCGGCATCGGCGGCGGCGATCTCGACTGGGTGCTGGTGCAGCAGGAGCTCGGCTACTTCGCGATCCCCGATTCGCTGACCGCGAGCGCGTACCTCGCGACGTGGCTCATCTCGCAGCTCGGCGACGCCTCGCTGAAGAAGGAATGGCTGCCGAAGATCGCGTCGGGCAAGGCGCGCATCGCGGTGGGTCATCCGATCAATCCGCTCGTCGCCGATGCAGCGAACGCGGGATTGCTGCTGCTCGCGCACGAAGACGAGGTGCACGCGTTGAAGCCCGATCAGGTGAAGCTCACGCCGAACCGCTCGATCGACCAGTCGCGCCGGCTGTGCAAGGTGAGCTGGAAGCCGTCGTCGTCGACGCGCGTCTGCGATGCGCGCACCGGTGCCGCGATCTGGGCGGGCGTGACCGATCGCGCCGGCCTCGCAGCCTCCGCGCAATTGCTCGGGCTCGCGCAGCGCATGCTCGACCTCGGCGTCGATCACGCCGCGCAGCGCAAGCAGTTCGGCAAGCCGATCGGATCGTTCCAGGCGGTGAAGCATCACTTCGCGGAAGTTGCGGTCGCGATCGAGTTCGCCGAGCCCGTGGTGCATCGCGCGGCGTACGCGCTCGAGCGCAAGGACCCGCGCGCATCCGTGTACGTGTCACACGCGCGACTCGCCGCCGGCGACGCCGCACAGCTCGCATCGCGCAAGAGCCTGCAGGCGCATGGTGCGATGGGCTACACCTGGGAAGCCGATCTGCAGATGTTCATGAAGCGCGCCTGGGCGCTCGACGCGACCTGGGGCGATCGCGCGTTCCACAAGACGCGCATCGCCGAGTCGATCCTCGCCGACGGCGCCGCAATCGGGCCCGGCGAGACGTTCACGCGTCCAACGAATCACGAATCGGCGCCACGCTTGGTTGCCGTCAAGTAAAGGAAACAAAAATGGCTGAAGCATTCATCGTCGACGCGCTGCGCACGCCCACCGGCAAGCGCAAGGGCAGTCTCGCGCACGTGCACGGCGCCGATCTCGGCGCGCACGCGCTCAAGACGCTCGTCGGGCGCAACCAGGTTCCCGCCGAGGATTACGACGACGTGGTCTGGGGCTGCCTCGACGCGGTCGGGCCGCTCGCGGGCAACATCGGGCGCACCTGCTGGCTCGCGGCGGGATTGCCGCTGCACGTGCCGGGCGTGACGATCGATCGCCAGTGCGGCAGCTCGCAGCAGGCGGTGCACTTCGCCGCGCAGGCGGTGATGTCGGGCACGCAGGACGTCGTCGTCGCCGGCGGCGTGCAGACGATGACGCAGATCCCGATCGGCTCCGCGTTCGTGCTCGCCAAGCCACTCGGACTCACCGATCCCTTCTCGGGCAGCAAGGGCTGGACCGCGCGCTTCGGCAACGAGCCGGTCTCGCAGTTCCACGGCGCGCAGCTGATGGCGAACAAGTGGAAGATCTCGCGCCGCGAGATGGAAGAGTTCGCGCTCGAGTCGCATCGCCGCGCGCGCCAGGCGCAGAAGGAAGGCCGCTTCGATCGTGAATTGGTCGAGGCGTTCGGCTGCAAGGTCGACGAGACCGTGCGCGATACCTCGCTCGAGCAGATGGCCACGCTCGAGCCGCTCGCGCCCGGCGGCACGATCACGGCGGCGGTGTCGTCGCAGACCGGTGACGGCGCGGCGGCGATCCTGATCGCGAGCGAGAAGGCGGTGAAGAAATACAACCTGAAGCCGCGCGCGCGCATCCATCACATGAGCGTGTACTCGGACGATCCGATCATGATGCTGTCCGCGCCGATCCCGGCGACGAGGAACGCGCTGAAGAAGTCCGGCATGAAGATGCAGGACATCGACCTCGTCGAGATCAACGAGGCGTTCGCGCCGGTGCCGATGGCGTGGCTCAAGGAGACGGGTTACCCGCACGCGCAGACCAACGTCAACGGCGGCGCGATCGCGCTGTCGCATCCGCTCGGCGCCACCGGCGCGAAGCTGATGACCACGCTGCTGCACGAGCTCGAGCGCACCAACAAGCGCTACGGCCTGCAAACGATGTGCGAAGGCGGCGGCGTCGCGAACGTGACGATCATCGAAAGACTCTCCTAGAACTGGATTCCCGCCTGCGCGGGAATGACGAACATCCCATGGGCATCTGCAACAACCGCACGATCATCGTCACCGGCGCCGGCGGCGGGCTCGGCCGCGCATACGCGATCGCGCTCGCGGCCGAAGGCGCCAAGGTCGTCGTCAACGACATTCGCGCCGATGCGGCGCAGGCGGTGGTGAACGAGATCGGCGGCAACGCGCTCGCGAATTCCGACGACATCACCTCGATGGCCGGCGCGCAGAAGATCGTCGATGCGGGCGTCGCGAAGTTCGGCGACGTGCACGGCGTCGTCAACAACGCCGGCATCGTGCGCGACAAGATGTTCGCGTCGATGAGCGAGGAGGAGTGGGACCTCGTCATCAAGGTCCATCTCAAGGGCCACTTCTGCATCACCTCGACGCTGGTGAAGCGCTGGCGCGATCAGGTCAAGGCCGGACAGAAAGTCGACGCGCGCATCGTCAATACGAGCTCGGGCGCGGGACTCAACGGCTCGGTGGGGCAGAGCAACTACGCGGCGGCGAAAGGCGGCATCGCCTCGCTCACGCTCGTGCAGGCCGCGGAGCTCGGACGTTACGGCATCACCGCCAACGCGCTCGCGCCCGCCGCGCGCACCGGCATGACCGAGAAAGTCTTCGCCGACATGATGAAGAAGCCCGAAGGCGGCTTCGATCACTACGCGCCGGAGAACGTCGCGCCGCTGGTCGTGTGGCTGTGCAGCCCGCTGTCGGCAGGCGTGACCGGCAAGGTGTTCGAGGTCGAAGGCGGCAAGCTGTCGATCGCGACCGGCTGGCATACGGGTCCGATCATCGACAAGAAGGCGCGCTGGAAGGCCGAAGAGCTGTCCGAGGCCGTCGCGAAGCTCGTCGACCAGTCGCCGAAGGCGCAGAAGGTCTACGGCACGTAATGTCGCCCTGAAGGGCGACCCACGGCGTTCGGGAGTAGAGTGGCTTTTCGTGAGGCCACTCTTCATCGCCTGCATCGTCTCCGCGCTGGCCGCTTGCTTGGCCACGCCCTCGCGCAACGCCGACGCGCTCCTCGACGACGGCCTGTTCAAGCCGATCGCCGATCCGCCGCGACGCGAAGAGATCTTTGCTCTGAGCCCCGCGATGCGCGAGTACCTGCGTGCGCGCGTCAAGCCGCTCGCGCGCGAGATCGGCGCGCCCCAGGCGATCCATCAGCTCGTGCATCAGGACCTCGCGCTCGATTACGACGCCGCGATGACGCGCAATGCCGCGCAGGCGTTCGATGCGCGCGCCGGCAACTGCCTGTCGCTGGTGATCCTCACTGCAGCGCTCGCGTGGGCGGTCGACGTGCCGGTGCACTACCAGACAGTCTTCGGCTACGACGTCTGGAGCCGCGCCGGCGGCATTGCGTTCCGCTCGGGGCACATCAACGCGATCCACTCCGGCAGCAGCGACCGGGATCTGATCGGGCGCACCACCGGATCCGACACGCTGACGGTCGATTTCATCCCGATCGAGTCGAATGCGCGCACCTTCACGCGCGAGATCTCCGAGGATCGCCTGGTCGCGATGTACGACAACAATCGCGCCGCCGAGCTGCTCGCGGCGGGCGAGATCGAGCCGGCGTATTGGTGGGCGCGCGCGGCGGTGAAGGCCGATCCGACGTTCGTCGCGGGCTACAACACGCTCGGCGTGATCTATCGACGCCACGGCGATCTGCGCGAAGCCGAGCGCGCGCTGGCCGCGGTGCTCGAGCGCGAGCCGGACCAAGCGCTCGCGCTCGGCAATCTCGCGGGCGTGCTCGATGCCGAAGGCCGCGCCGCCGAAGCGCATCAGCTGCGCGTGCGCCTCGAGCGGATCGATCCGGTGCCGCCGTTCTGGTTCCTCGACCAGGGTCGCGCCGCGATGGCGCGCGGCGACTACGCGGGTGCGCGCGAGCTGCTGGAGAAGGAGCTGCGTCGCATGCCGTACGACGACGAAGTCCATTTCGCGCTCGCCGTCGTCAGCGCCGAGCTCGGCGAGATCGGCCAGGCGCGCCGCCAGCTGAGCCTCGCGCTGGAGAACAGCACGACGCGCGACCGCCGCGGCATCTATGCGGCGAAGCTCGAGCACCTGAAGGCGCTGGAAGCGCACTGACTTCTCGCCCCAACGGACGACCCGAGCCGGGATGCCCAGCCGCGATAATCGCGCCATGCACTTCGCGCTCACCGAAGACCAGCAGATGATCCGCGACGCCGCCGAGCGCTTCCTCGCCGAAGCGGTCGACGCGACGACGCTGCGGCGCGCGCTGGAATCCGCTTCGGGCTACGACGAGGCGATCTGGCGTCGGATCGGCTCGGAGCTCGGCTGGTGCGGCATCGCCATCCCGGAAAAGCACGGCGGACTCGGGCTGGGTCCGGTCGAGCTCGTGCTGGTCCAGGAGCAGGCGGGACGCCGTCTGCTGCCGTCGCCGTTCTTCTCCAGCGTCTGCCTCGCCGCGATGGCGCTGCGCGAGATCGCGACCGACGCTGCGCAGGGCGAATACCTTCCGCGCATCGCCGACGGCAGCCTGCGTGCGAGCGCTCCGTTGCCGTCGAGCGGATGGGGCCAGCAAGGCGACGTGCCCGACGGCGCCACGGCGTCGGTGCTGTTCATGCCGCGCGAAGTCGGCGGTGAGCTCGGTCTCTTCGCCATCGAGCCGCGGCAGGCGCGCATCACGCCGCTGAAGACTTGGGACGCGACGCGCCGCTTCGCGCGCGTGGAGCCGATCGCGCAGGGCGTGCGTATCGACGATCCGTCCCGCGCGGGCGAGGGCGTGCTGCGCGCGATCGCGCTGGCGCGGCTCTACATCGCGGCCGAGCAGCTCGGCGGCGCGCAGCAATGCCTCGACAGCACCGTCGCCTACGTCGCCAATCGCAAGCAGTTCGGACGCGCGATCGCCTCGTTCCAGGCGGTGAAGCATCGGTGCGCGCGGATGATGGTTGCGATCGAGGCGACGCGCTCGATGGTGTACGGCGCGGCAGCGGTCGCGGCGAGCGGCGCGGACACGGCCGCGATCGCGTTCGAATGCGCCGCAGCGAAGGCGCTCGCGTCGGAAACGTATTTCGATTGCGCGCAGGAAGCGATCCAGCTGCACGGCGGCGTCGGCTTCACCTGGGAGTTCGACGCGCATCTGCATTTCAAGCGCGCGCAAGCGTCGAGCCATTGGCTCGGCTCCGCGGACGTGCTGCACGACTTCGTCGCTCAACCGTTGTTCGGAACGGCGCCCTGATGCGCCTCGACGAGAGCCAGGCCGACGCGCAGTTCCGCGCCGAAGTCGCCGCGTTCATGGGCAAGCATCTGTCCGGGCGCTTCGACGTGCTCAAGCATCGCGGCGGACCGGGCGACGAGGAATTCGAGCCCGAGCTGCGCAAGCAGTGGGAGAAAGTGCTCGCGGCCGGCAGGTGGACGTGCGTCGGCTGGCCGAAGGAATGCGGTGGCCGCGGCCTGTCGATCGAGCAGCAGGTGATCTTCCACGAGGAATATGCGCGCGCCGGCGGCCCGGGTCGCATGGGGCACATCGGCGAAGGGCTGATCGGTCCGACACTGATCCGCTTCGGCACCGATGCGCAGAAGCAGCGCTTCCTGCCGAAGATCGTCGCCGGAGAGGAATTCTGGGCGCAGGGCTATTCCGAGCCGAACGCCGGCAGCGATCTCGCCAACGTGCAGACGCGCTGCTGGAAGAAGGACGACGGCACCTGGTGCGTGCACGGCCAGAAGATCTGGACGTCGCTCGCGCACGAGTCGGACTGGATCTTCGTGCTCGCGCGCAGCGAGCAGGGATCCAAAGGCGGCAAGGGGCTGTCGTTCCTGCTGATGCCGTTGAAGCAGCAAGGCATCACCATCCGTCCGATCAAGCAGATGAACGGCGGCACCGAGTTCAACGAAGTGTTCTTCGACGGCGCGATCGCGCAGGGCGAGCACATCGTCGGCGCGCCCGGCGACGGCTGGAAGGTCGCGATGGGCCTGCTCGAGGTCGAGCGCGGCGTCTCCACGCTCGGGCAGCAGATGCGCTTCGCGCACGAGCTGTCGCTGATCGTCGCGGCCGCGCAGCGCAACGGGCAGGCGGCCAACCCGCACGTGCGCGCGCGCGTGGCCAAGGCGTGGATCGGCCTGCGCGTGATGCGCTACAACGCATTGCGGATGATGTCGGGCGGAGCCGACCTGTCGTTGAAGCGCGAAGCGCTCATCTACAAGTACTACTGGTCGAACTGGCATCGCGACCTCGGCAAGCTCGCCGCCGACGTGCTCGGGCCCGAGGCCGACGTGATCAGCGACGATCCAATGATCCGGCCGCTGCAGCAGTTGTTCTTTTTCTCCCGCGCCGACACCATCTACGCGGGGACCAACGAAATCCAGCTGAACCTGATCGCCGAGCGCGGGCTCGGCATGCCCAAGGAGCCCCGCGGCGATCTCAAATGAGCAAGGCACCTGATTACGTTCCCGGGCACGGCCTGCTGAAAGGCAAGTCGGTGCTGATCACCGCGGCTGCCGGCGCCGGCATCGGCTTCGCGACCGCGCGACGCTGCATCGAGGAAGGCTGTCGCGGCATCGTGCTTTCCGACATCCATCCGCGACGCGTCGAGGAAGCGGTCGCCAACCTGCGCAAGGCACATGCCGGCGTGGAGATCCACGGCAAGGTCGCGAACGTCACCGCCGAGTCCGACGTGGTCGCGCTGATCGACGAAGCCGAAGCCGGATTCGGCGGCGTCGACGTGCTCATCAACAACGCAGGCCTCGGCGGGAGCAAGCGCGTCGTCGACATGACCGACGAGGAATGGCACAAGGTCCTCGACGTCACGCTGACCGGCACGATGCGCATGACGCGCGCGATGCTGAAGAAGATGCAGCCGCGCGGCAAAGGCGTGATCGTCAACAACGCTTCCGTGCTCGGCTGGCGCGCGCAGAAGGAGCAAGCGCACTACGCCGCCGCGAAGGCCGGCGTGATGGCGCTCACGCGCTGCAGCGCTTTGGAAGCCGCCGAGTTCGGCGTGCGCATCAACGCGGTGGCGCCGTCGATCGCGGTGCACGAGTTCCTGAAGAAATCCGCGCCGGCGGAATTGCTGCAGCAGCTCGAGTCGCGCGAAGCGTTCGGCCGCGGCGCGGAGGTGTGGGAGATCGCCAACGTGATCGTCTTCCTCGCGTCCGACTATTCCTCGTACCTCACCGGCGAAATCATCTCCGCATCGAGTCAGCATCCATGACCAAGTTCGAATCCGCCGACTCCATCCTGTCTTCCGTGGGCAAGGTCCTCGGGGAAAGTGACTGGCTCGCGATCTCGCAGGAGCGCGTCAACCAGTTCGCCGACGCGACCGACGATCATCAGTGGATCCACGTCGACGTCGAGAAATCGAAGAAGGGACCGTTCGGCGCACCGATCGCCCATGGCTATCTGACGCTGTCGCTGTGCTCGTATTTCCTGCCGCAGATCGTTCAGGTCAGCAACGTGAAGATGGGCATCAACTACGGCACCGAGAAGGTCCGGTTCCCGAGCCCGGTGAAAGTCGGCAGCCGCATCCGCGGGCGCGGCGAATTGGTCGCCGCCGAGCGCACCAAGGACGGCGCAGTGCAGGCGACGATCCGGGTCACCGTCGAGATCGAGAACGCCGCCAAGCCCGCCTGCGTGGCCGACACCATCAGCCGCTACTACTTTTGAACGAAGTCTGCGGTTAGGATGCGATGACAGACTGACATGGCAGCCGGCCCCGGAACGACCGGGGGCGAGCTGCTGGGTGGGGAGGAGGAAGAAGCTATGGCTGCAACGTCTTCGCGCGCAGCACCCGCTGCCTTTGCCGGCGGATGGCCTGCGTACCTGCTGGTTCTCATCGTGCTCGGCGCCGCGATCTACGCGTTCTCGCCGCGGCCGCAGCCGAGCTTCCCCGCGACGCAAGTCTTTCCCGATCGTCTGCTGGTGACGAGCCTCGCCGCCAACGGCAAGCGCGTGATCGCGGTCGGCGAGCAAGGTCACATCCTGTTCGGCGACACGGGGCAGCCATTCCAGGAAGCGAAAGTCGATCCGCAGCGCGGATCGATGCTGACGCGCGTCGCTTTCATCGACGATCACACCGCGATCGCCGTCGGCCATGACGGCTGGATCGTGCGCAGCGAGGATCGCGGCGAGACCTGGAAGGAAGCCGCATTCGACGCCGAGAAGCCCGATCCGGTGATCGGCATTGCGGGCCCGTTCGACGACAAGCTCTTCGCATTCGGTGCGTTCGGGCTTTACGAGACGTCGACCGACGGCGGCAAGACCTGGAGCAAGGAGACGCTCAACATCGCCGACGAGCAGAAGAAGAAAGTCGTCGACGAGAACGCCGACCCGTTCGCGAACTTCGAGGGCGGCGGCGGTGGCGGGCTCGCCGAGCGCCATCTCAACGCGATGGTGCACGCCGCCGACGGCTCGCTGATCCTGCTCGGCGAGCAGGGCTTGATGCTGAAATCCAAGGACAACGGCGCGAGCTGGCACTCGCTGCCGCAGGTCTACGCCGGCTCGTGGTTCGGCGCGCTGAATCTGCCGGACGGCGGCCTCGTCGCGTTCGGCATGCGCGGCAATGCGTTCGTGTCGCGCGACAGCGGCGCGACGTGGAAGAAGGGCGAGCTGCCCAACAACGTCTCGCTGTTCGGCGGCACGGTGATGAGCGACGGCTCGATCGTTCTGGTCGGCGACAACAACTGCGTGTTCCAGTCCACCGACGGCGGCGCGCACTTCAAGCTCGCGGCGCAGGCCGAGCATCACGGGCTCGCGGCGGGACTCGCGTCGGTGCTGCCGCTTTCCGGAGGCGCGGTGCTCACCGCGGGCGACAACGGGCTCATGGTGCAGAAGCTCGGAGGTGCGTCATGAGCCAGATGACCGCGCTCGATCGCCTCGTCGCGAAGATCTCCGACGGGCTGATCAAGTTCCGCCATCCGCTGTCCGTCCTCTTCGCCGCGCTCACGCTGTTCTTCGGCTGGAGCGCGACGCACGTGAAGCTCGATCCGGGATTCCTGAAGCTGATCCCGATCCAGCATCCGTACATGAAGACGATGTTCGACTACCTGAAGGACTTCAACGACGCCAACCAGCTGCTCGTGAACCTGCGGTGGAAGGGCGAGGGCGACATCTACAACCCCGAGTTCATGAGCGCGATGCAGAAGGCGACCGACGACGTCTTCTTCATCCCCGGCGTCAACCGCACGCAGGTGTCGTCGATCTTCACGCCGAGCACCTACTACATCGAGATCACCGAGGACGGCTTCAAGGGCGAGCCGGTCGTTCCCGCGAAGTTCTCCGGCACGGCCGAGCAGCTCGATCGCGTGCGCCACAACGTCGGGCTGTCGGGACAGATCGGCCTGATCGTCTCCAACGATCAGAAGGCGGCGCTGATCCGCGCCAACCTGCAGGAGGTCGATACCGGCGATCCCGCCGCGGCGGAAGCGTTCTATCGCGGCGTGATGACCAAGCTCGGCGACATCCGCGGCCGCTTCGAGTCGCAGACGAAGTACACCTACACGCTGCGCAAGGACCATCCGCCGTTCAAGGCGGGCGACAAGGTCGCCGAAGGCTACGTCGACTACGGCTGGATGCTGTCGTTCCAGCAGTTCGCGACGCCGCTGCCGGACGGCACCGCGAGCGTGATGATCCCCGGCAGCGAGACCAAGGTCTCGACCGAGCCGAATCCCGACTACAACGCGAAGCTCGAAGTGAACATCATCGGCTTCGCGCAGCTGCTCGCCGACGTGATCAACGGCCTGATCGGCGTGTTCCTGTTCTTCGCGATCGCGTTCGTGATCACGCTGGTGCTGCTGTTCGCCTACACGCGCTCGCTGCGCATGACCGTCACCGCGCTGATCGTCGCGCTGCTGCCCGTCGTGTGGCTGATCGGCCTGTTGCCGCTGATCGGCTTCGGCATCGACCCGATGTCGATCCTGGTGCCGTTCCTGATCTTCTCGATCGGCGTGTCGCACGCAGTGCAGATGACCAACGCGTGGCGCCAGGAAGCAGCCGCGGGTGCGAGCTCGATCGAGGCATCGCGCGCATCGTTCCGCAAATTGTTCGTGCCCGGATCGGTCGCGCTGCTGACCAACGCGCTCGGCTTCGCGGTGATCATGCTGATCGACATCCCGATCGTGCACGAGCTCGGCATCACCGCGTGCCTCGGCGTGCTGCTGATGATCGCGACCAACAAGATGATCCTCCCGATCATCCTGACGCACATCAAGCTCGAGGAATCGAGCAAGAAGTACTCGCAGAAGGCGGCGAGCGAAGGCGGCATCTGGAAGCTGGTCGCGAAGTGTGCGGAGCCGCGCGTGGCGATCGGCGTGTTCGTCGTCGCGCTGGCGCTGCTCGCCGCGACGACGGGCATGTCGCGCGGCCTGGTCATCGGCGACTCGGGTCACGGCGTGCCGGAGCTGCGCAAGGACTCGCGCTACAACCGCGACAACGACCAGATCCTCACGAGCTACAACATCGGCACCGATCTCCTCACCGTGATCGCCGAGGCGAAGGATTTCCAGGGCGACTCGTGCCTGCACTATCAGGTCGTCAATCTCATCGACCGCTTCGAGCTCTATCTGCGCGGTGTCGACGGCGTGCAGTCGATCACCAGCGTCGCCGGCATCGGCAAGCTGGTCATCTCGGCGTTCAGCGAAGGCAATCCGCGCTTCCGCACGCTGCCGCGATCGGACACGGGTCTTTCCGTCGGCTCGCGCGCGTTCGATCCGCAGCTCGGCTTGAACAACGAAGGCTGCCGCGCGATCAAGATCATGATCTTCACCAAGAACCACGACGGCACGACCATCGCGCACGTGGTGGAGGAGATCAAGAAGTTCATCGCTGCGAATCCCGTCGAAGGCGTCAACCTGCGGCTCGCGAGCGGCAACGTCGGCGTCATGGCCGCGACCAACGAAGCGGTCGCCGAAGCCGAAGTGAAGATGCTGCTCGCGATCTTCGGCGCGCTGACGCTGCTGTGCCTGCTGACCTTCCGCTCGGTGAAGGCCGCGCTGTGCGTGCTGGTGCCGCTGACGATCGTGTCGATCTTCTGCAACGCGCTGATGGCGTCGCTCGGCATCGGCTTGAAGGTCGCGACGCTGCCGGTCGTCGCGCTCGGCGTGGGCGTCGGCGTCGACTACGGCATCTATCTGTTCGAGCGCATCCAGCACGACATGGCGGACGGCATGGACTTCCGCACCGCGTTCTACGAAGCGATGCGCGCGCGCGGCACCGCGGCGGTGTTCACGGCGATCACGATGTCGATCGGCGTCTTCACCTGGATGATGTCGGCGCTGAAGTTCCAGGCCGACATGGGTCTTCTGCTCGCGTTCATGTTCCTGGTGAACATGCTCGGCGCGGTGTGCCTGCTGCCCGCGATGGGCGCGTTCTTCTTCCGCTCGAAGAAAACGATGGCGGTCGAGACCGGCGTCGCGACGGCGAAATAGCTCGACCGCTTTGCAGCTCCGTCTCTTCATCCTCGGCCTTGCGCTGCTGCCGATCGCAGCCGGAGCGAAGGTCACGTCAGAGCAGGTCGCTCAGCTCGACGGTCCGCGCCTCACCTGCATGGGCGCCGAGCGCGCCGGCAGCAGCACCGGCGTCGCGGCGTACACCGGAAAGCTCATCGGCAAATGGCCGGGCGTGACGCACGAGTTCGGCTACGAGCCCGGGCCTTACGCGGCCGAGAAGCCGCTGCGCGTGATCACTGCGCAGAACGCAGCCGCCGATGCAGCGCGACTCACGGCAGGCCAGCTCGCGCTGTTCAAGCAGTATCCGGAGCAATTCCGCATCGCGGTCTATCCGGGCCATCGTGACTTCCGCTACGAGGATCGTGCGTGTGCGATCGCCAAGCGCAACGCGGCTTCGGCAGAAGTCGTTCACGACGGCAAAGGCGTCAACGGGCAGGCGGGCGCAATCCCGTTCCCATTTCCGCAATCCGGGCTCGAAGCGATCTGGAACGTCGCGCTCGCGCGGCGCGCGTGGAGCGAGTCGGTCACCTCGGACACGGCGATCGTCTACCCGAACGGCACGATCGCGTGGGGCAAGGCGCGCTTCGTCGACATGTCGCCCGCGATGGGCGGCGACGCGTCGCTGCAGGACAAGATCGCCGCGTATTTCTTCATCACCTATCTCGCGCCCGAGCGCGATCGCGGCAACACCTCGGTCGGCTACGCGCCGATGGATTTCTCCGCCGACGCGACCCGCGCGTGGGAATACATGCCGGGTACGCGGCGCGTCCGCCAGGCGCCGGAGGTCGGCTTCGACTATCCGGTTCCACCCGCGGGCATGCACGTCTCCGACGAGGATTCGCTCTGGAACGGCTCTCCCGAGCGCTTCGAGTGGAAGCTCGTCGGCAAGAAAGAGATCTACGTGCCGTACCACAACTTCGGCATCAACGATCCAGCGCTGAAGTACACGCAGCTCCTGACGCCGCACACGATCAATCCCGATCACGAGCGCTACGAGCTGCATCGCGTGTGGGTGATCGAAGGCGCGCTCAAGCCCGGATTGCGCCACGTCTACGGCCGGCGCGTGATCTACGCCGACGAGGACACCTGGCTGCCGCTGTGGGCGGACAACTACGACGTGCGCGGCGAGCTCTGGCGCACCAATCTGGCGAACTGGTTCTACTCGCAGGAATCGAGCACGTTCCATCGCGGCGTCACGGTCTATCACGACCTTCGCGCCGGCGCGTACGAGGCCACGTATCTCGTCAATGAATCGGGCGCCGGCTGGTGGCGCCTCGATCAGAAATTCCCGCTGTCGATGTTCCGTCCCGAAGCGGCCGCACGCGGCGGCCACTGAAACGTCAGCGCACCGCGAACGCGTAGTGCAGGTCCGGCTTCGGATTGTCGTAGACGCCGAAGTCGCACGAGTACACCGACCACGCCTGCGCCGGATCCGCCGCATCGGTCGTCGACGTCCAGTAGTAATCCGAAACGACGAAGTGGTCGAAGACCACGTCGCCGGTGACGGCGCCTGACGCCTGATAGGCACCGTCGAGATACGCGGCTTGCGGGAACGTCGGCGCGCGATCCGACAGCGACAGCATCTCGTTGCGGTTCGGCAGACGCCACTGGCCCCCCGTCGAGCCGTCGGTGAGTCCGCACTGTCCGCTCGCGAGATTGTTCACGGCCGTCAGCGCGTCCGGCCACGTCGCGTGGATGCAGTCGCCGCGCTTGAGCCACGTGAGACCGGTGACAGTGTCGATCAGCGTGCCGTTGCCGTTGTCGATGAAGCGCGGATCGGTGAGCGGTGCGCCGAGTTGCAGCGCGGCGTCATCGCCAGAGCCGAACGAGCCGCCGCCGATGCCGGGATAAACGCCGGTCGCGAGAACCTTCACCAAGCCGGGCGTGCCATTGCGCACCGCCCATACCGAATTCAGTGACCGCGCCTTCGCGTTGTCGAACGCGCCGTCGTTCGGGTCGATGCCGTTGATCCAGCGCCCGTCGGCGAAGCGGATCGCCATCGCATTGGTGTTGAGCGCGGTGTAGGTCGTCGACGACCAGTACGCGTTGTCGACGGCAACGTTGGTGAACGGCGTCAGCGCACTGATCGCGGGATTCGATTGCGAGACGTCGATCAGGCTTTCGAGCTCGTTGACGTTGGGCATGCGCCAGTCGCCGGCGGCGGAGCCGTCGGTCAAGCCACAGCTGCCGCTGGCGAGCGTGTTCGCGTGCGCGAGCGCGGTCGCCCAGTCCGACGGCGCGAAGCAACCGGCGTTCTTCAGCCAGACAAGACCAGTGAGGTGATCCGTGACCGTGCCGTCGAGATTGTCGGTGAAGCGCAGCAAGGGCCACGCGACGCCTTTCAGCGCTGCCGCGTCGTCGCCGAGCGCGAAGCTGATCAGCTGACCGGTGCGCGGCAGGCTCGCGACCTGGTCGGTCGGCAGGAAGGCAGTGAAGTTCGCTCCCGTCACGTCGTGCGCCGGCATCTGCGCGAAGCGGATGCCGGTGCGATAGCGACCGTTGTAGTCCAGGCGCTCGACGTGACCGGCCGGATCGCTGACCACCGGATAGAAACCATAGCCGGCCTGCTCGACGTAGAGCATGTAGTCGGTGTTCGCGCCGGTGGACACGCCGGAGAACGCATACGCGCCCGCCGCGTTGGTGATCGTGTGCGCGAGCGTGTGATCGTTGTGATGGAACAGGTACACGTCGGTGCCAGCAATCGGCGCGCCCGATTTGCCGAGCACGACACCAGACACCGTCGCGAGCACCGGGCCGTTGTTGCCCGCGTTGCCGGGCGGCGGATTGTTCACGATCTGCGACGCGCTCTCGCCACCACCACCTCCGCACGCGAAGAGCAGCAAGGCACAGCTGGGCACGAGGATGGCTTTCATCGGACGCATGGCTTCGATCGGTCGCAGGGGAGCGACGTCGATCATTCCAAGCGCGCGGCGGGAATGTTCCGCCGACGAGAGGTTTTATCTCTGCCTGCCGACGATCGGCGGTTGCGGCGCCGACGAACGCTGCTCGATCTCTCTCACCAGCGCCGCGCGCGTCGCCGCGACGTTGGTGAGCGGCGTGCGGCGCAGGCGCGCGACTTCGTCGGCGGTGTAGGGCGCGAAACCGTCTGCGTGCCCGATCTCGCGCAGGATGAAGTTCAGCACCTGCGCGAGCGCGGTGTCGTCGAGCGGCGCTTGCGCGGCGCCCGGCACCTGCGCGAGGAATTCGCGTCCGCCGGGAACGTCGAGGAACTTGCCGACGTGATCCTTGAGGCTCGGCACCGACGCGACCGTGCCGCCGCCGTCGGCAGCGTGACAACCCTGGCATTCCATCTGATAGTCGAAGCGTGCGTCGCGCGCTGCGATCGCGATCGTGGAGGCGCTCATCAACGCGAGCGCGAGCAGATGCCTCATGGCTCCACGCCGATGACGATCGACACCGTCGAGTTGTAGACGATGCCGGCGCGGCCCATGCACCAGTTCACGTCGTTGCTCTTCGACGCGTAGTAGACCGGCCGATCGCCTTCGTTGCGATTGCAGAAGCATTGCTGGCAGAACGTCTTGCCGCAGCAGTCGTTGTAGGAGACGACGTAGTTCTTGCCGTCGGCCGGATTGCGGCAGGTGCCGACCCACGCGACCGGCGACATCTCGGTGCCGGGCGGGCAGGTGTGCGCGTCGCCGCCGCAGCAGGCGGCGATGAAGCCGTCGAGCGCGCAGTAGCGCCAGTATTCGCACGCCGTGTCATCGCCTTGAGGCGTCGACGCATCGGGCTCGCCGGGCTTCGACATCGCGGCGCGGGCGATCGGCAACAGTGGCATCGCGCCGATGCCGAGCAGCGTCGTGCCGAGCGCGGAGAGGAAACCGCGTCGCGACGTGAAACGCGCCAGCTCGCGCGCCCGCTGCTTGAAGAACGCGTCGAAGCGGCTCTTCACGTGCGCGCTCCGGCGAGATAGTCCTGCAGCGAAGCCACGCCGCGCGCGTGCGCCTCGAACAAGCTCTCGAGATGCTCGCGCGAATTGACGAGCCCCTTGGCGCGCAGCACGCCATGCGCGTCGATCAGCACCGCGAACGGAAGCTTGTCGACCAGGAAGGTGAGCCCGAGGCTGCGCGACAGCACGTAGCGATCCGCCGGCAATCCGTTCTCGCGCGCGAAGCGCCGATGCTCATCGCGTTCCGTCTGCGAATCGGCGTCGCTCGCGAGCACGATCTGCGCGGACTCCGATTGCAGCACCGAGCGCACGATCGGCAGCAGCGTCTTGCAGACCGGGCAGGTCGGCGACACGAAGAGCAGCAGCGTCGAGCGCGGCGACTCGCCGCCGATGCGCAGATCGCTTCCTGCGAGGCTCGGCAAGACCGTGACCGGCGCCGGCTCGCCGACCTTCGGGCCCGCGGCCGTCATCAGCGCACCCGCCGGGAATACGCGCTCGTGCAGAACCCCGATCTGGCGCATCAACGCGAGGATGACCAGCGCAAGCAGGATCACGATGATCCACAGCACGACGTTGGAGATGATCAGTGCTTCCATGACGCCCTCCATCGCGTGACCTGCTGGCGATTGGCGATCGCCTGCTCGACGGCTTCGTAAAGCAGGGCCGTCGCGACGCTCGCGGACAGCACGATGAGCCACTGCGCGAGCGGCAGCGCCGGGACCGGAGTCGCGAAGATGAAAAGCGCGGCGGCGGTGAGCAGCGCGTTGCGCAAGACGAGGATCCAATGGATCGTGGTTTGAGCGCCGAGCGGTCCGCCGCAGCCGCAATCGATCTCGGCGATCCCGCGAGCCAGGTTGATCGCCATCGCCGCCGCGTAGAGCGTGAACAGTCCGGCCGCCACGACCGCGGGTGCGGACCATGCCGGATTCAGCAAGGCAAGCGAGGCGATCGTTTCCGCGAGCGTCAAGGCAATCGCCATCGGCGCGACGATTGGGTCGGGAAGCAATCGATAGCCGCGGATCTGTTCCACGAACTGCGCGCGATCACGCCACTTGTGCCACGCCGCTCGCGCGAGGATGAGCGACAGCAGCGCGCGCAGGATCAGGGCTGCGACAGCCATGGCGTCAGCGTCATGTTGGTGATGTTGCCGGTCGCGACCCGCCGCTCGAGCTCGAGCGACAGCGCGTCGTACACCGCGACCATGCCGGTGAATTCGCCGGAAACGAGCAGCCTCGGCTGCGCGTCCTGCGTCACTGCGATGAGGTCGGGCCGCGCGCGCGGGTCCGCGCGCATCGCGAGATTGGTGATCCAGTTGTAGAGCCAGGTCCAGCGCGCGGGCAGCAGGATCGCTTCGCCGACGAAGCTGAAGCCCGGGCAGAGGAGCTTTGCATCATCGATCCGGCGATGGGTGACGAGATCGTAGACCCAGAGGTGCGTGCCGCCTTGCTTGTGCGTGTCCGGATCGCCGCGATGCATCAGCGCGTAGAGCCGATGCGTCGGCGCGTGGATCGCGATGTATTCGCGGCCGCCGAGCTGCCAGCCGTCCTTGCGCTCGTCCTCGCTGAACAGCTGCCAGGGTTGCGCGAAGACGGGCGAGGGCTGCGAAACGTCGACCGTGTAGACCGCGCCATGGAAGGAGACGAAGTGCCAGACATCGCCGACGCGCACGCCGTACTCGCGCACCGGATCGCTCATCGGATCGAACTGCCGCTCGTTGCGCGTGATCTCCGCGAGCGTGCCGTCCTCCTTGAGCGATACGAACATCAGCGCGCCGTTGCCGCACATCATCATGTAGCGCCGCGGGCCCGCGCCGTAAACCATCGCGCAGCCGGGCGTGTCGATCTCGCCGACGAACTTGCGCGCCTTGACGTCGACGATCGAGATCGACTGCGCGGGCACCATGTTGAACACGGCGAGGAAGCGATCGTCGTCCGAGATCGCGGCGTTGCCGAACGGCAAGGTGTTGTGCGCGCGCTTGGGCGGCAGCAGCGTCTCGCCGGTCGGCGCGAGCGTGTGTGGATCGTAGTAGGTGACGACGTCGGTGCGATCGCCGCGGCTACCGCGCGAGTAATGCGTCTCGGGCACGAGGAACTCGCCGCCGTGATGCGGAAACACCGGCACGGTGATCATCCAGCCGCCGCCGACCATGCCGACCGCGCGGCCGCTCTCGAAATCGGTGAGCGAGACTTTCTGCAGGATCGGGTCGTTCGCCCAGAACCAGGTGCTCTTGAGGTCCGAGAGCGTAACCGTCTGGCCGACGGACTCGACCGCGACGTCGGCGAAGGCGACGCTGGTCGCCAGCGCGAGCACCGCGATCGCTGCGCGCTTCATGCGGATCGCCCTCGATCGCGGTCGACTTCGTAATCGGGCACGAGCGTGCCGAACACCTTGTCGGTCCAGCGCAGGAAGCCGGCGAAGTTGCCGCGCACTTTCGCGTGATGGAAGTCGTGGTGCAGCGCGCCGTCGGAGAGCGGCAGCCAATGCGTCGGCGACCACGGGAAGTCGTAGCCGCAGTGACCTTCGGCTGCTTCCCATTGCCGGAACGCGACCCACAGCCACACGGTGACGACGTGCGCGCCGACGAGCATCGGCCCGATCAGCACGATGAGTCCGGTCAGCCCGTATTCGACCGGATGCATGTAGTGGCCGGCGATCGCGCGCGGCGCATAGATGCGGTGATGCACGCCGTGCACGTGCTTGAGCAGCCAGCGCGAGTGCATCGAGCGATGGAACCAGTAATAGAGGAAGTCGTCGAGGTAGATGAAGAAGACGATCTGGATCGCAATCACCCACCACGCCGGCAACGGACCCGCGTGCACGCCGGTGAGCCGGAAGAGCGGCCACAGCAGCGACGCCGACACGAGCGCCTGCGTGTTGTTGATGGCCCATTGCTTCAGCGCTTCGCGCGTGCCGACGTGCTTGTCGTGGCGCGACTGGATGCGATAGCGCCGCGCCCACGCCGGATCGCGCGCGGCGATCAATGTCAGCGGACCCGCGAACACCAGGAACATGAACATGCTGAGCAGCCCGGTGACCACGACGAACTGGAAGTACAGCGGCTCGCGATACCAGCCGATCAGTGTGGAAAGGGCGTCGCTCATTGCGCGCCAGTTTGCCGTACCGCGCAATTTCGAGAAGCAATTCCCGTAACTAACCCATTTAGAGCAGGCGTCGCGGGTTGCGCGAGCATGTAATGCCCGGTACCTGGAGAGAGGATCACAGCCATGTCCGTCGTCGCCACCGAACGTCTGGTTTCCGCCGACTCGCACGTCTACTTCACCGGCGACTGGGTGAAGGAGCGGCTGCGCAAGCCGATGCACAAGGTCTGGGATCAGGCGGTGAAGAAGGCCGAGGTCTATGCGGCGAAGACGCTGCGCGGCGGCCAGCCGCAATTGCATCTCGAGGATTTCGTCGATCCGTCCGCGTCGCAGGATCCCGGCTACAAGGATCCGGCGGGGAAACTGAAGGCGATGGATCGCGACGGCGTCGCCGCCGAGGTGATCTTCCCCGAAGTCGGCGGCGCCAAGCTGTGCAATCCGCATCTGATGGGCAGCGACTGGAAGGAAGTCTTTAAGGGCTTCAACCAGGGCATGGCCGATTTCGCGTCGTACAGTCCCGATCGATTGCTCTGCGCGTATCAGCTGCCGCTCTACGACATCGGCTTCGCGGTGAAGGAAGTGAAGCGCCTCGCGCGCGATCACAAGGCGCGCTGCGTGCAGATCACGCCGTTCCCGTCGGACCTCGGATTGCCCGACTACCAGGACAAGCGTTACGTGCCGCTGTGGAAGACGATCGAGGAGACCGGCCTCGCGATCATGAATCACCTCGACGTCCGCGCCGCCGCCTGGGACTTGTTCCGCCGCGATCCGACGCCGCAGAAGGGCATCTTCACCGGCATGGCCTGGGCGCCGCTCGCCGAGTCGATCTGCTTCTGGATCCTGACCGGCACGCTGGAGAAATATCCGAAGATGAAAGTGATCTTCGTCGAGCC
>DASRHK010000152.1:0-5582 GCA_035650495.1 Nevskiaceae bacterium | reverse complement strand
GTTCTGCCATCCGCTCACGCAGGAAGTCGCGTACACCTCGCAGCTCGAAGGCACGCGCGCGGCGGCGCACGCGCGGCTGGCGCAGATGCTCGAAGCGACCAATCCGCTGTCGGGCGAGCCGTCGGAGATGGCGATCCAGATTGCGCACCACTGGCGACGCGCCGCGGAATGGGCGCGCGCGGGGCGATGGAATCTCCAGGCCGTCCGCTGGGCCGGTGTTCGCGATCAGAACGTCGCGCGGCGTCAGGCCATGCTCGCGATCGAGCATTTCGATCGCGCGACGATCACGCCGGAAGTGTGCAAGGGTCGCGTCGCCGCGCGCTCTGCGCTGATCCGCACGGCGCAGTTCATCGAGATCCCCCGCGAGGATGTCGACCGTGCCTATCGGGAAGGACGCCAGTGGGCGTCGGAATCCGGCGACGTGCTCGCGACCATCGAGCTGATCATGAGCTACGGCGCCGAGCAGGGACATCGCGGCAACGCCGGCGTGGCCGCCGACATGGCGCGCGAATCGCTCGAGCTCGCGCGCAAGCACGGCGCCGGCGAATTCGTCGGGCGCTTCCGGCTCGCTTACCTGCTGCCGTTCAGCTCGACGGGCCGCCAGCGCGAAGGCATCGACCTGATCAACGCGACCTGCGGCGACGCCTGGCTCACTGCGCCGGTGACCATCGAGAACTTCTCCTCGCGCGGCCTGCTCGCGCTGATGAGCTGCGTGCTCGGCGATCTCAGGCGTGCGAAGGCGGACATGGACGCAGCGCTGGAAGTCTCACTCAGCGGTGATCGCGCCGCGAGCTGGATGCACGCGAACCTCGTCGACTACGCCTGGTTCCACGGCGATTACAGCGACACGCTGAATCAGGCGCGCACCGCGGTGCTGAAGGCGGAGCAGTTCGGCAGCCCATTCTTCCGCGCGCTGTCGGCGCGCGCGCTCGCGTTGGCGCTCATCCTGAACGGCGACGCGAAATCCGCGCTGCCGTTCCTGATCGACACGCTGCCGATCGTCCGGCCGGGCGGGCTGGCGCACCAGTTCGAAGGCAACCACCTGTCGACGCTGTCGTGGGCCTATCTCGCGAGCGGTGATCTCGCGCGCGCGGAAGAAGTCGCGCTGGAAGCGATCGCTAGCGCGCAGCGCTCGGGCTCGCGCACCTGGGAATCGTATGCGTGGCTCGCGCTGCTGCGGCTGCCGCGGGAGCGGCTCGGCGACCAGCGCGCGCAGGAAGCGCTCGATCACATGCAGCAGCTCATCGACGCGATCGGCGCCGAAGGCCTGCGCCCGCACCTGCTTCTTGCGAAGCGCACATGGGCGCGCAATGATGCCGAGCGCTCGGAGCTGCGCGCGCAGGCGCTCGCGGCATTCGAGAAGATCGGCGCCGACGGTCACGTGCGGCGCATGCAGGCGGAAGGCAAATGAGAACGTTCGCGTTGACCCTGGCGTTGCTGTTCGGCTCGACGATCGCGGCCGCGGCCGATCCCGCGACCGACAAGGTGCTGCAGTGCATGCGCGCCAACATCCCGCCGACCGTGCGCATCCAGCAGTTCGAGCTGACGTCGGTGGATCGCACCGGCGGCTCGCGCACGCTGCGCGGACGTCTCTACGCCACGCGCGAAGGGCAGCTCGCGCGGGTGATGCTGCAGATCGAGGCGCCTTCGGATCTCGCCGGCGCGGCGTACCTGGTGCGCGAGAACAAGGAAGGCTCCGACGAGATCTATCTGTATCTGCCGGCCACTCGCAAGGTCCGTCGTATCACCGGCCCCAGCCAGGACGGCAAGCTGTGGGGCACTGATCTGTCGTTCAACGACGTCAAGCAGCTGCAGAACGCGTACTCGGGCGCGTCGCCGAAGCTCGAGCCGCCGACGACGCTCGACAATCGCCCCGCCAACGTGCTGACGATGACGCCGCGAGCAGGCGACACCGTGCGCTACAACCTCGTGCGCGCGTGGGTCGACCAGAAGACCTGCGTGGCGACCAAGGTCGAGTTCTTCGATCTTGCGGGACTGCGCAAGCGCATCGTCGCCAAGGCCGCCGATCTCAAGCAGAGCGGCAAGTTCTGGTACCTGACCGAGGCCGACATGTCCGACGTCCGGGACAACACGCACACGCACCTGAAGACGCTCGACCTCACCAGCCCCGAGAAGCTCGCGGACCGGCTGTTCAATCCGCAGACGTTTTACTTGGGCGGCTGATCAGTCCGCTGCGGCTGCGGCGAGCGCCTGCCAGGTGGTCTCGGTCGAGGACTGCAGCACGTAGCCCGGCACGGAGCCGTCGAAGACCGACACTTCCACCAGGACCCGTCCGTCCGTGCCTTGCGCGGTGAGCGTTGCGAGCGCCGAGACGCCCGGCTCGCTGATCCCGTTCAGGATGCGCAGCGAACCCGAGGAAGGGAAGCCATCATTCTCGGAGAAGCGCCCCTGCAGCGGCGTGTCCGGTGCGTCGGACACTGATCCGAAGTCGGTTGCATCGCGCGTCCATGCGTACCACAGGAACCCGAGCTCATTCTCGGTGGGCTGAAGGACACCGTAGTCCTGGGCGCCGATGCTGAAGCGCCATGAGAACGTGTCGCCGTCGTCGCCGATCTCTTCGTCGCCCTGCGCCGAGAAGGACAGCACGTGCCCGCTCACGTACTTCCCGGAGTTGGCGATGGGATGGATGGACACGGTCTGCGCCGAGGCAGCGCCGCGCACGAGCTCGACGCGGTAGCTGAACCCGGAGTCGCCGAACGGCCCCGGCCCGCTGATCGCATCGAAGTAGGAGATCGGCTCGGCCACCGTGTCCACGCTCCATGCGTCGCGATCGGCGGAAAGCTCGAGGTCGCGGTAGCGCAGGGCGCCATCGAGATAGGCCGATCCAAGCCCGTTCGCCGACTGGTACGCACATTGGTGGAACGTTACGACCATCTCGTCGCCGGTCGTGAGGCCGCCGCTTTGATCCTTGTCGTCGATCTGCACGGTCCTCGATCCGCTGTCGCAGGCAGGCGCGGTACCTTCCGCGTATTGGCGCGGCGCATGCTCGCGCCATTCCCGGTGCACGAGTGCGTCGTAGGCGCGGTACGTCTTGAAGAGAACCGGTCCTGCGGTCTGCGCCGTGACGAGCAGGTGATCCGGCTGAGGATCGCAGGCGCAGCCCCAACCAGGATCGCCGTCGTTCCGGCCGCAGGCCGCGAGCGTCGCGGCGACGACGGCAATCGCGCAGCGAGATGCGAAGTCGTTCATGGCAAGCCCCCGGGCTGACCCGCGGTTATTCTATGCCTCCATGGGGCGGCGCAAGGCATGAACATCCTGGAGTGGCTCGCGCCGCGGCCGTGGTCCGCGGTGATGACCGCGCTCGGGCTCGCGTTGATCGGCGTGTTGCTGTGCGTCGATCCGATGACGCGCGAGCCGAGGCTCAAGGTCGATCCGTCGATCGAGCGCCTGCTGCCGGCGGGCAGCGAGGACTCGGCGATCTACGCGCGCGCCCGCGCGACGTTCGGCGACTCCGACGCCATGCTGGTCGCGGTCCAGTTCGACGACATCTTCACCGCCAAGAATCTCGATCGCATCGACCGGATCACCCAGGCGCTCACGCGCCTGCCCGACGTGCGCAGCGTGTTCTCGCTCGCGACCGCGCCGAACCTGCTCGCCGTCGGCGACGACGTCGAGATCTCGAGCTTCACCGCGCAGGCGAATCGCGACCCGTCGCTGATCGCGAGCTTCCCCAAGCAGATCGCCGGCAATCCGCTCTACAAGGGCAGCCTCATCTCGCAGGACGGCAAGTCCACCGCGTTCGTCGTTCTGCTCGGCGACATGAGCGCCGAGACGTTCTCCGAGCGCGACTATCCCGGTCACATCCGCGCGATCGTGCACGCGGCGATGACGCCGGACACGCCGGTGTGGATCGCGGGCGGGCAGGTCGCCAGCGCCGAGACGACGCGCGAGCTCCTGGAGACGCTGCGCTGGACCGTTCCGACGGTGTTCGTGCTGATCGCGGGCCTCCTGCTGCTCGCCTTCCGCAGCCTGCGCGCGACGCTGATGGCGGCGCTCACGGTGACGATCGCGCTGGTGTGGACGCTCGCCACCGCGGTGGTGCTCGACATGCCGCTCAATCTCATCACGGCGATCGTGCCGCCGCTGGTGATCACCATCGGCTTGTCGTACACCATCCATCTGCTGTCGGCGTACTTCCTCGCGTTCCAGCAGCCGGAGCTGCAGACGCAGGCGCAGCGCGTGCTGTGGGTGATGAACCGCATCAAGATGGGATTGTTCCTGTCGGCGGCGACCACGATCGCGGGATTCCTCGCGCTGCTCCTCAACAAGCTGCCGGCGATCCATCAGTTCGCGATCCTGTCGTCGATCGGCACGGCGTACTGCGCGCTGCTGACGCTCGCGTTCCTGCCGGCGTCGCTCAATCTCATCGGCTGCTCGCGCGATCGGTCGCCTGCGGGCGCACGCATGTTCGCGGTCTGGGCCGAGAAGCTCGCCGCGTTCGACGTGAAGTATCGCGGCTGGATCATCGCGACTGCGGCGCTCCTGCTGCCGGTCGCGATCGCGCTGTCGACCAACATCAAGACCGGCACCGAGTTCATCAAGGCGTTCGACGAGACCTCCGACGTCCGCCGCGACTTCGAGACCATCAACGCGTCGTTCAACGGCGCGAATACGGTGTCGATCTTCATCGAGACCAACGTCACCGATGCGCTGACCGATCCGGACTTGATCCGCCGCCTCGACGACTTCCAGGCCTGGCTGCGCGCGCAGCCCGAGATCGGCGCGGTGGCCTCGTACGTCGACTACCTGAAGCTGATCAATCAGGGCCTGAACGAGAACGATCCGAAATTCTTCGCGGTGCCGGACACCAGCGCTGCGGTGAAGCAGCTCTTGATCTTCGGCGGCTCGGAGGATCTGCAGCGCTACATCGACGCGCGCTTCCGCAGCGCCCTGATCGCGCTGCGCATCAACGTCGACGGCTCGATCGCGATCGGCGACGTGATCGACCGCATCGAGAAGCGCATGCACGAGCTGCCGCCGCCGCTGAACGGTCACGTCACCGGCAGCACGGTGGTCGCGACGCACACGGTTCACGAAGTCGCGCGCGGCCATCTCGAGGCGATCGCGATCGCGGTGGGCGCGATGTGGCTGTTCCTCTCCGTGATGTTCACCTCGTACCGCGCGGGCTTGATCGCGACGCTGCCGAACCTGGTGCCGGTCGCCGTGTACTTCGGCACGCTCGGGTTGCTCGACATCAGCCTGAATCCGACCACGAGCATCGTCGCGTGCATCGTGCTCGGCATCGCGGTGAACGACACGATCCACTATCTCGCGCGCTTCAACCAGGACGCGCGCGCCGCCGGCAGCGAAGCGCAGGCAGTGAAGACCGCGATGGTCGGTGTTCTCCGGCCGATCACCTATGCGACCGCCGCGCTGTGCCTCGGCTTCCTCGCGTTCGTCGCCGGCAAGCTCACCAATCAGGTGCAGTTCGGCGCCCTCGCGGCGTGGACGCTGTTCGTCGCGTGGATCGCCGACATGACACTGACGCCAGCGCTGGGGTCGCAGCTGCGGATCGTCACCCTTTGGGATTTGTTGCGCCTCGATCTGGGTCAAAGCCCTCA
>DASRHK010000151.1:0-11300 GCA_035650495.1 Nevskiaceae bacterium | reverse complement strand
GCTACGTCCGCGACGGTGCGCCGGTGGGCTCGCGCACGCTGTCGCGCGCCGCGAAGCTCGATCTGTCGCCGGCCACGATCCGCAACGTCATGGCCGACCTCGAGGACTTAGGCTTCGTGGTTTCGCCGCACACCTCCGCCGGCCGCATCCCGACCAATCGCGGCTACCGCTATTTCGTCGACGCGCTGCTGGCACCGGAGCCGATCCGTGAGGAAGCGCGCAACCGCATGGTCGAAGAGCTCTCGGGCACGCGATCGGCGAACGATCTCGTGCAGGCGGCCTCGTCGCTGCTGTCGCAGATGACGCGGATGGCTGGCGTGGTCACCGTGCCGCGGCGCAATCTCGCCGTGCTGCGGCGGATCGAGTTCCTGCCGATCTCCGACAACCGCGTGCTCGCGATCCTCGTGGTCAATCAGCACGAAGTGCAGAACCGCGTGCTGCAGATGGATCGCGCCTACGGCGCCGACGAGCTCGAGCGCTATGCGAACGCCATCAACGAGCAGTTCGCCGGACGCGATCTCGTCAGCCTGCGCCGCGCGCTGATGGAAGAAGCCGCAGCCGCGCAGAATCGCGTGAGCACGCTGTTGAGCGACGCTGCGGCGATGGCGAGCCGTGCGCTCGGCGAAGAAGCCGGCGGCAAGGATTTCGTCGTGGCCGGGGGTCACAACCTGCTCGCGTTCCAGGAGCTCGCGGACGTCCAGCGCCTGCGCGGCTTGTTCGACGCGCTCGATCGCAAGCGCGAGCTGCTCGAATTGTTCGACCAGTGCCTGAACGCGGACGGCGTCCAGCTCTTCATCGGCGACGAGTCGGGCTATCGCGTGCTCGATGAATGCAGCGTGGTGACGGCTCCCTACTACGTGGATGGCGAGGTCGCCGGGGTGCTCGGCGTCATCGGCCCGACCCGCATGGCCTACAGCCGGATCATCCCGCTGGTCTCGGAAACCGCCCGGATTCTCTCGAAAGGCTTGAAACCAGAGTCCTGAGGCCTCATCTAACAGGGGTCAGGGCGCGCGGGGTTCCTTATACTGCGCGGCCTTCGTGTTTCCGACAGTTCAAGAAGATCGATGAACGACACGCCCGAGACCGACCCGGCAGCTGAAGCCCAAGACCCCATCGCGGTCCTGCAGGCCCAGCTCGCCGACGCCGAGGCCCGCGCGGCCACGGCCCGCGACGCGCAGCTGCGCGCCGTCGCCGAGCTCGACAACATCCGGCGCCGGCTCGAGCGCGACAAGGATGCGGCGGTCAAATTCGCCAACGAGAACCTGCTGCGCGAGCTCACCAACATCAGCGACAGCCTCGAGCTCGGCCTCAAGGCCGCGGAGAGCGCGGATGTGAAGGACCAGGCCAAGGCGCTGATCGAGGGCAAGCAGCTCACCTACAAGCAGCTCATGGCCTTGCTCGAGAAGTACGGCGTCAAGCAGATCGACCCGACCGGCAAGCCGTTCAATCCCGACCTGCACCAGGCCATGTCGATGGTTCCCTCCGACGACGTCCCGGCCAACCACGTTCTCAGCGTCATGCAGAAGGGCTACACGCTGCATGATCGCCTGCTGCGACCCGCCACCGTCGTCGTGGCGAAAGCCCCCGCTTGAAACCGCGCGGCGCGACCTTAGATATCGCTTCGATTCGGCCTTAACCAGATTCGCGGAGAGAAACCCATGTCCAACATCATCGGCATCGACCTCGGCACCACCAACAGCTGCGTCGCCATCACCGAAGGCGGCAACGTCAAGGTCATCGAGAACTCGGAAGGCGAGCGCACCACGCCGTCGATCGTCGCCTACACCGATGATGGCCAGACCATCGCCGGCCGCAGCGCCAAGCGCCAGGCGGTCACCAATCCGCACAACACGCTCTACGCGGTGAAGCGCCTCATCGGCCGCCGCTTCGAGGACGCCGAAGTGCAGAAGGCGATCAAGGTCTCGCCGTTCAAGATCATCAAGGCCGACAATGGCGACGCGTGGGTCGAGGTCAAGGGCAAGAAGATCGCGCCCCAGCAGGTTTCCGCGGAAGTGCTCCGCAAGATGAAGAAGACCGCCGAGGATTACCTCGGCCATCCGGTCACCGAAGCGGTGATCACCGTTCCCGCCTACTTCAACGACTCGCAGCGCCAGGCGACCAAGGACGCCGGCCGCATCGCGGGCCTGGAAGTGAAACGCATCATCAACGAGCCGACGGCGGCCGCGCTCGCGTTCGGCCTCGACAAGGGCGGCAAGAAGGATCAGAAGATCGCGGTGTATGACCTCGGCGGCGGCACCTTCGACATCTCGATCATCGAGATCGCCGACGTCGACGGCGAGAAGCAGTTCGAAGTGCTCGCGACCAACGGCGACACGTTCCTCGGCGGCGAGGACTTCGACCAGCGCGTGATGGATTACATCGTCGACGAGTTCAAGAAGGACCAGGGCATCGACCTGCGCAAGGATCCGCTCGCGCTGCAGCGCCTCAAGGAGGCGGCCGAGAAGGCGAAGATCGAGCTGTCGTCGACCACGCAGACCGAGATCAACCTGCCGTACATCACGGCCGACCAGACCGGTCCGAAGCATCTCAACATGAAGCTCACGCGCGCGAAGCTCGAGGCGCTCGTCGAGGACTTCATCCAGAAGTCGCTCGAGCCGTGCAAGATCGCGCTGAAGGACGCGGGCCTGAAGGCCTCCGAGATCCAGGAAGTCATCCTGGTCGGCGGCCAGACGCGCATGCCGAAGGTCCAGGAAGCGGTGAAGAACTTCTTCGGGCGTGAGCCGCGCAAGGACATCAATCCGGACGAAGCGGTCGCCGTCGGCGCTGCCGTTCAGGGCGCTGTTCTGTCGGGCGATCGCAAGGACGTGCTGCTGCTCGACGTGACGCCGCTGTCGCTCGGCATCGAGACGCTCGGCGGCAAGTTCACCAAGCTCATCGAGAAGAACACGACGATCCCGACCAAGAAGTCGGAGACGTTCACGACGGCGGACGACAGCCAGACTGCGGTGACGATCCAGGTCTATCAGGGCGAGCGCGAGATCGCGTCGGCGAACAAGCTGCTCGGCCGCTTCGACCTCACTGGCCTGCCGCCCGCGCCGCGCGGCGTGCCGCAGATCGAGGTCGCGTTCGACATCGACGCCAACGGCATCCTGCACGTGCACGCAAAGGACAAGGCGACGGGCAAGGAGCAGTCGATCCGCATCACCGCCAACTCGGGTCTGTCGGAAGACGAGATCAAGAAGATGGTGAAGGACGCGGAGACGCACGCCGAGGAAGACAAGAAGTTCAACGAGCTCATCACGGCGCGCAACCAGGCGGACCAGATGGTGCACGCGGTCGAGAAGTCGATGAAGGATCTCGGCGAGCAGGTGCAGGCCGACGAGAAGAAGTCGATCGAGGAAGCCACTGCTGCGCTGCGCGAAGCGCTCAAGGGTGACGACAAGGCCGACATCGAAGCCAAGACGCAGGCGCTGATGCAGGCGTCGTCGAAGCTGATGGAGCGCGTCTACGCCGCGAAGGGTGCGCAAGCTGGTGCGCCGGGTGCGGAAGGCGCAGCCGGTCAGCAGCAGCCTGGCGCTGGCGCGGCGAAGCCGGAAGGCGACGTCGTGGACGCAGAGTTCACCGAGGTAAAAGACAAGAAGTAGTCGGTGGCTTCGATCGGCGCGTTCGAGCCGACTTCGTGCAAAGCGAAAAACGAAGTCGGCTCAACGCGCCATTTGTTGTACGCAGCAGAACCAGCGAACCAGGCGACAACTTCGTCGTCGCCTAATTCGCGGCGGCATGGGATAAAGGGCGCATGGGGAAGGGGCGGCTAGAAGCCTTCAGTGATGGCGTAATCGCCGTCATCATCACGATCATGGTGCTCGAGATGAAGGTGCCGCACGGCGCCGATCTCGAAGCGCTGCGGCACGTGCTGCCCACGTTCTTCAGCTACGTGCTGTCGTTCGTCTACGTCGGCATCTACTGGAACAATCACCATCACCTCATGCACACGGTGAAGCGCGTCGCCGGCGCGATCATGTGGGCGAATCTCCACCTGCTGTTCTGGCTGTCGCTGATCCCGTTCACCACCGGCTGGGCCGGAGAAAACCATTTCGCCGCGTGGCCGACGGCGCTGTATGGCTTCGTGCTGTTCATGGCCGGCGTCGCCTACATGCTGCTCGAGCGCGCGATCATCGCGTGTCACGGCGGCGAAGCATCGATGCTCGCATCGGCCGTGGGCAGTGACCGCAAGGCCACGATTTCCGCGGTCGGTTATGCCGCCGGCGTGCTGGTCGCATTTGCGCAGCCGCTGGTCTCCAACGCAATCTATGCGGGAATCGCGCTGATGTGGCTCATCCCGGATCGGCGTATCCAGTCCCGAATCGAAGAATGAGCAAGCGCGACTACTACGAAGTCCTCGGCGTTGCCAAGGACGCCAGCGAAGACGACCTGAAGAAGGCGTATCGCCGATTGGCGATGAAGTACCACCCGGATCGCAATCCGGGCAATCACGACGCCGAGCACCACTTCAAGGAAGTCGGCGAGGCCTACGACGTCCTCACCGATCCGCAGAAGCGCGCCGTCTACGACAAGTACGGCCATGAAGGGCTGTCGCGAACCGGCGGCGCCGGCGCGGGCTTCGGCGATTTCGGGGGCAGCTTCGCCGATGTCTTCGGCGACATGTTCGCCGACATCTTCGGCGGCGCGCGCGGCGGGCCGCGGCGCGGCGCCGATCTGCGCTATCTGCTCGAGCTCACGCTGGAGCAGGCTGCGTTCGGCACCGTCGAGACGATTCGCATCCCGAAAGCGGAGGAGTGCGAGACCTGTCATGGCACCGGCACCGCCAGCGGCAAGGCGGCGTCGAAATGCCCGACCTGCGCGGGCAAAGGCCAGGTGCGCGTGCAGCAGGGTTTCTTCGTGCTGCAGCAGACCTGCCCGCAGTGCCGCGGCCGCGGCATGACCATCACCGATCCGTGCCGCACGTGCCGCGGCGTCGGCAAGGTGCGTCGCGAGAAGTCGCTCGAGGTGAAGATCCCCGCCGGCATCGACACCGGCGATCGCATCCGGCTCAACGGCGAGGGCGAGCCCGGCGACGTCGGTGCTCCCGCCGGAGATCTCTACGTCCAGATCAACGTGAAGCCGCATGCGCTGTTCGAGCGCGACGGCAACGATCTGTATTGCACGGTGCCGATCTCGGTCGTCACCGCGGCGCTCGGCGGCGAGCAGACCGTGCCGACGCTGAAGGACAAGGCGACGCTGAAGATCCCCGAGGAGACGCAGAGCGGTACCTTGTTCCGCCTGCGCGGACAGGGCGTGAAATCCGTTCGCGGCTCCACGGTCGGCGATCTCATCTGCACCGTCATCGTCGAGACGCCGGTGAAGCTCTCGAAGAAGCAGCGCGACCTCTTGAAGGAATTCGGGTCGACGCTCGATGCGGACGGCGCCAAGCACCATCCCGAGACCAGCTCCTGGCTCGGCAAGGCACGCAAGTTCTTCGGCGCCGAAGAGGACTAGCGCCGCGGGCGCGGTAAGATTCGCGCCCTATGGCTTCCACACCACGCATCGCGATCCACGGCGCCGCCGGCAAGATGGGCCGCGCGCTGATCCAGGCCGTGCAGTCCCGCAGCGAGCTCAGGCTCGGCGCGGCGATCGACCGCTCCGACGCCCCTGAGCTCGGCAAGGACGCAGGCTCGATCTCGGGCGGCAAGTACGCGGGCGTCACCGTCAGCGGCAATCTCGACACGGCCGCGCCGCAGTTCGACGTGCTGATCGACTTCACCCGGCCGGAAGGTACGCTCGTCGCGCTCGATGCATGCGTGAAGCATCGCAAGGCGATGGTCATCGGAACCACCGGCTTCACGCCGGAGCAGAAGGCGCGCATCGACACGGCGGCCAAGTCGATCGCGATCTGCCAGGCCGCGAACTTCAGCCTCGGCGTCAATCTCTGCCTGCAGCTGCTCGAGCAGGCCGGGCGCGCGCTCGGCGACTCGTTCGACATCGAGATCGTCGAAGCGCATCACCGCGCGAAGGTCGATGCGCCGAGCGGCACCGCGCTCGCGATGGGCGATGCGGTGGCACGCGGCGCGGGGCGTGATCTCGAGGAAGTCGCGGTGTATGAGCGCTCCGGTCACACCGGCGCGCGCGATCGCAAGACCATCGGCTTCTCCACCATCCGCGGCGGCGACGTCGTCGGCGATCACACGGTCATGTTCCTCGGCGACGGCGAGCGCGTGGAGATCTCGCATCGCGCGACCAGCCGCATGAATTTCGCGAACGGCGCCGTGCGCGCGGCAGGCTGGATCGCGGAGCAGAAGCCCGGACTCTATTCGATGCTCGACGTGCTGAAGGGGAACGCATGAAAAAGATGCTTGCTGCGCTGTCGCTGCTCGTGACGGTTCCTGCCGCCGCAGCCGATTCGCTCGACGCTCAGATCGACAAGCTCGCCGACCAAGTGCAGCCGCACGTGGTGACCTACCGCCGCTACATCCACCAGCATCCCGAGCTGTCGAATCAGGAGGTCGAGACCGCGAAGTACGTCGCCGAGCACCTGAAGCAGCTCGGCATCGACGTGCAGACCGGCGTCGCGAAGACCGGCGTCGTCGGCGTGCTCAAGGGCGGCAAGCCCGGTCCCGTCGTCGCGCTGCGTGCGGACATGGACGCGCTGCCGGTGACCGAAGACGTCGATCTGCCGTTCAAGTCGACGGTGAAGTCGACGTTCGACGGCAAGGAAGTCGGCGTGATGCACGCGTGCGGCCACGATGCGCACACGAGCATGCTGCTCGGCGTCGCCGAAGTGATCGCGCAGCTGAAGGATCAATGGCCCGGCACCGTGAAGTTCATCTTCCAGCCCGCCGAGGAGTCGCCGCCGTACGGCGAGAAGGGCGGCGCGGAAGAGATGGTGAAGGAGGGCGTGCTGAGCCAGGGCCCCAAGCCCGAAGTGATCTTCGGCCAGCACGTCCTGTCCGAGTGGGCGGCCGGCCAGGTCGCCTACAAGCCGGGCGCCGCGATGGCGAGTGCCGACGATTTCATCGTGACCGTCGAAGGCAAGGGCTCGCACGGTGCGGCTCCGTGGCGCGGTATCGATCCGATCGTGGTCGCCGCGCAGATCGTGCTCGGATTGCAGACGATCGCAAGCCGCCAGATGGAGGTGACCAAGGCGCCGGTGATCGTGTCCGTCGGCAAGATCGAAGGCGGCACGCGCGACAACATCATTCCGGATTCCGTCGAGATGAAGGGCACGCTGCGCGCGCTCGACGCCGGCATGCGCAAGGAGCTGCAGGAACGCGTGAAGCGCACGGCGGAGAACATCGCAGAGAGCGCCGGCGCCAAAGCCAAGGTCGTGTTCGGAAGTCACAACCACTATCCCGTGACCTACAACGATCCGAAGCTCACCGCGCGGATGGTGCCGACGCTGCAACGCGTCGCCGGCGAGAAGAACGTCAGCGAAGTGCCCGCTCTGCTCGGCGCCGAAGACTTCTCGTACTTCGCCGAAAAGATCCCGGGCTTCTACGTGTTCCTCGGCTCGCGCCCGCCGAAGGAGCCGAAGGATGGCTTCCCGACCAACCACTCGCCGCGCTTCCGCATTGACGAAGCGGTCCTCCCGCTGGGGGTGAAGACGCTCACGCATCTCGCGTACGACTACGCGAGCGGGGCTGGCGGGCAGTAGTGTAAATATATACACTGGTCTCGACTTCCGAGGTCGAGACGATGGGCGATTTCCTCAAGCGCACCGTGGCCAAAGGGCGCGGCGCCGACATCAATCCGCCGGGCCGATTCGAGTCCGGCACCACGGTGGGGTTCCACGACGGCTGGGAGCGCGACGAAGAAGCGCCACCGAATCCGGAAACGCAGTTCTTCGCGGAGACTGCGCGCTCGATCATCTCCGGCAACGATTCGCCGGACATCGCGTTCAGCCAGTCGATCAATCCGTATCGCGGCTGCGAGCACGGCTGCAGCTATTGCTTCGCGCGCCCGAGCCACGCTTACGTGAATCTCTCGCCGGGTCTCGATTTCGAGACGAAGATCTTCTACAAGCCGAACGCCGCTGCGCTCCTCGAGAAGGAGCTCTCCCATCCGCGCTACGCGTGCCAGCAGATCGCGCTCGGCACCAACACGGATCCCTATCAGCCCGCGGAGCGCAGGTTCGGGATCATGCGCAGCCTGCTCCAAGTCATGCAGCGCTATCGGCAGCCGTGCTCGATCGTGACCAAGGGCGCCGCCCTGATCGAGCGCGATCTCGACATCCTCGCCGAGATGGGTCGCGCGCACCTTGCCAACGTGGCGATCTCGATCACCAGCCTTCGCGACGAGATCAAGCGAACGCTCGAGCCGCGCGCCGCATCACCGCGCAGCCGGTTGCGTATGGTGCGCAAGCTGTCGGAAGCCGGCGTGCCGGTGATGGTGATGGTTGCGCCGATCATTCCCGTCATCACCGATGGCGAGCTCGAGGACATCCTCGCCGCCGCAAAGGACGCCGGCGCGCTTGCGGCGGGCTACGTGATGCTTCGCCTGCCTTGGGAAGTGAAGGACGTGTTCGAGGCGTGGCTCAACACGCACCATCCGGGCAAGGCTGCACATGTCATGAGCCTGATGCGTCAGATGCATGGCGGAGCGCCGCAGCATCGGGCGGCGGAGGGCTCGGCGCAGCCGGTCGACGAGAACATCCAGCAGCCCGAAGAGCCGCACGTATCCACGCCGGCGCCGACGCCGTACCGGCCGAATCAGTACTACTCGAGCGAGTGGGGCGTTCGCCAGCGCGGATCAGGGCCGTTCGCGAGACTCTTCGAGCAGCGCTTCAAGCTCGCCGCCTCCCGGCTCGGCCTCGATCGATGGCGTGACTTGCGTCTCGACACCTCCCAATTCCGCGTGCCGCCGAAGTGCGGCGATCAAATTTCACTTTTTTCGTAGACGCGCCGAAAGAACGAAAGTAAAATGCGCGCCTAATCCACGGGGGCAGTGATCGCCCCCGTTCTTGTACCCGCCACCAGGATTAGAAAGACGCGATGACGTCCCGACCGCCGGCCCTTCTCGCACTCGCCGACGGTTCCATTTTCCAAGGCGTTTCCATCGGCGCCGACGGCTCGACGGTCGGCGAGGTCGTGTTCAACACGGCGATGTCGGGCTACCAGGAGATCCTCACCGATCCCTCGTACCGCCAGCAGATCGTCACGCTGACCTATCCGCACATCGGCAACGTCGGCACCAATCCCGAGGACGCGGAGTCCGATGCGGTCCACATCGCCGGCCTCGTGCTCCGCGAAGTGCCGCGACCCGCGAGCAACTTCCGCTCGACGGTTGGCTTCACCGACTACCTGCGCGACAACAACGTCGTCGGCATCGCCGGCATCGACACGCGGCGCCTGACGCGCCTGCTGCGCGACAAGGGCGCCCAGAACGGCTGCGTCATCGCCGGCAAGAAGATCTCCGAGGAGAAGGCGCTCGCCGAGGCGCGCGCGTTCGGCGGCCTGAAGGGCGCCGACCTCGCGAAGGTCGTCAGTGTGAAGAAGGCCTACGAATTCACGCGCGGAACGTGGCGCCTCGACACGAACAAGGAAACCGAGCTCGACGTGCCGCGCTTCCACGTCGTCGCTTACGACTTCGGCGTGAAGCGCAACATCCTGCGCATGCTGATTGATCGCCGCTGCCGCGTCACCGTCGTGCCGGCGCAAACCTCCGCAGCCGACGTATTCAAGCTGCGTCCCGATGGCGTTCTCCTTGCGAACGGTCCCGGCGATCCCGAGCCGTGCACCTATGCGATCAACGCCGCGCGCGAGTTCATGGCGAAGAAGCTGCCGGTGTTCGGCATCTGTCTCGGCCACCAGATCCTCGGGCTCGCGGTCGGCGGCAAGACGCTCAAGATGAAATTCGGACATCACGGCGCGAACCATCCGGTGCAGGATCTCGAATCCGGCCGCGTGATGATCACCTCGCAGAACCACGGCTTCGCGGTCGACGAAGCGACGTTGCCGGGCAACGCGAAGGTCACGCATCGCTCGCTGTTCGATGGCAGCAACCAGGGCATCCGCGTGCTCGATGCGCCGGCGTTCTCGTTCCAGGGCCATCCGGAAGCGAGCCCCGGGCCGCACGACGTCGGCGTGCTCTTCGATCGCTTCGTGCAGATGCTGGAGCAGAGCCTTGCCTAAGCGTCAGGATCTCAAGTCCATCCTGATCATCGGCGCCGGCCCGATCGTCATCGGCCAGGCGTGCGAGTTCGATTACTCGGGTGCGCAGGCCTGCAAGGCGCTGCGACAGGAAGGCTATCGAGTCATTCTCGTGAACTCGAATCCGGCGACGATCATGACCGACCCGGAGATGGCCGACGCGACCTACATCGAGCCGATCCGCTGGCAGACCATCGAGCGGATCATCGAGAAGGAGAAGCCCGACGCGCTCCTGCCGACGATGGGCGGGCAGACCGCACTGAACTGCGCGCTCGATCTCGAGCGGCAGGGCGTGCTGAAGAAGCACGGCGTCGAGCTGATCGGCGCGAACGCGCACGCGATCGATCTCGCCGAAGATCGCCTGAAGTTCCGCAACGCGATGTCGGAGATCGGGCTCGAGTCCGCGCGATCGGGCGTCGCGCACACGCTCGCGGAAGCGCGCGAGGTTCAGGAGAAGATCGGCTTCCCTGTGATCATCCGGCCGTCGTTCACCCTCGGCGGCTCGGGCGGCGGCGTCGCCTACAACATCGAGGAGTTCGAGGAGATCGTCGCGCGCGGCCTCGATCTGTCGCCGACCACCGAAGTCCTCATCGAGGAGTCGCTGCTCGGCTGGAAAGAGTTCGAGATGGAAGTGGTCCGCGATCGCAAGGACAACTGCATCATCGTCTGCTCGATCGAGAACCTCGACCCGATGGGCGTGCACACCGGCGACTCGATCACCGTCGCGCCGGCGCAGACGCTCACCGACAAGGAATACCAGATCATGCGCAACGCGAGCATCGCGGTGCTGCGCAAGATCGGCGTCGACACCGGCGGCAGCAACGTGCAGTTCGCAGTCGACCCGCGCAGCGGCCGCATGATCATCATCGAGATGAATCCGCGCGTGTCGCGCTCCTCTGCGCTTGCGTCGAAGGCCACTGGCTTCCCGATCGCGAAAGTCGCGGCGAAGCTCGCGGTCGGCTACACGCTCGACGAATTGCGCAACGAGATCACCGGCGGCATCACGCCGGCCTCGTTCGAGCCGTCGATCGATTACGTCGTCACCAAGATCCCGCGCTTCACCTTCGAGAAATTCCCCGGCACGCCGGCGCTGCTGACCACCAGCATGAAATCGGTGGGCGAGGCGATGGCCATTGGCCGCAGCTTCGCCGAAGCCCTGCAGAAGGGGCTGCGCAGCATGGAAACCGGCCTGTCCGG
>DASRHK010000150.1:0-32544 GCA_035650495.1 Nevskiaceae bacterium | reverse complement strand
GCGAGCGCGCCGGTGATGTCGTCGTTCTGCTTGCCGAGCTCGGTCTCGCGCGCTTGGGCCTCGTCGAGCTCCTGGATCGCCGCGAGGTTGATCGCGCCCAGACGCTCGATGCGCCGGCCCATCGACAGGACTTTTTCGTCCCACACCTCAGGCGTCGCGTCGTCCTTGATCGCCGCGAGCAGCTCGTTGCGATCGATCCCGGTCTCGACGATCTGATCCGACAGCGTCTGCCGCCGCACCGTGAGTCCCTGCGATTCGATCTGCGCCTGCTGCAGCCGATCACGCGCGGCGTCGCGATCGAACTCGGCGGCCTGCACGCGCTGCGCCGTGCTGCCGAGCGCGACTTCCGCCGAGGTGAGCCGGTCGCGCGCCTGACGCAGCGCGTCCTGCGCGGCCTGCACCGCGGCCATCGCCGAAGCGGCGCCCTGCGCCTGATTCTCGATCGGCGCATCGTACTGGGCGAGCGTGCCGTCGATCTCGACGCGCTCGCGCTCGCGCGCTTCGCGTTGCGCCGCGAGATCGCGCAGCGCGTTGTTCAATCCTTCGAGCGCGCTGCGCTTGGTCGCGAGCTCCAGCTGCGCTGCGTTGAGCGCCGATCCCGTCTCCAGCGCCGCAGCGCGCGCGCGCTGGGCAGCGACGCGGCTGTCGCTCACGGCCTGCTGGAGCGCGCCACGCTCGTCGCGCAGCTTCTGCGCGATCGCATCGAGCTCGGCCGACTTCTTCTGCGCCGTCACGAGCTCCGACTTCAGCGTCTCGCGACTGGCGGTCAGCGCAGTGATCTCCTGCGCCAGCTGCTTCGCGCGCGACTCGGTCTGCTCCAGGCGCACGCTCTGCGCCTGGCGGAACGCGAGGCTGCGCGCTTCCTTGGAGCGGCCGTCGTCGAAGCGCGCGGCGATGTCGCGACGCTGCGTCTCCAGCGTCTGCGTCGAGATCCGCAGCTCGTCGACGTGCTTCTCCTTCTCGCGCACCGAGCTCGCCTGCGCTTCCACTTCGGCACGCAGCTGCTTGAGCAGCATCGCGCGGGCGAGCACGCCGGTCTCGTCCTCGTGCGTGCGCGGATAGCGCGCCCAGTCCTTGCCGAGCCAGACGCCATCCTTGGTGATCACCGATTCGCCGGCGTGCAGGCTCGCGGCGGTCGCGCGCGCTTGCGCGATGTCATTGGCGACGAAGATGCCGTGCAGCAGCTCCATCACCACGCCGGGTCCGACGACCTTTGCGCTCAACCGCTCGGCGTGCGACGTCGCGACGCCGGCCGAGCTGTGCAGCAAGTTGACCCCGGATTTGGGCGCGCTGTGGATGCCGCCGAGCTTGTCGGCGAAGTCGGCGATCAGCGGCGCCTGCAGCAGATCCCCGAGCACGTGCTCGACCGCGCCTTCCCAGCCCGACTCGACTTGCAGCGCGGCGGCGAGCCGCGGCGCCTCCTCGAGCCCGTGCTTCTGCAGCCATGCGTTGAGCTCCGCGTCATCCTGGCGGAGCGCGGCGGCTTGCAGCGTTTCGAGCGACGACAGTCGACCGCGTGCGCCTTGCAGCGACTGACGCGCCTCGTGCAGCGCGCCTTCTGCAGTCGCGCGCGAATCGCGCAGCTCGGCGATCTTGCGATCGAGCTCGGCGAGCAG
Source organism: Nevskiaceae bacterium (assembly GCA_035650495.1). Classification (GTDB taxonomy): domain Bacteria; phylum Pseudomonadota; class Gammaproteobacteria; order Nevskiales; family Nevskiaceae; genus DASRHK01. The sequence goes on along the minus strand of DASRHK010000150.1, from coordinate 30,928 downwards.
GGCTTGCGCATCGCCGATCGAGCGCTGGATGTTCTTGAGCTCGGTGTCGGCGTCGAACAGCGCCGCCTGGATCGGCGCGGCGTCGAGCTTCGCCTGCTCCGTGGTCAGCACGTTGAGGCGCTCCTCGGCCTGCATCAGCGCGCGATCGAGCTGCTGCACGCGCACGCGCTCGGCCTCGAGCTGCGTGGTCGCGCCTTCCGAGCGCGCGAGGAATTCGTCCCAGCGCGATTGCTGCGACAGGGCGGCTTCGTCGGCTTCGCGGAGGACCTTCTGCGCCTGCTCGTTGCGCGACTGCGCTTCGCCGACCGCGGCTTCGTCGCGCGCGAGCGCTTCGCGCAGCTCCGCGAGGCGCTGCGTCTCCCGCCCTTCGCGGGCACGGATCTCTTCGAGCTGACGGGTCAGGTGCTCGAGCTCGCGTACGCGCTGCGCCTTCATCTCGCGCGCATGCTTCAGATCCTGTTCCTGGCGCGACTTCGCGGCTTCGGCTTCGTAGAGCTTGCCCTGCAGCTCGTTGAACTTCTGGTTCTCGGCGTGATGCGAGCTTTCGAGCGCAGCGCGCTCCTCGTGCGCTTTCGCCAGTCGTGCCTTGGCATCTTCCAGCGACTGGCTCAGCTCGGCGATCGCCGTGTCCTGCGCGAGGCACTGCGCTTCGAGCGAGCGCCAGCGCAGCGCGAGGAGCTCGGCCTTCAGGCGACGCTCCTGCTCCTTGTACTCGCGATACTTCTCGGCGTTCGCGGCCTGCTTGCGCAGCTGCTCCAGCCGCGCCTGCAGCTCGACGCGCAGGTCGGACAGCCGCGCCAGGTTCTCGCGCGTCTGCCGGATGCGCGTCTCGGTCTCGCGCCGGCGCTCCTTGTACTTGGAGATGCCCGCAGCCTCTTCGAGCCACTGGCGCAGCTCTTCGGGCTTGGCCTCGATCATGCGCGAGACCATGCCCTGCTCGATGATCGCGTACTGGCTGCGGCCGCCGAGCCCGGTGCCGAGGAACAGGTCGGTGACGTCGCGCTTCAGGCACTTCGCGCCGTTCAGGTAGTACTGCGATTCGCCGTCGCGCGTGAGCTCGCGGCGGACCGCGATCTCGTTGTACGCCGCGTAAGGTCCGCCGATGGTGCCGTCGCTGTTGTCGAACAGCATCTCGACCGACGCGCGTCCCGCGGGCTTGCGCGTCTTGCTGCCGTTGAAGATCACGTCCTCCATCGTCTCGCTGCGCAGCTGGCGCATCGACTGCTCGCCGAGCAGCCAGCGGATGGCATCGATGATGTTGGACTTGCCGCAGCCGTTCGGCCCGACGATCGAGGTCAGGTTCGAGGGGAGGGGCAGCGTGCTTGCGTCGACGAAGGACTTGAAACCGGCCAGCTTGATGGCGGAAAGACGCATCGACTCTCGATCCCGTGAATGGCGCGTAGTGTAAATTGTCGCGACGCACATGCCCACCCGTCCGCAGAAAAAAATCGAGACGTTCCCGAACCCGGCGCCGTCGCGCGACTACGCGATCCGCATGCGCATGCCGGAGTTCACCTGCCTGTGCCCGAAGACCGGCCAGCCGGATTTCGCGACGCTCTATCTCGAATACATCGCAGACAAGCTCTGCGTCGAATTGAAATCCTTGAAGCTCTACATCTGGAGCTTCCGCGACGAAGGCCACTTCCACGAGGACGTCACCAACCGCATCCTCGACGACCTCGCCGGCGCCCTGAAGCCGCGCCTCATGCGCCTGACCGCCGTGTTCAACGTGCGCGGCGGCATCTACACCCACGTCGTCGCCGAGCATCGTGCGAAGGGATTCAAGGGCGAGCTGCCGCCGGCGGCGTGGCACAGCGATCCCACCGCGCAAGGCCAGCTTCCGGGCGCCTGACCGTATGGAAGCGATCTGGCAGCTCTGTGCCCGCGAGCTCGCTCGGCGCATTGCGAACGGCGAAATCTCCGCGACCAAGGCCGTCGAAGCCCACATCGACCGCATCGAAGCGGTCAATCCGTCGCTCAACGCGGTGATCTGGAAGCGCTACGACGAGGCGCGCAGCGAAGCACGCCTGGCCGACGAGGCGCGCGCCCGCGGCGAAGCGCTCGGCGCTTTACACGGCGTGCCGATCACGATCAAGGAATGCCTCGATCTTGAGGGCTCGCCGTCCACCTTCGGCCTGCCCTCGCGCGCAAAGACTTCGGCGGACCGCGACCTGATCTTTGTCGAGCGCCTGCGCAAGGCCGGCGCGATCGTGCTCGGCAAGACCAACGTGTCGCAGGTCCTGCTCTACATCGAGGCCGACAATCCGCTCTACGGCCGCACCAACAATCCGTGGGACCTCGAGCGCGCGCCGGGTGGATCGTCCGGCGGACAAGCCGCGATCATCGCGGCCGGCGGCTCGCCGCTCGGGCTCGGCACCGACATCGGCGGATCGAATCGCGTCCCGGCGGCGTTCTGCGGCATCGTCGGCATGAAGGCGACCGCTGGACGCTTCACCGATCCGGGACGCTTCAGCCTTCCGGCCGGGCAGCGCGCGATCCCGAGCCAGGTCGGCGTGTTCGCGCGCGACGTCGGCGATCTCGATCTCGGCCTGGAAGTGATCCACGGCGGACGTGCCGCGAATGGCGACTCGCCCGCGCCGCTCGGCGATCCGGCATCGGTCGATCTCAAAGGGCTTCGCGTCGCCTGGTTCACCGACGATGGGACGTTCACCGCCTCGCCCGCCTGTCGCCGCGCGGTGCAGGAAGCGGCGAAGATCCTCGCCGATCGCGGCGCCCGCGTCTTCGAATGGCAGCCGCCCGACATCGGTGAAGCCGTCGCGATGTTCTACGGCATCTTCGTCGCCGACGGCGCCGCCGGCTTGAAGCGCATCCTCGGCAAGAATCCGCGCGACCCGCGCATCCGACAGATCGAGCAGGCCGCAGCCGCACCGAGCTGGATGATGCCGGTGCTGCGCAAGCTCCTCACGCTGACGGGCCGCGGCAAATCCGCGGAGATCCTCGCCAACTACGGCCGGCACGACACCGACAACTACTGGCAGCTCTGCGAACGGCTGATGGATTACCAGGCGCGCTGGCGCCGCGCGCTCGACGAAACTCCGTCCGGACCGATCGACCTGATCCTCTCGCCGTCGGCCGCCCTGCCCGCGCTGCGCCACGGCGCGACGCTCGAGCTCGGGGTCCTCGGTGGTTATGCCTGCATCTATAACGTGCTCGGCTATCCAGCGGGCATCGTGCCGGTCACCACCGTGAGCGAGCGCGAAGAGAGCGATCGCGCGCCGTCGCGCGACAAGATGGATCAGACCGCAGCCGAGACGGAGCGCGGCTCGACGGGTCTGCCGATCACGGTGCAGGTCGCCGCGCGACCGTGGCAGGAACACGTCGCGAGCGCTGCGATGAAGGCGATCGAGGACGCAGCGAAGGTGAGGCCGGATTACCCGAGCTTGCAGAAGCTCTGGAACGCGTCGGCCTGAAGGCCGACCTACGGCGGGTAGCCCGTGATCTCGCGGATCTTCTGATAGATCGGCTTCAGCTGCGGGTACATCCGGCTGTAGACGTCGCGATACAGCGCGTCGTAGGTCTTGCGCGCGGATTCCTGCGGATCGAAGCGGCGACCCACGCGACACATCGTCTTTACTGCCGTCGCATAGTCCGGATGCAGCCCTAATCCGACGGCGCAATTGATCGCCGCGCCGAGCGCGGAGGTCTCGTAGATCTCCGAGCGCTCCGCGGGCAAGCCGAAGATGTCGGCGGTGATCTGCATCGCGACGTCGGATTGCGAGCCGCCGCCCGCGACGCGCAGCAGACGGATCTTCCGGCCGATCTTCTTCTCGATCTTCTCGCCGCCGGAGCGCAGGCCATAAACGAGGCCTTCGAGGATCGCGCGATAGAAGTGCGCGCGGGTGTGCACATCGCCGAAGCCGATGATCGCGCCCTTGGCTTCGGGTCCCGGATCGCGCACGCCCGGCGACCAGTACGGCTGCAGCGTGAGGCCCATCGATCCGGGTGGCACGTTGCTGATCAGCTCGTCGAACAGCATTTCGGCGGGCACACCGCGCTCGTCGGCGAGTCGCTGCTCGTTGTGCGCGAACTCGCGCTTGAACCACGACACCATCCAGAAGCCGCGATAGATCTGGATCTCGGTGTTGTAGGCGTTCGGCATCGCCGCCGGATATGCGGGCAGCAGGCGCTGGACTTCGACGTACTTCGACTGCGTCGTGTTGATCGTCGCCGTCGTGCCGAACGACAGCTGCGCGACGTCGGCGGCGAGCGCGCCGCAGCCCAGCACTTCGCAAGCCTTGTCGGCGGCCGCTGCGATCAGCGGCAAGCCCGCCGGTAGCCCGAGCTCATCCGCAGCAGCGCGCGTCAGCGCGCCGAGCTTCTCGCCCGGCGCGACGAGACGCGGCAGTTGATCGGGTCGAACCCGCACGGCCTTCCACTTGAAGTCGTTCTTCGCGGCCCAGCGGAGATTCTTGTAGTCGAACGGCACGTAGCCGACCTGGCAGCCGACCGAGTCGACGTACTCGCCGACCAGACGGTGCGTGAGCCAGCCCGAGAGGAACAGGAATTTGCTCGTCTCGCGCCAGACCTCGGGCTCGTGCTCGGAGAGCCAGTTCGCGTCGGATTCGGCCTGGAACTGGCGGATGAGATTCGTCGCGCCCGCGAGCTTGAACGCGGTGCTCCACAGCGCGCCGAGGTTCGGCGGCGAGTCGCTGCGCCGGTGATCGAGCCACACGATCGCAGGTCGCAGCACTTTGCCCGCACCGTCGACGCACACCATCGTCGCGCGCTGAGTCGTCAGCGAAACGCCGGTGATCTCCGCAGGCCTCACCACGCCGCCGCGCCACAGCGCCGCGCAGCTCTGGCGCACGCCGTTCCAGTAGATGTCGGTGCCCTGCTCCGCCCAGCCGGGGCGCGGCGAGACGTAGGTCGGGTCGAAGATCGTCTGCGCTTTCGCGAGCAGATGGCCGTGCTCGTCGAACACGATCGCGCGCGCGCTTTGCGTCCCGACGTCGATGGCGAGGATCTTCGCCATCACCTCACCGCGTGCTGGGACTGCCACACGGCCTGATAGTCCTGCGCCTCGCGCGTCCAGCGCGCTTCGTCCCAGCCGAGCTCCTCGCGACAGATGGTGGCGATCCGCGGCAACAGCGCGGCGCCGCCTTGCGGCGTGACGAGCCCGAGCCGAGTACGTCGCAGCATCAAATCCTCGAGATGGACGACGCGCTCGTTGCGCACTGCCCAGCGGATTTCGGCCCACGTGTAGGGCGTGCTGTCGATCGGCACCTGCTCCTCGCGCGGCAATTCCGCGAGCATGGTTTGCGCCGCCGCGCCCAGCCGGCCGAAGAGACGAACGTTGCCCGTGTCGCTCGCGTTCATGAACGCCGGCAGCGCACGGCGCGGCTTGAGCTTCGGTAACTGCTTCGAGGCTTCCAGCAGAACCTGTCGCGCGGTGATGCGGAACGTCGTCAGCTTGCCGCCGGTGATGCTGACGATGCCGGGCGCGCTCCACATCGCGGATTCGCGCGACTCGGCCGACGGATCGGCCTTGCCGCCGGCGACGACGGGTCGCACGCCGGCGTAAGTCGCGATCGCGTCGCTCGCACGCAGGTCCAGATCCGGGAACTGGTACGCGAGGCCCTCGAGGAGATAGGTCGACTCCGCCGGCGTCATACGCACGTTCGCGAGCGCGTCGTCGCCGTGATCGAGATCGGTGGTGCCGTAGACCACGGCGCCTTCCCAGGGATACGCGAAGATCGGCCGCGCGTCTTGCGGATGCAGCCATGACACCGCATGCCGGATCGGCAGCCGATCGCGCGGAAAGACGAAATGGCTGCCGCGCAGTGGGCGCAATCGCGGCGCGCCGACCGGCTCGTCCGGCAGTTCGGCGGCCCACGCGCCGGTGGCGTTGACCACGACGCTCGCACGGATCTCGCGCTGACCTGCGCGCGCGCCGTCGCGCAGCTTCACGCCGACCACGCGGCCGTTCTCGCGCACGAGGCCGGTGACTTCGACGTAGTTGAGCGCGATCGCGCCTTCCGAACACGCCTCGAAGATCAGGCGCAGCACCATCCGCGTATCGTCCGTGCCCGCATCGAGATAGCGCATCGCGCCGATCAATTGATCGCGACGCACGTTCGGCTCGAGCGCCTGGAGCTGCGAAGCATCGATCCAGCGCGAGTCGAAGCTGCGCGCCATCAGGTCGTAGATCCACAGACCGATGCGTAGAAGCCATCGGCCGGGCTTCGATCCCCGATACAGCGGCATCAAGAAAATCTGGGGGCTGATCAATCCCGGCGCTTCGCGCATCAGGCGCTGGCGCTCGCGCACGGACTCGAGCGTGAGGCGCCACTGTCCCGATTTGAGATAACGCAGACCGCCGTGGACGAGCTTCGACGATCGCGAAGACGTGCCCGACGCGAAATCGTTCTGCTCGACGAGCAGCACGCTCGCGCCGGTGCGCACCGCCTCACGCGCGATGCCGGCGCCGGTGATGCCGCCGCCGATGACGACCAGGTCGAATTGTGCCGGCAGCGATCCGAGCAGCGGCCGCTCGCTCACGCGAAGAGCTTTCCCGGATTCATCATGCCGGTCGGGTCGAGCTCCCGCGCCATCGCCTTGATCAGGTCGATGCCGAGCGCGCCCTTCTCCGCCGGCAGGTACGGCGCGTGATCGGCGCCGACGCCGTGCTGATGACTGATCGTGCCGCCGTGCGAGACGATCGTTTCGGACACTTTGCCCTTCAGGCGCTGCCAGCGCGCGAAGTCGGCTTCGTAGGAGCCGGTCGAGCGATACACGAACGTCGAATAGATGCTGCAGCCCTGGCGGTACACGTGCGACAGATGCGTGAACGCATGCGCACGCTCGTTCTCGCCGGCGAGCGCGTCCTTCGCGGCCTGCTCGATCGCACGCATCAGCGGCGTCGCCTTCGGCCAGTTGATCGACGTCTCGACGGTGTCGATCGCGTAGCCGGCGTCCCACAGCGTGTTGCGCAGGTAAGGTCCACGGAATCGGTTCTTCGCCCACGCCGCGCCCATCATCTTGCCGACGTGCACGCCGCCGAACTTGCGCGCGATGACGATGGCGTCGCCGCGCGCGCGGCGGACCTGACGGTGCGCGCCGGTGATGCCGATCATCAGCATGCACTTCCCCGCACCGATGCCGCGCATGCCGAGATAGCGCTGCAGCCACTGCAGCGCGGAGCGATGCCCGGACACCAGCGCGAGCTGGGTCTCGGTCTCGATCTCGTTCGACAGGCGCAGCATCGACAGTCCGAGGTCGGCCTGCGCCATCGTGCGCACGGCTTCGATGCCAGAAACCCAATCCGGGAAGAACACTGCGCGGAATTCGTCCACTTCAGGGAGCGGCCGCACGCGCGCGTTCACTTCGGTGAGGATGCCGAAGCGACCTTCGGATCCCATCACTGCTTCGCGCAGATCCGGTCCGGCGCTCGACGCGGGATGTCCGCCGACGACAAGCTCGCCGCGCGGCGTGATCATCCGCCCCGATGCAAAGAGATTCTCGATGCGTCCGTAGCGCAGCGACTGCTGGCCCGACGATCGCGTCACCACCCAGCCACCAATCGTCGAATACTCGTACGACTGCGGGAAATGTCCCAGCACGTAGCCTTGCTGCTTCAGCTGCGCTTCCACTTGCGGGCCCGGCGTGCCGGCGCCAAAGCCCGCGATCGAGGCGCGCTCGTCGATGCCGGCGAGCTTGTTCATCTTCTCGAGCGAAATGCTGGCGACCGGCTTGTCGCCGATCGGCGCCGTGAGATGGCCGACCACGCTGGTGCCGCCGGCGTACGGGATCACGATCGCGCCGAGCTTCCTTGCTTCGGAAAGCGTAGCGGCGACTTCGTCGTGACTGGTCGGGAAAGCGACGCCGTCGACGAACGGCCCCATGCGGCCATAGCGCATCGCCAGCCAGTCGGGCAGGCTCTGGCCGCGGCTGTGGTCGACGCGCGTGGCCTCGTCGTACTTGAAGGTCGCGGAGCCTTTGAGGCGGCTCTCGGGCACCGAGCGCAGGACTTCGTCGCGCGTCGCATCCTTCGACGGCTTGCTCTCGCCCACGCGCTCGCGCACGAAGGCGAGCGCGTCTTCGCTCAGCGGGTAGTGATCGGAATCATCGCCCCAGCCGTTCCAGCGTCGCATGGCGGCTCCCGGTTTTTTGTCGCGGGAGTATAGCGAGTGGGGCTAGGCGGCGACCGGAGTCGCCATGATCTCCTGCAGGAACCCGGCGGTGACGCAGCAGTGACCGTTGAGGTAGCCGCGCAGCACGGTGGCAGGCTGATCCGGCTCGCCGAGACTGTCGAGGACCAGCATCGCCGCACTGAAATCCTGACCTTCGGTTTCGGCGTTGATCGTGATGATCGTCGGGATTCCTGCGGCGGTCGCGGCGCGCAGGCCCATCGCAGAATCCTCGACGGCGATGCACGCATTCGAAGGCAACTGCAATCGTTGCAGCGCGAGGTGATAAAGATCGGGCGCGGGTTTCTTCGCGACACCGTCCTCGCCGCAGACGACGACGTCGATGCGATCGACGAGCTCGTCGCCGAGGCTGTAACGCAGCAGCGGCTCGAGGCTCGCGCGGCTCGCGTTGGTGACGACCGCGATCTGCACGCCGCCGGCGTCGGCCTCGCGCATCAGGCGCGCGACGCCCGGACGCAGGGGGACGCGGCCGCGCTTCACGAGCCTGCGGAAATAATTCGACTTGAGATGGTGCACGTGCTGCACCCATGCCTCTTCCGCTTCACTCACCGCGTCGGCATGCTCGCCGAGCTCAGGCTGATAGCGCTTGAGGTAATACGCGAGACGCTCTTTGCCGCCGGGCTGCTTCAGCAGGCGTCGATAGAGCTTGGGTCCCCAGCGGAAATTCAGGCCGAGCTTGCGGAAGGCCTTGTTGTAGGCCTTGCGATGTCCGAGGCGCTCGGTGTCGGCGAGCGTGCCATCGACATCGAACAGCAGCGCCCGCAACATCTAGAGACTCTTCGCGCCGCGGGCGCGAGTTTGGGAACCGCTACTGTCCACGCTGGTTGGGCACCTTCGGCCCCGACCTGGAATTAACAAATTATACTCACATCCCCGCGCAATTTTGTGATTCCAGTCACTTTTGTCTAAGCCGATTTCTTCTTATCGCGGACGTTTCGCACCCACGCCGTCGGGCCCGCTGCACCTGGGCTCGCTGGTGACCGCGCTTGCGAGCTATCTCCAGGCCAAAGCACAGGGCGGCGTCTGGTTGCTGCGCATCGACGACCTCGACACCCCGCGCAACGCGCCGGGCGCTGAAGAACAGATCCTGCGGCAGCTCGAAGGCCACGGGCTGCACTGGGACGAGGCGATCCGTCGCGAGTCGCAGCACATCGAGGAATACCAGGCCGCACTGCGGGCGCTGGAACGCAGCGGCCGGGTCTATCGCTGCTCGTGCACACGGGCAACTCTCGAAGCGACTTCACTTCCGGGAACTGACGGACCGGTCTACCCGGGAACCTGCCGCAGCGGGACGAAAGCCCAGCGCAACACGAGTCTTCGTCTGCGCGTGGACGACGATGATTTCAGCTTCGAGGACGGCTGGCAGGGGCTGCAGCAAAGGCACTTGCTCCAGGACGTCGGGGACTTCGTCCTGCGTCGCGCCGACGGCGTCATCGGCTATCAGCTGGCCTGCGCGGTCGACGAGGCGGCGCAGGGAATCACTGAAGTCGTGCGCGGCGCCGACCTCATCGGATCGACCATTCGGCAGCTTCTCGTGATGCAGGGTCTGCGGATCGAGCCACCGATGTACCGCCATCTGCCAGTGCTGGTCGATGCTGCGGGACGCAAGCTGTCGAAGCAGAACCATGCTGCACCGGTGCAGATCGAGCAGGCCAGCGTGAACCTTGTCGCGGCCTTGCGTTGTCTCAACCAGGAAGCGCCTCCGGAGATCAGTGGCTTATCGCCTGCCCCGTTGCTGGAATGGGCGATCGGCAACTGGAGCCCGAGCCGCGTGGGAAGCAGCGCATGGAGAACAGTTCCCGGCTCCGGTGCGCTGCAACATCCCGGCTATAATGCAGCGCAACAAAGGGAGGAGTGGCTCCAATGACGGACGCGGTCCGGATCATCAAGAAATACCCCAATCGCCGCCTCTACGACACGGAAATCAGCCGTTACATCACGCTGGAGGAAGTCCGCCAGCTGGTCCTGCAGAACGTGAAGTTCAAGGTGCTCGACAAGCGCACCCGCGACGACATCACCCGCAGCATCCTGCTGCAGGTCATCGCCGAGCAGGAGGAAGGCGGCAACCCGATCTTCCGCACCGAGCTGCTCACCCACATCATCCGTTCCTATGGCGACCCGATGCAGACCAGCATGGGCCGCTATCTCGAGCTGTCCATGCAGATGTTCATGGAGCAGCAGCACAAGTTCACCGATCAGCTCAAGCACCTGCTCGGACAGGCTCAGCAGCCGATGCAGATCCTGCGCGAGATGGCCGACCAGCAGATGCCGATCTGGCGCTTGGTGCGTCGCGAGTTCTTCAAGAACCTGTCGCGCGCCCGCGGCAACCTGAAGCCGCGCCGTTTCGGGACCGCCGCCGACAACAAGGGCTAGCGTTTCGGTGTCGGGGCCGCCACAAGAACGTGGCGCCGGCCCTTCCGCTCGGTTAATTCTTAACCAATTGCGGCAATTGACGATTTATTACTCGCCGGCCGTTGACTGATCGGTCAGTCGTGGCTATACTGCACTGCAACAATTTGGAGGACAGGGAAGCGGTAAAAGCAGCGCCGTCCCCTGTCCGATGGCTCCTCCAGAAAGGCCAAGCGCCTTTCTCGCACCTTGGCCCCGATACCCCTCGGGGCCTCTTTTTTTGTCCCGCACAAACGAGAACCCCGCCGAAGCGGGGCTCTGATGCTGCAGCCGGATCAGGCCTGGGCCGTGTCGACGGCCTTCATCGACAGGCGAATCTTGCCCTGGCGATCGACCTCGAGAACCTTCACGCGGACGTTCTGGCCTTCCTTGACCACGTCCTCGACCTTCTCGACGCGCTTGTCCGACATCTGCGAGATGTGGACCAGTCCGTCCTTGCCCGGAAGGATCGTGACGAACGCCCCGAAGTCCATGATCTTCGCCACGCGGCCTTCGTAGACCTCGCCCACCTCGACGTCGCGCGTGAGCTGCTGGATGCGCGCGATCGCGGCGTTCGCAGCCTTCTGGTCGACGGCGGCGACCTTGATCGTGCCATCGTCGTCGATGTCGATCTGCGTGCCGGTCTCTTCGGTGATCGCGCGGATGGTGACGCCGCCCTTGCCGATGACCTCGCGGATCTTGTCCGGATGGATCTTCAGCGTGGTGATGCGCGGCGCGTACGGCGACATGTCCGGACGCGGCTTGTCGATGACCTTCGCCATCTCGCCGAGGATGTGGAGACGCGCGGTCTTCGCCTGCTCCAGCGCGGTCTTCATGATGTCGCCGGTGATGCCTTCGATCTTGATGTCCATCTGCAGCGCAGTGACACCGTCCTTGGTGCCGGCGACCTTGAAATCCATGTCGCCGAGGTGATCTTCGTCACCGAGGATATCGGTGAGCACGGCGTGGCGGTTGCCCTCGAGGATCAGGCCCATCGCGATGCCCGCGACCGGTGCCTTGATCGGCACGCCCGCGTCCATCAGCGCGAGGCACGAGCTGCACACCGACGCCATCGACGACGAGCCGTTCGACTCCATCGTCTCGGCCACGACGCGCACGACGTACGGGAATTCCTTGTCCAGATCCGGCATCACCGCGGCAACGCCGCGCTTCGCCAGTCGACCGTGGCCGATCTCGCGGCGCTTTGGCGCGTTGAGACGGCCGGTTTCGCCGACGCAGTACGGCGGGAAGTTGTAGTGGAACATGAAGTTCTCGTGCCACTCGCCTTCGATCGCGTCGATGATCTGGTAATCCTTGCCGGTGCCGAGCGTGGTGACCGCGAGCACCTGCGTCTCGCCACGCGTGAACAGCGACGAGCCGTGCGTGCGCGGCAGGATGCCGACGCCCATCGACAGCGGACGCACGGTGAACTTGTCGCGGCCGTCGATGCGCGGCTGACCGTCGAGGATGCGATGGCGCACGATGCGCGCCTTCAGCTCTTCCATCTCGGCGACGACCTGCTGCTCGGAGAGCGTCTCGGGCTTGGCGGCGAGCGCGGCGTCGACGACGGCGTCGAGCGCGGCGTAGCGCTTCTGCTTCTCGGTGTTGCCGTAAGCCGCGACGATCTGCGACTCGTAGGCCTTCACGAATTCCTTGACCGCAGTGCGATCCGCCGCCTTCCACTCGAACTTCGGCTTGCCGGCCTGCGCGACGAGCTCATTGATCGCCTTGATCGCGGTCTGCATCTGCTCGTGGCCGAACAGCACGGCGCCGAGCATGACCTGCTCGGTGAGCATCTTGGCTTCCGACTCGACCATCAGCACGGCGTCCTTGGTGCCGGCGACGACGAGATCGAGCTGCGACGTCTCGGTCTGCTCGGTGGTCGGGTTGAGCACGTACTGGCCGTTGATGTAACCGACGCGCGCGGCGCCGATCGGGCCGTTGAACGGCACGCCGGAGAGGGCGACCGCGGCGGAGGCGCCGAGCAGCGCGGGGATGTCGCCGTCGATCTGCGGATTGAGCGACATCACCGTCGCGGTGATCTGGACTTCGTTGTAGAAGCCTTCGGGGAACAGCGGGCGCAGCGGACGATCGATCAGGCGCGAGGTCAGCGTCTCCTTCTCGGTCGGGCGGCCTTCACGCTTGAAGAAGCCGCCGGGCACGCGGCCACCGGCGTAGAAGCGCTCCATGTAGTCGACGGTGAGCGGGAAGAAATCCTGGCCTTCCTTCGCTTCCTTGCGGAAGACGCAGGTCACCAGGACGACGGTGTCCTCGACGGTGACGACGACACTCGTGGCCTGGCGCGCGATCGCCCCGGTCTCGAGGGTGACGTTGTGCTGGCCGTACTTGAAGGTTTTCTTGACGGGCGGAGTTGGATACACCATGGCGGCGATCTCGGGTGAAGGTGGTTAAGGGGCGGAAGAATTCCGCCGCGAGAATCTCAGCGACGGAGGCCGAGATCGGTAATGAGCTTCTGATAGCCCGCGGAATCGCTGCGCTTGAGATAGTCGAGCAGCTTGCGGCGCTGATTCACCATCTTCAGCAGGCCCATGCGCGAGTGATTGTCCTTCTTGTGCGCCTCGAAGTGCGGCGCCAGGCCGTTGATGCGCTCGGTGAGCAGCGCGATCTGCACTTCCGGCGAGCCGGTGTCGTTCTTCGCGCGGCGGAATTTCTCCATCACGGCGCGCTTGCGTTCCACGGTTGCAACCATTGCCAAAGGCTCCAGATTCGTCGTTTCGGTCGTTTTCGAGCCGCGCATTGTAGTCCCGAAGCTGCGGCCCAACAAGTAAAATTCGGCGTTTTTGGCGCTTTTTTCAGCTGAGCCAGCGGCTGGGCGCCAGCATGCCGTGCGCGTCGCGCCGCCCGATCCCCAGCAACCGCCCGCCGCCGTTCACGACGGCGATCGTCTGGCTGTCCGGCACCGACGCCACCCGCACGGCCTGGCCGCGCGACAGATAGAACGCCCGATCGTCGTCGATCCGGACCTGCGGCAACGAAGCCGCGCCTGCGGCGACCGGCTGCAGGAGCGCGTCGAGGGCATCGAGTCCTCGCGTCCCGGCGGCTTCCAGGGTGTCGACGGTCACCAGCTCCGGCGACCAGAACGGCTGTGCCCCGGTGCGGCGGAGCGCGACCACGTGCGCCACCTGCCCGATCGACGTCGCGACGTCCTCGACCAGCGTGCGCACATAGGTGCCTTTGCTGCACAACACGTCGAGCTCGATCACGCCAGCGGCGAGCCCGATCAGCTGCAGCTCGTGAATCGTGATCGCGCGCGGCGCGCGATCGACCTCGACACCGGATCGCGCGAGCTCATACAGGCGCTGCCCCTCGTGCTTGAGCGCCGAATACATCGGCGGCACCTGTTGCTGCGTGCCGATGAATTTCGGCAGCGTGCGCTCGACGGCATCGCCGGTCACGCTGCCTGGATCGGAGTGCGCGATCGGCTCGCCTTCGCGATCGCCGGTCGAGGTCTTCACGCCGAGCTTGGCGCGAACGCGATAGCGCTTGTCGCCGTCGAGCAGGAATCCGGAAAGCTTCGTGGCTTGCCCGAAGCAGATCGGCAGCAAGCCGGTCGCGATCGGATCGAGGCTGCCGGTATGGCCCGCCTTCCCCGCGTTGTAGAGCCGCTTCACGCGCTGAAGCACCGCGTTCGAGGTGAGCCCCTCCGGCTTGTCGAGCAGCAGGATGCCGTCGACGTTGCGACGCGGCGCGCGACGCGGGGCGCTCATGCTTCAGTTCTTGTCGCGATCCGCTGCGAACTTGCGATCCTTCTCGAGCGCGTCGTGCAGCAGGCGATTGATCTTGTCGGCCTCGCGTACGCTGTCGTCGGACTTGAACGTGAGCTCGGGGATGTAGCGGATCTTGAGGCGCCGCCCGAGCTCCCCTCGCAGCTTGCCCTTCGCGTGATTGAGCGCAGCGACTGCGTCCGCCAGCTTCGAGACGTCGCCGAGCGTGCTCACCAGCACGTGCGCGTGCGACAGATCCTGCGCGAGCTCGACCGTGGTCACCGCAAGATCGACGCCGTAGACGCGCGGGTCGCGCAGCAGATTGGCGCGCAGCAGCCCGGAGAGCTCCTGCTGGAGCTGCGCCGCGAGCCGCGCCGAGCGCGGATATTCCTTGGGCATGACGCGCGCCTCCGCTACGACAAATCAGCGGCCGCCGGCTTTCTCCGTGGCGAGCTCGGCCTTGACCGTGCGTTTGACCTCGATGCGCTGGAAGCATTCGATCTGGTCGCCGACCTTGACGTCGTTGTAGTTCTTCACGCCGATGCCGCACTCCGTGCCGGCCTCGACCTTGTTGACGTCGTCCTTGAAGCGGCGCAGCGACTCGAGCTCGCCTTCGTAGATCACCGTGTTGTTGCGCAGCACGCGGATCGGCAGGCCGCGCTCGACGCGACCTTCCATGACGAGACAGCCCGCGATGTTGCCGAACTTGGAGCTGCGGAACACGTCGCGCACCTGCGCGGTGCCGACGATCTGCTCGCGCGTCTCGGTGCCGAGCAGGCCCGACACGGCGCCGGCAACGTCATCGAGAAGGTCGTAGATGATGCTGTAGTAGCGCACGTCGACGCCGGTTTCCTGCACGCGCTTGCGGGCGGTGCCGTCGGCGCGCGTGTTGAAGCCGATGATGATCGCGCTCGACGCGAGCGCGAGATCGACGTCGGACTCG
Organism: Nevskiaceae bacterium; assembly: GCA_035650495.1. Classification (GTDB taxonomy): domain Bacteria; phylum Pseudomonadota; class Gammaproteobacteria; order Nevskiales; family Nevskiaceae; genus DASRHK01. Next base: position 15,704 of record DASRHK010000150.1, on the reverse strand, counting down.
TTGATGCCGCCGACCGCGGCGGAGACGACGTTGACCTTGACCTCCGCCGTCGGCAGCTTCGACAGCGCTTCGACGATCGCTTCCATCGAGCCCTGCACGTCGGCCTTGATCATCAGGTTGAGCTGCTTGACCTCGCCCTCGCCCATCTTGGCGAAGACCTGCTCCATGCGAACGACCTGGGCCTGGGCGAGCTTCTGCTCGCGCAGACGGCGCTCGCGCAGCTCGGCGAGCTCGCGTGCCTTGCGCTCGTCGGCGACGACGATGACTTCGTCGCCGGCATCGGGAAGTCCCGACAGTCCGAGCACCGACACGGGCACCGAGGGGCCCGCTTCCTTCGCCGGCTTGCCGGCGTCGTCGAACATCGCGCGGACGCGGCCGAAATGCGAGCCGGAGAGGATGACGTCGCCGGCGTGCAGCGTTCCGCTGCGGACCAGCACGGTTGCGACCGGCCCGCGACCTTTCTCGAGCGACGACTCGATGATCGCGCCGCGCGCCGGCGCATCGACCGGCGCCTTGAGCTCCAGCACTTCGGCCTGCAGCAACACGGCATCGAGCAGATCGTCGACGCCCTTGCCCGTGTGCGCGGAAACGCCGACGACCTGGACGTCGCCGCCGAAATCCTCGGCGACCACTTCTTCCTTCAAGAGATCGTTCTTCACCTTGTCGACGTTGGCATCGTGCTTGTCGATCTTGGTCACGGCGACCACCATCGGCACCTTGCCGGCGCGCGCGTGCTGGATCGCTTCGCGCGTCTGCGGCATGACGCTGTCATCGCCGGCAACGACGAGGATGACGATGTCGGTCACCTGCGCGCCGCGCGCACGCATGCGCGTGAACGCCGCGTGGCCGGGCGTGTCGAGGAACGTGATCGCGCCCTTCGCCGTCTTCACGCTGTACGCGCCGATGTGCTGCGTGATGCCGCCGGCTTCGCCTGCGGCCACGCGCGTCTTGCGGATGTAATCGAGCAGCGAAGTCTTGCCGTGATCGACGTGGCCCATGACAGTGACGATCGGCGGACGCAGCTCCTCGGTCGTCGCCTTCACTTCGCCGGCGACGTCCTTCATCAGCGTGTCTTCCGCGTCGGTGGCCTTGACCACCTTGACCTTGTGCCCCATCTCCTCGACCGTGAGCACCGCGGTGTCCTGGTCGAGCGACTGGTTGATCGTCGCCATCACGCCCATGCCCATCAGCGTCTTGATGACTTCGGTCGCCTTCACCGCCATGCGGTTGGCAAGATCGCCGACCGTGATGAACTCCGGCACTTCGACTTCGCGCACGATCGGTGCGACCGGTTTCTCGAACGCGTGCTGCGTGTCGATGCGGATCGGACCGGAGGGCTTGCGCGTCTTCTTCGCGCGCTTGCCGCTCTTGCCGGCCGCAACATGGATCTCGACGCGCTGCGGCTGCTCCTGGTGGCGGCGCTGCGGTTCTTCCGGCGCCTTCTTCGGCTCCGGCTTGTGCTCGGCGGCGCGGCGCAGATTCTCTTCGGCGCGGCGGCGTGAGATTTCAGCGGCAGAGCGCGCGGGATCGGCGATCGCGGCGGCGCGGCGCGATTCCTCTTCCTGCTTCTTGCGCGTCTCTTCCTCGACTGCGCGACGCGCAGCCTCTTCCTCGCGCATCTTGCGCTCGGCTTCTTCCTGGTGACGCTTGGCCTCCGCTTCTGCGGCATGGCGCGCAGCAGCCTCACGCTCCGCCTGCTCTTTCGCGGCGGCCTCGACGTCTTCCTGCGACTCCGGCTGATCGGCTTCGTCGCGCTTGATGTAGGTGCGACGCTTGCGCACCTCGACGGCGACGGTCTTGCCGGTGCCGCCACGCGACGGCCCGAGCTTGAGCTCGCTCGTCTCCTTGCGCTTGAGCGTGATGCGCTTGGGCTCCGCGGCGGTCACCGCTGCGGAGCCAGTCTTCTTCTTGAGGTGCTCGAACAGCGCGAGCTTGTCGTCGTCGCTGATCTCGGACGAAGCGTCTTCGACGGCGACGCCGGCTTCCTTGAACTGGGCGAGCAGCTCGGGAACCGGACGCTTGATCTGGTTCGCGAAGTCCTGGACTTTGACTTTTGACATGGGCGTGCTCGAGGTTCTGTTGCGCCTTAGGCGTACGCCTTGGCGCGTGCGGCCATGATCAGGGCGGAAGCCTGCTTGGCGTCCATCGCGACCATCTCGGTGAGCTCGTCGGTCGCGAGGTCGGCGAGGTTCTCGCAAGTGACGACGCCTGCAGCGGCGAGCTTCTGGGCGAGATCTTCACTCATGCCTTCGACGGCGAGGAGATCTTCCGCGGGCTTCACGTCGGCGGCGTCTTCAACTTTCTTGATCGCGCTGGTCAAGAGCACGTCGCGCGCACGCGAACGCAGCTCGTTGACGATGTCCTCGTCGAACTCCTCGATCTCGATGAGCTCCTTCTCGGGGACGTAGGCGATCTCTTCGAGCGTAGTGAAGCCCTCCTGCACGAGGATCGACGCGACTTCCTCGTCGACGCCGAGCGCTTCCATGAAGTTCTGCTTGATCGACTGGTTCTCCGAATCGGTCTTCGCCTGCGCTTCGGCGGCCGTCATCACGTTGAGCACCCAGCCGGTGAGCTCGGACGCGAGCCGAACGTTCTGGCCGCCGCGGCCGATCGCCTGCGCGAGCTTGTCCTCGGCGACCGCGATCGACATCGCATGCGCTTCCTCGTCGACGACGATCGACTCGACTTCCGCCGGCGCCATGGCGTTGATCACGAACTGCGCGGGGTTCTCGTCCCACGGCACGATGTCGATGCGCTCGCCGGCCAGCTCGTTCGACACGCTCTGCACGCGCGATCCGCGCATGCCGACGCACGCGCCGACCGGATCGATGCGCTTGTCCTTCGCCTTCACGGCGACCTTGGCGCGCAGGCCCGGATCGCGGGCGGCGCCCTTCAATTCGATGAGGCCCTGCGCGATCTCCGGCACTTCGAGCTTGAACAGCTCGAGCAGGTACTGCGGCATCGTGCGCGACATGAACAGCTGCGGTCCGCGCACTTCGGCGCGGACTTCGTAGAGATATCCGCGGACGCGATCGCCCGGGCGCAGCGGCTCGCGCGGGATGACGTGCTCGCGCGGAACCAGCGCTTCCGCGCTGCCGCCCAGATCGACCACGACCGCGCCGCGCTCGAGGCGCTTCACGAGGCCGGTCAGCAATTCGCCGACGCGACCTTTGTAGGCCTCGACGACCTGCGCACGCTCGGCCTCGCGCACTTTCTGCACGATGACCTGCTTGGCGGTCTGCGCGGAGATGCGGCCGAACTCGACGTTCTCGAGACGCTCCTCGATGTACTCGCCGATCGCGGAGCCGGGCTTCTTGTCCTGGGCCGGCGTGAACAGGATGTGGCGCTCGGGCGACTCGAAGTTCTCGTCCTCGTCGTCCATCACCAGCCAGCGGCGCCAGGTCTCGTACTCGCCGCTCGTGCGGTCGATGGCGACGCGCGCGTCCATCTCGTCGTTGCCGTAGCGCTTCTTGGTTGCCGACGCGAGCGCGGCTTCCAGCGCCTGGAAGATGATCTCCTTGTCGACGGCCTTCTCGTTGGAGACGACTTCCACCATCTGCAAAATCAGCTTGCTGTTCGTGCTCATCGTCGTTTTTCCGGCTTCAATTCGTTGACATCGGGAATCAGGTGCGCGCGCTCGATCTCGTCGAGCGCGAAGTCGAACTTGCCGTCCTCGGCCTGCACCGAGACCGCCCGGTTCGCGTAGCCCGACAACCGGCCCGAGAATTTCCGGCGGCCGTCGCGCGGCGTCGCGAGCCGGATCGACACGTCATGGCCGACGAAGCGCTCGAAATGCTCGGGCTTCACGAGGGGTCGATCCATGCCGGGCGAGGACACTTCGAGGCGGTAGTTCTGAGGGATCGGGTCGTTGACGTCGAGCGTCGCCGAGACTTCGCGGCTCACGCGCTCGCAATCGGCGAGCGTGATGCCGCCCAGCGAGTCGATGTACAGGCGCACGAGCGCGCCGCCGCGCTGCGGCACGTATTCGAGCAGCACCAGCTCGTAGCCGAGGCTCTCGACCACCGGTTCCAGCAACTGTGTCAGCTTCGTATCCAGCATTCCGTAATGTTTCGACCGCCTAAAGAACAAAAAAGGCCCTCGCGGGGCCTGGTTTTACGACACCAGATTGTTCTTTTCTCTACCGCTTCAAAGCTTGGTAGCGGGGGTAGGATTCGAACCTACGACCTTCGGGTTATGAGCCCGACGAGCTGCCAGACTGCTCCACCCCGCACCGGTGAGTCGCGCATTCTAGTGACCTGAACCCGGTCAGGCAAGGCTCGAAGCGCCGCGACAGGCGTGAATTTCGGGCTGAATCAGCGGTTTTCAAGCAGGCGATCGGCGATTCCGCGCATTCCCATGGCGACCGGATCGCTGCACGGCAGGCCCAGCTCGTCGCTCAGGCGCTGACACGCCGACGCCCGCTCGCGCTCCGGAAGGCGCGAAGTGTTGAGACTGATCCCGACGCAGCGGATTTTCGGATTGGTCATTTGACCCAGCAGGATCGTCCGCTCGATGAGCGCCGGAATGGATGGCAGACGATACTCGCCTTCCCAGCCCTGCACGTATTCCCGCGTGGCTTCGTGGCAGACGACGAACGCGTCGGGCTGCGAGCCATGCAGCAATCCGAGCGTGACGCTCGCGTAGGCGGGATGGAACAGCGATCCCTGTCCTTCGATGACGTCCCAGTGATCGGCGTCGTTCTCGGGTGAGAGAACTTCGGCAGCACCCGCGACGAAATCGGCGACGACCGCGTCGATCGGGATCCCTTCGCCGGCGATCATGATGCCGGTCTGACCGGTTGCGCGGAACGTCGCCTTGACGCCGCGCGTCGACAGCTCGCGATGCAGCGCGAGCGCCGTGTACTTTTTCCCGAGCGCGCAATCGGTGCCGACGGTGAGCACACGCAGGCCGCGGCGCTTGCGTCCGGTTCCACACGGCAGGTTCGGCGGAGGATCGCGGACGTCGATGAGCTTCGCGCGACCTTCTGCGGCGGCTGCGACGAGCTCAGGGATGTCGCGCAGCTTCGAGTGCAGTCCGGCAGCGACGTCAATGCCGGCACGCGCGAGCGCCGACAACGGCGCGATCCACGCCGGCGGCAACCGACCGCCGACCGGCGCGACACCGATGATCGCAGTGCGAACACCAGCGCCGACGGCCTCTTGCACGTTCATCTCGCGCAATCCGGTCGCGACCTTGCAGCCCGGCAGGCTCATCTGACCGGCGCAGCGCTCAGGTCGCCAGTCCGCAATGCCGAGCGCAGTCTTGGCGTAGCCGGCTTCGGTCACCTCCCCGAGGAACAACAAGTACGGCGGCTCGAGCGTGATGCGAGTGAGCAACTGGCTCATGGCGTTGGGCGCAGGGATCGGGGTCGGTACACTACGATGAGTGCGCAACTTGCGGGTGAGACGATTTTGTCTGGCTGCAACGCCCTTATCGGGGCGGATCGCGGAGGAAAGACACTTTCGCGTCGGCATAGCGCGGCTCGCGAACCATCTCCTTCAGCTTGAGAAGCGTCTTGTATGGCGTTCCCACCGACATCGCGTTGATGATGGCTGCGGGAATCGGCCCGTTCGGATCGGCGAGCACGCGGAGCTCGACCGCGACGCCGCCCGACTGCGGCGTGAGCGTGCAGGTCTGCCTCGACTTGACCATCCGCACCGCGCCCTTTGGCGGCTCGACATCCTGATCGCCCTCGAGCGCCACGTCGGTGATCGTGACTGCGAAGGTGCGCTCATCCTGCGCGACGCGGCGATCGTAGACCGCATAGCGATCGCTGACCGGCCACGGCAAGTCCATCAAGGTGTAGAAGCGATAATGCTCGTCGTCGTCGCGCTGCAGGACCTTCTGCTCGATGATGACGTCGCTCAGCGCGCGATTCCCATCCGTGTCGATGAGCACCGCGACGACGCTGGACAGCGGCGCGTCCACACGGGTCACGCCGCGGATCTCGCGAATGCTCCAGTGCTCGACGGGCCGCGTGTACATCTGCACGCCATCCCGATCCTTCTCCAGACGCCACGGCTCGTCCGCTGCAGGCGCCCATGCCGATGACAGCGCAAACAGGAGCGCTGCTGAATTGCGCATGGCTTCAGATGCCCAGGCAGAGATACTTGATCTCCAGGTAATCGTCGATGCCGTACTTGGAGCCCTCTCGCCCGAGACCGGAAGACTTCACGCCGCCGAATGGCGCGACCTCCGTCGAGATGAGTCCGGTATTCACGCCGACGATCCCGGATTCGATCCGCTCCGCGACGCGCCAGACGCGGCCGAGGTCGCGCGCGTAGAAATAGGCGGCGAGCCCGAACGGCGTCGCGTTGGCCTGGGCGATCGCGTCGTCCTCGTCGCGGAAACGGAAAACCGGCGCGACGGGCCCGAACGTCTCTTCCCTCGCGATCAGCATGTCGCGCGTGGTGTCGGCGAGGACGGTCGGTGTGAAGAAGCGCCCGCCACGCGCATGCGGCGCTCCGCCGGTGATCACCTTCGCGCCCTTGCTCGTCGCGTCGGCGATGTGCTCCTTCACTTTCGCGACGGCCTTGTCGTCGATCAACGGACCAATGTCAGTGCCCGCCTCGTTGCCGGCGCCGACCTTGAGCTTCTGCGTCGCGGCCGTCAGCTTGGCGACGAAGGCGTCATAGATGCCGGCCTGCGCATAGATGCGATTCGCGCAGACGCAAGTCTGTCCGGCGTTGCGGAACTTCGATTGGATCGCGCCGGCGACGGCGGCGTCGAGATCGGCGTCATCGAACACGATGAACGGCGCATTGCCGCCGAGCTCGAGCGACAGCTTCTTGATCGTCGGCGCGCATTGCGCGTAGAGCTTGGCGCCGATCTCCGTCGACCCGGTGAACGAGAGCTTGCGCACCGTTTCGCTCGTGGTGAGAGCTTCGCCGATCTCGCTCGCGCTCCCGGTCACGATGTTGAGCAAGCCCGCCGGCAGTCCGGCTTCGAGCGCCAGCACGCCGAGCGCAAGCGCCGTGAACGGCGTTTGCGTCGCCGGCTTCACGACGACGGCGCATCCGGCGGCGAGCGCCGGGCCGATCTTGCGCGTGATCATCGCCGCGGGGAAATTCCACGGCGTGATCGCCGCAACGACGCCGATCGGCTGCTTCAGCACCACGATGCGCTTGTCCGCCGCGTGGCTCGGGATGACGTCGCCGTAGACGCGCTTGGCTTCTTCGGCGAACCACTCGATGAATCCGGCGGCGTAGGCGATCTCGCCTTTGGCCTCCGCGAGGGGCTTGCCCTGCTCCTGGGTCAGGATCGCAGCAAGCTCGTCCTGCCGCGCCATCATGAGGTCGAAGAACTTGCGCAGCACTTTGCTGCGCTCCTTGGCGGTGAGCTTCGACCAGGGGCCCATCGCCTGCTGCGCGGCGGCGATCGCGCGATCGGTCTCGGGGCGTCCCATGCGCGGCACGCGACCGATCACGGCGCCGGTCGCCGGGTCGTCCACGTCGATCCAGCGATCGTTGGCGACCCATTCCCCGCCGATCAGGCAGGCTTCACGCTTCAAGCTCGTCATGGAGGGCACTCGCTCGGTCCTTCAAAGCTGACAGGCGAAAGTCTGACGGGTTTCCGCCATCCGCGCCGTGCCCCAAAAACGATAAAACCGGCTTTCGCCGGCTTTATCTTTTTGGTGCCCACGGAGAGACTCGAACTCCCACGGTGTTAACCGCTACCACCTCAAGGTAGTGCGTCTACCAATTCCGCCACGTGGGCAAGCGCCAAGAAAACTTCTGCTACTGCGGAACCGCGGGCTTCTGCGGCTCCTGCGGATTCTGCTCGGCCGGCGGCGTTGCCGGCGTCGCGGCTTCCGGAACCGCAGGCGCGACCGGCACCTGGACGGACTGCGCCGGCGGCTGCTTCGTGCCGAGCTGCTGCTCGATCACGCTGCCGGTCGCGGCGCCGCGACCGTTCAGCAGGTAAGCGAGCGTGAGGCTGACGAGGAAGAAGATCGTCGCGAGCACGGCGGTCGCGCGCGAAAGGAAGTTGGCCGCGCCACGCGAGCCGAACACGGTGCCCGAGGCACCGCTGCCGAAGGCCGCGCCGGCGTCGGCGCCCTTGCCCTGCTGGAGCAGGATGAGGCCGATCACCGCGACCGCGACCACGACCTGCACCACCACCAATACCGTATGCAGCATAAATCTCCAGCCAGTTACTTGATCTGCGCTTGTGCGGCCGCGCAGATCGTCAGGAATTCCTCGGCTTTCAGCGACGCGCCACCGATCAGGCCGCCGTCGACGTCCGCGCAGGCAAACAGCTCTTTCGCGTTGTCGCCCTTCACGCTTCCGCCGTACAGGATGCGCGTGGGGGCGGCGATTCTAGCATCCCTGTCCGCGAGCATGCTACGCAAAAACGCATGTGCTTCCTGGGCCTGCTGAGGCGACGCCGTGCGCCCCGTTCCGATCGCCCAGACCGGCTCGTAGGCGATCACCGCCCTGGTGAACGACGCGATGCCGCACAGGTCGAGCACTGCATCCAGCTGTCGCTTCAGCACCGCCTCGGTCTGATCCGATTCGCGCTGCTCGAGCGTCTCGCCGACGCACAGGATCGGCACGAGCCCGCTCGCTTGCGCCGCCTTGAACTTGCGCGCCACGCGCTGATCGTCCTCGCCGTAGAGCGCGCGACGCTCCGAATGGCCGACGATCGCGAACTTGCAGCCGACGTCCGCGAGCATCGATCCGTGGATCTCGCCGGTGAACGCGCCGGGCTTGTCCTGATCGCAGACGTTCTGGCCGCCGAGCGCGATCGGACTTCCCCTGATCGCCGCGCCGACCGATTCGAGATAGGCGGCCGGCGGGCACACGGCGATGTCGACGTCGCGGCAGCGATCGAGACCCTTGCGGATGCCGTCGATCAGCGCCGCGTTCGCGGAATGCGAGCCGTTCATCTTCCAGTTGCCTGCGACGAAGTAACCGCGCACGTTGTTCTCCTTGTGTTATGCGGCGAGCGCGCGGACCTTGTCGGCGATGCGCTCGGCCATGCGTCGCGTCAGCTGATCGTCATCCGCCTCGACCATCACCCGGATCAGCGGCTCGGTGCCCGACGCGCGCAGCAGCACGCGGCCGCGCGAGCCGAGCTCGCGCTCCACCGCGGTGACCTCCGTTTGCACGGTCGGCTGATCGAGCAGCGGCTTGGCCCGCCCATTGATCTTCACGTTGATCAGCACCTGCGGGAATTTGACGATGCCGCGCGCGAGATCGGCGAGCGGCTTGCGATCGCCCACCATCGTCGACAGGACCTGCAGCGCGGTGATGGTGCCGTCGCCGGTCGCGCAGCGATCGAGACAGATCGTGTGTCCCGAGGTCTCGCCGCCGAGCATGCCGCCGCTCGCGCGCAGCATCTCCAGCACATAGCGGTCGCCGACCTGCGCGCGCTTGAAATCCAGCCCGAGCTTCTTCAGCGCGACCTCGAGGCCGAGGTTCGACATGAGCGTGCCGACCACCGGCCCCTTGAGCACGCCCGCCTGCAAACGCTGCCGCGCGATGATGAACAGGATCTGATCGCCGTCGATCTCGGCGCCGCTCGCGTCGACCATCAGGCAGCGATCGGCGTCGCCGTCGAGCGCAATGCCGACGTCGGCCGCGTGCTGGCGCACCGCGATCTTCAGCTGCTCGAGATGGGTGGAGCCGACGTCGCGATTGATGTTGAGCCCGTCGGGCTGATTGCCGATCACGGTGACTTCGGCGCCGAGCTCGGTCAGCACGGCGGGCGCCGTCTTGTAGGCCGCGCCGTTCGCGCAATCGATGACGATCTTGAGGCCGGTCAGCGTCTGCGCCGCCGGCACCGAGCTCTTGCAGAACTCGATGTAGCGGCCCTGCGCGTCGTCGATGCGCCGCGCGCGGCCGAGCTGCTCCGGCGCCACGCATTGCATCGGCTGCTCGAGCATCTGCTCGATCTCGAGCTCGACGTCGTCCGACAGCTTGGTGCCGTCCGCCGCGAAGAACTTCACGCCATTGTCGTGATGCGGATTGTGCGAGGCGGAGATCACCACGCCCGCCTGCGCGCGCAGCGCGCGAGTCAGATACGCCACCCCTGGCGTCGGCAACGGACCGAGCAGATCGGCCTCGACGCCCGCGGCGGCGAATCCCGCTTCGAGCGCCGACTCGAACATGTAGCCCGATCGCCGCGTGTCCTTGCCGATCAGCACGCGCGCGCCGGGCTGCTTGCCGAGCACCTTGCCGGCCGCCCAGCCGAGCTTCAGCGCGAAGTCGGGCGTCATCGGCGCATCGCCGACGCGGCCGCGGACTCCATCGGTACCGAAATATTTGCGGCTCACTTAAGCTCTCGCCCTCGCCTCGTGCGCGACTCGGATCGCATCCACGGTCGCCGCCACATCGTGGGCGCGCACGATCGCGGCGCCCTTGAGGACCGCAATGGTGGCGGCCGCGAGACTGGCTGGCAAGCGGTCGTCGACCTCACGCCCCAGGAGCGCCTTGAACATGGACTTCCGGGACAGGCCGACCGCGACCGCGTAGCCGGCCTCGACGAGCTGATTGAGATTGGCGAGCAGCTCGAGGTTGTGCTCGAGCGTCTTGCCGAAGCCGAACCCCGGGTCGATCGCAATCCGCGCGCGCGGGATGCCGGCCTGCGCACAAACCTGCGCGCGGCCGATCAGGAAGTCGCGCACTTCGAGAACGACGTCCTGATAGCGCGGATTGTGCTGCATCGTGCGCGGCTCGCCTTGCATGTGCATGAGGCAGACCGCCGCGCCCGTTTCGCGCGCGACGTCGATCGCCTCGGGCGAGCGCAGCGCGGTGACGTCGTTGATCATCTCGGCACCGGCAGCGCAGGCGGCGCGCATCACGGCCGGCTTCATCGTGTCGATCGAGATCGCACACTCGCCGCGCAACGCTTCGATCACCGGGATCACGCGGTCGAGCTCTTCCTGCTCGGGTACCGGGCGCGCGCCCGGACGCGTCGACTCGCCGCCGATGTCGATGATCGCGGCGCCTTCGTCGCGCATGCGTCGCGCGCGCGCGATCGCGGAGCGCTCATCCGAGTGGTCACCACCGTCGGAGAAGGAATCGGGCGTGACGTTGAGCACGCCCATCACGATGGGCGCGGAGAGATCGAGCGTTCGGGTCTTGAGCTTGAGCTGCAAGCCTTACGGCTGCGCCGCGGGCTTGGGCACGCCGATGCCGCCCGGCGAAGGCCGCGGCGCGATCACCGCGCCGGGACCGGACGGCTTGCCGGAGTCGCTCCAGCTGCCCGGCTCACCCGGCGGCTCGCCGCGCATCAGGCGGCCGAGCTGGCCGCTGTCGATGGTCTCGTAGCGCATCAGCGCTTCGGACATCGCATGCAGGATGTCGAGCTTCTCTTCGATGATTTTCTTCGAGCGCTGGTAGTTGCGATCGATGATCTCGCGAATCTCGCGATCGATCGCGTGCGCCGTGTCGTCGGAGACGTGCTTGGTCTGCGTCACGCTCTTGCCGAGGAACACCTCGCCGTTGTCCTCGGAGTACGACAGCGGCCCGAGCTTCTCGGACAAGCCCCACTTGGTGACCATGTTGCGGGCGATCTCGGTCGCGCGCTCGATGTCGTTCGAGGCGCCGGTGGTGACGCGATCCGGACCGAACACCGTCTCTTCGGCGATGCGGCCGCCGAACAGCGAGCAGATCTGCGAATTGAGGCGCTGCTTGGTGTAGCTGTAGCGATCCTCTTCCGGCAGGAACATCGTCACGCCGAGCGCGCGGCCGCGCGGGATGATCGTCACCTTGTAGACCGGATCGTGCTCCGGCACCGAGAGGCCGACGATCGCGTGACCGGCTTCGTGGTACGCGGTGAGACGCTTCTCGTCTTCCGACATGACCATCGAGCGCCGCTCGGTGCCCATCATGATCTTGTCTTTCGCGCGCTCGAAGTCCTCGTGATCCACGAGACGCTTGTTGGCTCGCGCGGCGAACAGCGCCGCTTCGTTGACGAGATTGGCGAGATCGGCGCCGGAGAACCCGGGCGTCGCACGCGCGATGACGTCGCCGCGGACGTTGTCCGCCAGCGGCAGCGCGCGCATGTGCACTTTCAGGATCTGCTCGCGGCCGCGCACGTCGGGCAGCGGCACCACGACCTGGCGATCGAAGCGGCCCGGACGCAGCAGCGCGGGATCGAGGACGTCGGGACGGTTGGTCGCGGCAATGACGATCACGCCTTCGTTGCCTTCGAAGCCGTCCATCTCGACGAGCAGCTGGTTCAGCGTCTGCTCGCGCTCGTCGTGACCGCCGCCGAGGCCCGCGCCGCGATGGCGGCCGACCGCGTCGATCTCGTCGATGAAGATGATGCACGGCGCGTGCTTCTTCGCCTGCTCGAACATGTCGCGCACGCGCGAGGCGCCGACGCCGACGAACATCTCGACGAAGTCGGAGCCGGAGATGGTGAAGAACGGCACGCCCGCCTCGCCGGCGATGGCCTTCGCGAGCAGCGTCTTGCCGGTGCCCGGCGAGCCGACCATCAGCACGCCGCGCGGGATCTTGCCGCCGAGCTTCTGGAACTTGCCCGGATCCTTCAGGAAGTCGACCAGCTCCGCGACCTCCTGCTTGGCCTCTTCGACGCCGGCGACGTCATTGAAGGTGACCTTGACCTGGTCCGCGCTGAGCATCCTCGCGCGCGACTTGCCGAAGCTCATCGCGCCGCGACCGCCGGCGCCGCCCTGCATCTGCCGCATGAAGTAGACCCAGACTGCGATCAGCAGCAGGATCGGGAATGCATTGAACAGGAGCTGCAGCGGCCAGGGCGTTTCCTTTGGCAGCTCGCCGTCGAACTTGACGTTGTGGTCGATCAGCGTGCCGATCATCGCCCGGTTGTCGGTCTCGGGGCTGATCGTCGAGAAGTGGGTGCCGCCTTTCAGCTCGCCACGGATCTGCTGCCCCTCGATCTTGACCTCGGAGACGTTGCCGCTCTTGACCTGATTGAGGAACTCGGAATATTCGAGCTGCGATTGCGCCTGGCTGCGGCCCGAAAAGCTCTGGAAAACGCTCATCAGGACGACGAGGATGACCACCCATAACAGTAGATTCTTGGCCAGGTCGTTCAACGGGTCATCCCTCGAAAGCTTGAGCTTTCACAACGATTTTGAACACTACACCACGCGGAAGTTGCGCGCTACCAGATAAATCTCACGGCTGCGCGGCCTTGACGCTTTCGGCTTGCGCAGCTGCACCGTTTCGAACAGCTTGCGCACGTCCTTCACGAAGCTTTCGAAGCCCTCGCCCTGGAACAGCTTCACGACGAAGGCGCCGCCGGACTTGAGCTGCGTCCGTGCAAATTCCAGCGCGAGCTCGGCCAGGTGCATCGACGCGACCTGATCGGCCGTGTCCACCCCGGAGATGTTGGGGGCCATGTCCGACATTACAAGGTCCACCGAGCGGGATCCCTGCAACTTTGATTCCAGAGCCCGCAAGACGGTTTCTTCGCGGAAGTCACCTTCGATGAAATCCACTTCCGGCACCGGCTCCATGGGCAGGATGTCGAGCGCGATCAGGCGCCCCTTGGGACCGAGCAGCGGCCGCGCGAGCTGGCTCCAGCCGCCGGGCGCCGCGCCGAGATCCACCACGGTGATGCCGGGCTTGAGCAAACGGTCGCGCTCGGCCAGCTCCTTCAGCTTGAACACGGCGCGCGAGCGATAGCCGAGGCGACGCGCCTCGTGGACGTAGTGATCGTTCTCGTGCTCCGCGAGCCAGCGCTTGGAGCTCGGCGTCCGCTTAGACGTACTGCACCTTGACGATCTCGAGCTCGCGCTCGCCGCCGGGCACTTTCACGCCGACGACGTCGCCCTCCGACTTGCCGATGAGCGCGCGTGCGATCGGCGAATTGATCGAGATCAATCCGCTCTTGGAATCGGCTTCGTCCTCGCCGACGATCTGGTAGCGCAGCTTCTCGTCGCTCTCGATGTCGGCGAGCTCGACGGTCGTGCCGAACACGACCTTGCCGTTCTTGGCGAGCTTGGACACGTCGATCACCTGCGCGGTGGCGAGCTTGCCCTCGATCTCCGCGATGCGGCCCTCGTTGAAGCCATGCTGCTCGCGCGCGGCGTGATACTCCGCGTTCTCGCGCAGATCGCCGTGCGAGCGCGCTTCGTCGATCGCCTTGATGATCTGCTGGCGCAGCTCGCCCTTGCGGTACTTCAGCTCTTCGCGCAGCTTGTCGGCGCCGCGCTGGGTCAAAGGAATCTTGCTCACGGTTTTCGGCTCGTGATGAAGTCGATCGGAATGGATTGCCGGCGTCCTGCCGGACTTTTCTTCGGGACCCGCGCGCTTATTCTACCAGCCCGCGCCTACAAGCCGCGATGGAGGTCCTGCAGCCGGTTGACGCCGACCTTGTCGAGATGGTCCATTGCGACCGCCGCCGCGAGCGCGCCGGCGATCGTCGTGAAATAGCAGACCTTCTGCTGGATCGCCGACGCGCGGATCGAGCGCGATTCCTCGATCGACTTCTTGCCGTCGGTCGTGTTGGCGATGAAGTGCACCTCGCCGTTCTTGATCAGGTCGACGCAGTGCGGGCGGCCTTCCTTGACTTTGTTGATGCCTTCGCACGCGATGCCGGCGGCGCGGATCGCGGCGCTGGTGCCGTGCGTCGCATAGACCTTGAAGCCCTTGCCGGTGAGCACGCGCGCCAGGTCGATCGCTTTCTGCTTGTCGACGTCGCGCACGGAGATGAACGCCGCTCCGTTCGAAGGCACGCTCATGCCGGCGCCCGCAAGCGCTTTCGCAAAGGCCTCGCCGAAATGGCTGCCGACACCCATCACCTCGCCGGTCGAGCGCATCTCGGGTCCGAGCAGCGGATCGACGCCCGGAAACTTGCCGAACGGGAAGACCGATTCCTTCACCGAGAAATATTTCGGCAGGATCTCGCTCGTCACCTTCTGCGATTCGAGCGACTGACCGACCATGCAGCGCGCCGCAATTTTCGCGAGCGGACGTCCCGTCGCCTTCGAGACGAACGGCGACGTGCGCGACGCGCGCGGATTGACTTCGAGCAGATACACCTTGCCGCGCTGCACGGCGAACTGCGTGTTCATCAAGCCGACGACCTTCAGCGCGCGCGCGAGCTTGTCGACCTGATCGCGGATCTCGTTGAGCGTCTTCTCCGGCAGCGAATGTGCCGGCAGCGAGCAAGCGGAGTCGCCCGAATGAACGCCCGCCTCCTCGATGTGCTCCATGATCCCGCCGATCACGACGTCGGTGCCATCGGCGAGCGCGTCGACGTCGACTTCGATCGCGTCGTCGAGGAAGCGGTCGAGCAGCACGGGCGAATCGTTGGAGACCTGCACGGCCTCGCGCATGTAGCGCTGCAGGTCCTCGTCGTCGCGCACGATCTCCATCGCGCGGCCGCCGAGCACGTAGCTCGGGCGCACGACGAGCGGATAGCCGACCTTGCGCGCAACCGCGAGCGCCTTGTCTTCCGACGTCGCCACGCCATTGGGCGGCTGCAGCAGGTCGAGCTTGTCGACGAGCTTCTGGAAGCGCTCCCGATCCTCGGCGAGATCGATCGCATCCGGCGTCGTGCCGATGATGGGCGCGCCGGCGGCTTCGAGCGCCTGCGCGAGCTTGAGCGGCGTCTGGCCGCCGAACTGCACGATCACGCCCAGCGGCCGCTCACGCCCGGCGATCGCAATCACGTCCTCGAAGGTCAGCGGCTCGAAATAGAGCCGGTCCGAGATGTCATAGTCGGTCGAAACCGTTTCGGGATTGCAGTTCACCATGATGGTTTCG
>DASRHK010000149.1:0-17892 GCA_035650495.1 Nevskiaceae bacterium | reverse complement strand
AGAACAGGTGGAACGGCTCGCGCCAGAAATGCGTGAGGATCACGCCGCAGGACGCGATCCCACGCATCGAGTCGAACTCGGGGATTCTCTGCACCTAGCTCCCTGGCTTGCCGCGACCGCCCCGCGGCAACTTTACAGCTTCGACGTCAGCTCCGGCACGATCTGGAACAGATCACCGACCAGCCCGAAGTCGGCGATCTCGAAGATCGGCGCCTCCGGATCCTTGTTGATCGCGACGATGGTGCGCGCGTCCTTGATGCCGGCGAGATGCTGGATCGCGCCCGAGATGCCGATCGCAAAGTAGAGCTCCGGCGCGATGATCTTGCCGGTCTGGCCGACCTGCATGTCGTTCGGCACGTAGCCCGAGTCCACCGCAGCGCGTGATGCACCGACGGCAGCGCCGAGCTTGTCGGCGAGCGCGTAGATGATCTTGAAATTGTCGCTCGAGGCCAGCGCGCGCCCGCCGGAGACGACGCGGCCCGCGGACTGCAGATCGGGACGCTCGGATTTCTGCGCGGCAAGGCCGACGAAGGTCGTGTGCGTCGGCAGCGTCGCGCCCGAGGAGACTTTCTCGACCGCAGCCGAGCCGGAGGCGGCGACCGCCTGGAACGACGCGAGTCGAACCGTCGCGACGACCGGCGATGCGCTCGTCTCCACCGTGGTGATCGCGTTGCCCGCGTAGGTCGGGCGATCGAACTTGTTCGGCGCGTGCACGGCCATCACGTCGGAAACCTGCGGCACGCCGAGCAACGCGGCGACGCGCGGCATCAGGTCCTTGCCGAAGGTCGAGCCGGGGCCGAACACGTGCGTCGCACCGCGCGACTTGGCGACGTCGGCAATCTGCGGTGCGACGATCGCGGCGAGATTGTGATCGTTCGCTGCGTTGTCGAGCTGCAGCACCTTGGTCGCGCCGGCGAGCTTCGCGGCTTCGGCGGCGACGGACGATCCGTCCTTCGCCAGCACGAGCACTTCGATGTCACCACCGATCTTCTGCGCGCAGGCGACGGCTTTGGCGACGCCAGCGTTCAGCTTGCCGTCGGCGTGTTGTGCGATGACGAGAGTCTTGCTCATTACACCAGCCCCTTGGTCTTCAGCGCAGCGACGAGATCATCCACGGTCTTCAGCATCTGGCCCTTCGAGCGGCCCGCGGGCGCGGTCGTCTTCACGACCTTCACCGGCGGCGCGGCTTGCACGCCGAGATCGCCGAGCGACGTCGCGTCGATCGGCTTCTTCTTCGCCTTCATGATGTCCGGCAGCTTGAGGTAGCGCGGCTCGTTCAGGCGCAGGTCCGTGGAAACGATCGCCGGCAGCGTGACCTCGAGCGTCTCCAGACCCGCGTCGACTTCGCGCGTGACTTTGGCCTTGCCGTCGCCGATCTCCACTTTAGACGCGAACGTCGCCTGCGGCAGATCGAGCAGCGCGGCAAGCATCTGCGGCGTCTGGTTGTTGTCGTCGTCGATCGCCTGCTTGCCGAGCAGGAACACGCCCGGATTCTCCTTCTTGAACACGGCGGCGAGCGCCCGCGCCGCGGTGAGCGGCTGCACCTCACCTTCTTCCTTCACGTGGATCGCGCGATCGGCGCCGAACGCGAGCGCCGTGCGCAGCGTTTCTTCGCACTTCGCGCCGCCGATGGTGACGGCGACGATCTCGGTGATCTTGCCCTTCTCCTTCTGACGCATCGCCTCTTCCATGGCGATCTCGTCGAACGGATTCATCGAGTGCTTGACGCCCTCGGTGACGACGCCGGAGCCGTCGGACTTCACCTGGACGCGGACGTTGAAGTCGACAACTCGCTTAACAGCAACCAGTGCTTTCATTTCTTGCTCTCATGCCTCAGATAACCGTTGTTTCCGCCGGTTGAGCGTCGCTTGTCGTCGCTCGAACCGGCGGAGATATTGCGACGCAACGTCGTCGCAATATCACATGTTCGCGTAATTGGGACCGCCGCCGCCTTCGGGCGCGACCCAGTTGATGTTCTGCGCCGGATCCTTGATGTCACAGGTCTTGCAGTGCACGCAGTTCTGCGCGTTGATCTGGAAGCGCGGCTTCTCGCCTTCGCGCACGACTTCGTAGACGCCGGCCGGGCAATAGCGCTGCGCGGGCTCGTCGTAGAGCGGCAGGTTCTTGTCGATCGGCACACTCGGGTCCTTGAGCTGCAGATGCACCGGCTGATCCTCTTCGTGGTTCGTGCTCGACACGAACACCGAGGAGAGCTTGTCGAAGACGAGCTTGCCGTCGGGCTTCAGGTATTCGATCTTCTGCGCGTTCGCGGCGGGGTGCAGCGTCGCGTAGTCGGGCTTGAGATCGTGCACGGTCCACGGCACGTTGCCGCCGAAGAGGTTCTGCTCGATCCAGTTGATCGCGCCGCCGATCACCGCGCCGAACTTGTGGAGCCAGACGCCGAAGTTGCGGCTGCTCTTCAGCTCCGAGTGCAGCCAGCTGTTCCTGAATTTCTCCGGATAGCCGGCGAGCTCGTCGCCGCCCGCGCCGCCATTGAGCAGCACTTCGGCCGCGGCTTCCGCGGCGAGCATGCCCGACTTGATCGCCGTATGGCTGCCCTTGATCTTCGAGAAATTCATCGTGCCGAGATCGCAGCCGATCAGCACGCCGCCCGGGAAGGTCATCTTCGGCAGCGCGTTGAAGCCGCCCTTGCAGATCGCGCGCGCCCCGTAGGACACGCGCTTGCCGCCGTCGAGATACTGCTTGATCTTCGGATGCGTCTTGAAGCGCTGGAACTCGTCGAACGGCGACAGATGCGGATTGGTGTACGACAGGTCGACGATCAGCCCCACGTAGATCTGGTTGTTCTCCGCGTGATACAGGAACGATCCGCCGGCGTTGCCGGTGCCCCAGACGTCGAGCGGCCAGCCGGCGCCGTGGACGACGAGACCCGGCTGATGCTTGCCGGCGGGCGCGTCCCAGATCTCCTTGACGCCGATCGCCCAGTGCTGCGCATCGGCACCGGCCGCGAGCTTGTAGCGCTCGATGAGTCGCTTGGCGATGTGACCGCGCGCGCCTTCGGCGAAGAACGTGTACTTCGCGCGCAGCTCCATGCCGGCGGTGAAGCCTTCCTTGTGATGACCGTCGCGCGCGACGCCCATGTCGCCGATGACCACACCCTTGACGACGTTGTCCTCGACGATCGCGTCCTGCGCGGCGAAGCCCGGATAGATCTCGACGCCGAGCTCCTCGGCCTGCTTGCCGAGCCAGCGCACGAGCTTGCCGAGCGACAGGATCGAGTTCCCCTCGTTGTGCATCGTCTTCGGCACGAAGAGGTTCGGCATCTTGAAAGCCGACGTCTCGCTCAAGAAGAAATAAACGTCGTCGCCGGTGACGGGCACGCCCATCGGCGCGCCTTTTTCCTTGTAGTTGGGGATGAGCTCGGCGAGCGAGCGCGGCTCGAACACCGCGCCGGAGAGGATGTGCGCGCCGACTTCGGAGCCCTTCTCCACGACGCAGACCGAAAGCTCCTTCCCCGCTTCGGCGGCTTTCTGCTTCAGGCGGATCGCGGCGGCCAGACCGGACGGGCCGGCGCCGACGATGACGACGTCGTACTCCATGACGTCGCGGGCAACGGCTTCTTCGGTCATGTGAAGGCTACGGTTGGGGCGTTGTGCAGCGCGGCATTATCCCAGAACCCAGCCGCCCGAGTCAGCTTGCTAGGCGGCCAGGAGCGAGGCGATCACCGCGACATTGACAATGTCATCGACCTTGCAGCCGCGCGAAAGGTCCATCCAGGGCTTCGCCAGCCCCTGCAGGATCGGGCCGATCGCCGCCGCGCCGCCGAGGCGCTCGGCGATCTTGTAGCCGATGTTGCCCGCGTCGAGGTCCGGGAACACGAAGACGTTGGCGTGACCCGCGACGCTCGAGCCCGGCGCTTTCTTCTCACCGATCGACGGCACGAACGCCGCATCGAACTGCAGCTCGCCGTCGACGGCGAGGTCCGGCGCGAGGTTGCGCACGATCTTCATCGCCTCGATCACCTTGTTCGCCCGCGCGTGACTCGCCGAGCCGTGCGTGGAGAACGACAGCAGGGCGACCTTCGGCACCTCGCCGGTGATGCGCTGATGACTCGCTGCGGTGGTGATCGCGATGTGCGCGAGCTGCGCCGGATCGGGATCCGGCACGACCGCGCAGTCGGCGAAGGAGAGCACGCGATCGCGCCACTCCATCAGGAATACGCTGGAGACGAGCGAGCTGCCGGCTGCGAGCCCGACGCCGCGCAAGCCGCAGCGGAGCACATGCGCGGTGGTCGCGACCGAGCCCGTCACGACGGCGTCGGCGAAGCCGAGCCGCAGCAGCACGGCGGCGCGCATCAGCGGCTCGTCTTTCGCGGCGAGGACTTCTCGCTCGCCCTTGGGTGCGAGCAGGCCTTCAATGGCCTGGTCGACGCGCGCATTCCAGTCGGCGGCGTCGTCCAGCAGGAGCGGAATCGCGAGCTTCTGCCGCGACAACTGCTCCGCGGCTTCCGTCACGCGCGGATCGTGCGATTCGGGCAGCAGCACGCGTCGGGGACGCGCCGCGGCCTGTGACCGCAGCGCGTGCATGAAGCTCACGCTGGAATGGGCGCGACGAGCCCTTCCAGGACCGCTGTGGATACGTCCCTGTACGCTACGGACGAGGCGTCCATGCCGCGCACGTTCCTGGAAGGGCTCGTCGCGCCCTTCACTTCAGCAGCGCATCCGGGACGTCGAGCTCCATGTGCAGCATCGCGAGCCCGTGGACCTTGCCCTGCGCGTCGGTCTTCATCGTCTCGGTGCCGCCGCCGCCGAGCGAGTCGTGCAGGATGAAGTTGAGCGCACGCAGGTTCGGCAATTCGTAGCGATCGACCTTGCCGAAATTGATCTGCGCAAAATGTTTCTGCACGCGCTCGACCGTCAGCTCCTTCACCAGGAACTCGTAGATCTCTTTCGTCTTCGCCGCGATGCCGACGTTGCTGCCGGCGCCCTTGTCGCCCGAGCGGGCGATGGCGATGTCCATCAACTTGACCTTGGCCATCTAGAGCTCCTCCACGGTCACGGTCGTCTTCACTTTGGTCTTGTCCATCAGCGCCGGCCAGTAGCCGACGATCTCGGAGGCACTCGGACGACCCGCCGCGAAGCCGGTGATGCCGGGAGGTCCGCCCGTGACGAGCGGCGCGAGCTCGCGGCCGAGGAATTCGAGGAGCTTGCGATCCTTGCCTTTCGCGCCGACGCGCATGACGATCTCGCTCGGCTGGCTCGGCGCCGGCACGATGCCCTGATAGCAGACGTTGGTGCCGACGAACTCGACGAAGCGATCCTTCTCGGGGATCTTCAGGCCGTACATCTCGAGGCGC
Source organism: Nevskiaceae bacterium (assembly GCA_035650495.1). GTDB lineage: Bacteria > Pseudomonadota > Gammaproteobacteria > Nevskiales > Nevskiaceae > DASRHK01. Next base: position 12,575 of record DASRHK010000149.1, on the reverse strand, counting down.
TTGAAGATGACATCGGCGCAGATCTTCCCTTTCTCGACTGCGTCGGGACCGGTGATCACCAGCATGCCGGCGATCTTGTAGCCGTTCGCGTACGACATCGACACCTTGTAGGTCGGCGTCGGCGCGGTGCCCTTGATGCCGGACACTTTCACGCGATCCTTGCCGTCCTGCGCGAGATTGATCGTCGTGAAATCCGCGATGCAATCCGGACCGAGATAGCGTTTCGGATCGCCCATCTCGTAGAGCAGCTGCGACGTCACCGTCTCGACGTTGACGAGCCCGCCGGTGCCGTCGTGCTTGGTGATGGTGAACGTGCCGTCGGCGCTCGCTTCCGCGATCGGCCAGCCGATGCGCGCAAAATCCTTCACCTCGCGCCAGTGCGTGTAGTTGCCGCCGGTGCACTGCGGGCCGCATTCGAGGATGTGGCCCATGATCGTGCCGGCCGCGAGCTTGTCGTAATCGGTCATCGACCAGCCGAACTCGTGCAAGAGCGGCCCGAGCGCGATCGACGGATCGGTCGCGCGGCCGGTGATGACGACGTCGGCGCCCTTGGCGAGCGCCTCCGCAATCGGCTTCGCGCCGATGTAGACGTTCGCGCTGGTGAGACGATCGAGCACGGTGGAAACCGGCGCGCCGTTGTCGAGGTTCTTGAATTCCTCGCCGCCTTTCATGAGCTCCGGCAATTGCGAAAGGATGTCGTCGCCTTCGACGATCGCGACCTTGACGCCGGTGAGCTTGAGATCGGCGACCACCTTGCGGATCGCCTCGAGGCAGCCACGCGGATTGACGCCGCCGGCGTTGGCGACGACCTTGATGCCCTTCTGCTTGCAGCGCGGCAGGATGCGGCGAAGCATCTCCACGAAGTCCGTCGCGTAGCCCGCGTTGGGATCACGCAGCTTGAGCTTCTGCATGATGCTCATGGTGACTTCGGCGAGATAGTCGAGCGTCAGGTAATCGAGCGGTCCTTCCTCGACGAGGCGGATCGGGCCCAAAAGGCTGTCGCCCCAGAATCCCTGTCCATTGGCGACACGGACGATCTTGTTGGCCATTGCTTCTCTCGCGTTCCCGGAAGACGTCCCCCAAGCGGGGCGCGCCAGTGTAAACCAAATCCGAGAAAAATGAATCGCGATTCAGTTCTTGGGCACGATCCACGTCGCGATCGCCAGCAGGAGCGCCGAATAGCCGCCGGCCAGCACGTCGTCGAGCATGATCCCGAAGCCGCCGTGGACGCTCTGATCGAGCCTGCGGATGGGCGGCGGCTTCAGGATGTCGAAGAAGCGGAACAGCACGAAGGCCGCAACCAGCCAGTGCCACAGGTAACCGTGTCGCAGCTGCAGCGCGGGCAGCAGCGGAATGCACGCGACGAGGAAGCCCACGATCTCGTCGAACACGATGCCGCCGTAGTCGTGCACGCCGAGGAGCTTCGCGCTGCGATCGCAGGCCCAGCAGCCGAACACGAACAACGCGGTGACCGCGACGGCATAGTACAGCGGCGGCAGCCACATCAGCACCAGGAAGAACGGAATGCCGACGATCGTGCCGAAGGTGCCCGGCGCGAACGGAGCGAGCCCCGCGCCGAAGCCGAACGCGATGACGTGCTCGGGCGTCGTCAGGATCAGCCGCGGCAACGGTCGCGCGATCTTGGCTTGTTCGGTCATTGGAAATGCCGGTAGGCGTCGAAGTCCTGCTTGACCGCCTTGCCGGCTGCGTCGACGAAGCGCAGGCCTTTCTTCTTCGTGATCTTGCCGACGACGGTGAGGGGAACGTCGAGCGATTTCTGAATCGCGTCGAAATCGCCCGGCGCAATGCACGCGCAGAGCTCGTAGTCGTCGCCGCCGCCGGCTTGCAGGGCGAGGCGCTGCTCGACCGGCGCGAGCGCGCGGAAGTCTTCCGAGAGCGGCAGCTGATCGACGCGCACTTCGGCGCCGACCTTGCTCGCATCGAGGATGTGCTGGAGATCGCCGGCGAGTCCGTCGGAAAGATCGATCACCGCGTGCGCCTTGCCGCGCAGCGCGAGGCCGGCGGTGTTGCGAGGCTGCGGACGATGGAGACGGCGGCTCAGCGATTCCGGCAGATCCTCCGCATCGCGCATGCGCAGCGCGAGCGCCGCGTCGCCGAGGGTGCCGGTGACGCAGACGAGATCGCCGACCTTGGCGCCGGAACGCTTGAGCGCGCTGCCTTTCTCCAGCGTGCCCATCGCGGTGATCGTGATCGACAAAGGACCTTGCGTGGTGTCGCCACCGACGAGCGCGATGCCGCTGTCCTCGGCGAGCGAGCGCAGGCCGCGCGCGAAGCCCTCGAGCCAGTCCGGATCGGCGAGCCGCAGCGTCAGCGCCAGCGTGAACCAGCGCGGCTTCGCGCCCATCGCCGCGAGATCGGACAGGTTCACCGCGAGCGACTTCCAGCCGATGTCCTCGGGCGGCGCATCCTCCGTGAAATGCCGGCCGGCGACGAGCGTGTCGGTGGTGACCGCGAGCTCCTCGCCGCTCGGCACGCGCAGCAGCGCCGCATCGTCGCCGACGCCGAGCACGACGCCGTGCTTGACGGTGGTGAGTCCGGAGAAATAGTGGCGGATGAGGGCGAACTCATCCATGACGATCAGACTTCGCTGGCCCGCGCGTTGCGCGCAAGCTTGTCCAGCACGCCGTTGACGAACTTGAAGCCCTCCTCGGCGCCGAACATCTTGGTGAGGTTCACCGCTTCGTTGACCACCACCTTCCACGGCACTTCGGGCTTGTGCTGCAGCTCGTAGGCGCCGAGCAGCAGCACCGCGTGCTCGACCGGATCGAGCTGCGTGAGCGGACGATCGAGGTACGGCGTCAGCGTGTCGTTGAGCTGCGGCGCGGACTTCACCGTGCCTTGCAGCAGCTCGCTGAAGTAGTCGCCGTCCGCGCGCCCGAGCCCTTCTGGCTGCTCCTTGAACTGCCGCAGGAGCGCATCCGGCGGCGTCTCGTTGACGAGCCACTGGTACAGCGCCTGCACGGTCAGACGCCGCGCGAGTCCGCGGCGGCTCTGGGGAATGTTGTTGTCGGCGCCGGTCACGAAAGATCCCGCAGGAAGCGGATCATCTCGAGCGTCGACGCTGCGGCTTCGTAGCCCTTGTTGTCGCGACCGGGACCGCAGCGCGCTTCGGCTTGTGCGTCGTTGTTCACGGTGAGCACGCCGAAGCCGATCGGCACGCCATAGCGCTGCGCCGCCTCGCGCAAGCCGCGCGAGCATTCGCCGGCGACGTATTCGAAGTGCGGCGTCTCGCCGCGGATCACGGCGCCGAGCGCGATGATGCCGTCGAAGCTCGCACGCTCGATGAGACCGGACACCGCGAGCGGCAATTCGAACGCGCCAGGCACGAGGAATTGCTTCACGCGCCGCGGCGGCACGCCCCAATCCTTGAGACAGCGCTTCGCGCCGGCGGTGAGCGCGTCGATGTAGCCGACGTTCCAGCGCGTGCCGACGATGGCGATGCTGGTCGTTGCGAACTCACCCTTGCGCGGCTTCGGCGGCGCGGCGTATCCGGTCTTGCCCTCGCCTTTCAAACGTTCAGTCACAGGCGACGTAGTCCACGACTTCGAGGCCGAAGCCGGAGATCGCCTGCATTCGCTTGGGCGCGGAGAGCACGCGCATCTTGCGCACGCCGAGATCGGACAGGATCTGCGCGCCCAGCCCGTAGGTGCGCAGGACCTGGCGCGAATCGGTTGGGTGCGGGTCGTCGGCCAGCGGCTTGTCGAGATTGACGATCTGCTGCATCAGCTCGCGCGGCGACTCCGGCATGCGCAGCAGCACGACGACGCCCTTGCCTTCCTCGGCGATGCGCTTCAGCGCGCTCTTGAGCGGCCAGCCGAACTGCTCGTGCTCGATGCCGAGCACGTCGGAGAGCATGTTGCGCACGTGCACGCGCACGAGCGTCGGCTCGTTGCCACGCACCTCACCGAGCACCATCGCGAAGTGCAGCGTGTTTGCGATCGTGTCCTGATAGCTCACCAGCTTGAACTCGCCGAATGGCGTCTTCACGCCCGTCTCGGCGACGCGCTCGACGCTGTGCTCGTTCTGCAGGCGATAGCGGATCAGGTCGGCGATGGTGCCGAGCTTCAACCCGTGCTCGCGCGCGAAGCGCTCGAGGTCGGGGCGGCGCGCCATCGTTCCATCCTCGTTGAGGATCTCGACGATCACCGACGCCGGCTCGAGTCCCGCGAGGCGCGCAAGGTCGCAGCCCGCTTCGGTGTGACCGGCGCGCGTGAGCACGCCGCCCGGCTGCGCCTGCAGCGGGAACACGTGTCCCGGCATGACGATGTCGGACGGATTCGCATCCGGCTTCACCGCCGTGCGGATCGTGTGCGCGCGATCGAACGCGGAGATGCCGGTCGTCACACCGTGCGCGGCTTCGATCGACACGGTGAACGCCGTCTTATGCAGATCGTCCTGTTGCGCGACCATCGGCGGCAGGCGCAACTGCTTGCAGCGCTCGGCGGAGAGCGTGAGGCAGATCAGTCCGCGCCCGTAGCGCGCCATGAAGTTGATGTCTTCCGGCCGCACGTGCGTCGCGGCCATGATGATGTCGCCCTCGTTCTCGCGATCGGCGTCGTCCATCAGCACGACCATCTTGCCGGCCTTGATGTCGGCGATGATGTCTTCGATCTTGTCGAGCTCGCGCGGGCGCGGATCGAGCGTGGCGACTTTACTCATCGACTATTCCCTTGCGGCGAGCAGCCGCTCCAGATAACGCGCGACCAGATCGACTTCGAGATTCACCGCGCCCCCGACCTCGAGGGTGCCGAGGGTCGTGTGCGCGAGCGTGTGCGGGATGATCATGAGGTCGAAGCTGTTTCGCGCGACTTCGTTGACGGTCAAGCTTACTCCATCCACACACACCGAGCCCTTGCGCGCGATGTAGCGCGACAGCGCGCGGGGCGCCTCGAAGCGCATGCGCCGCGACGAGCCCTGCCGGCCGATCGACACGGCCTTGGCGACACCGTCGACGTGCCCCGACACGAAATGACCGCCGAGCGGCTTCGCGGCGGTGAGCGCGCGCTCGAGATTCACGGCAGTTCCGACTTTCCATCGGCCCGCGGTGGTCGCGCGCAAGGTTTCCGCGGAGACGTCGGCGGTGAAGCGATCGGCGCTGATCCTCACCGCAGTCAGGCAGACCCCATTCACGGAAATGCTGTCGCCGGGCTTCGCGCCGCGGAAATATTTTTTCGCTTCGACGGTGACGCGCCGGCCCGCCATGACTTCGGCGATGGCGGCGATGCGCCCGATCACTTCGACGATGCCAGTGAACATCAGGATTGGTGCAGCGGTGAAAGCGGCAGCGGCCGCGCCGTGATGCGCAGATCCGGCCCGATCTTCTTGGTCTCGAGGAACTCGAGCGGGATGCGCTGATGCAGGCTGCGCAATCCGGGCAGCTCGGCGAGCGGGCGGCTGTCGTGTCCGAGCAGCGACGGCGCGAAATAGATCACGAGCTCGTCGACCAGTCCGCTCTGCAGGAACGCGCCGGCGAGACGCGGCCCGCACTCGACGAACACCTCGTTGATCTCGCTGCGGCCGAGGCTCGTCAAAGCGGACGCGAGATCGACGTGACCGCCGCTCGACACGCCGACGAGCTGCACTTCGACACCGCGCGCCTTGAGCTCGTCGACCTGATCGGAGCGCGGTCGCACGGCGAGCAGGATGCGTCGCGCGCCGGGCGCCCACACTTTCGCATCGAGCGACGAGCGCAGATGCGTGTCGAGCACGATGCGATCCGGCTGGCGGGGGAACGATCCGAAGCGCACGGTCAGCTCGGGGTCGTCGGCCATGATCGTCGCGCTGCTGGTGAGCACCGCGCCGGACTCCGCGCGCAGGCGATGCACGTCGGCGCGCGCTTCCTCGCTGGTGATCCACTTCGATTCGCCGGTCGACGTCGCGGTGCGGCCGTCGAGACTCGCCGCGAGCTTCAACGTCACGAAAGGACGTCCGCGCGTCATGCGCGAGACGAAGCCGCGATTGAGTGCGGCGGCTTCGTCCTGCAGCACGCCGACATCGACCTCGATCCCCGCCTTGCGCAGCTGCGCGATGCCCTTGCCGGCGACGAGCGGATTGGGATCCTGCATCGCGATCCAGACCTTGTGCGGCTTGTGCGCCAGCAGCGCCTGCGTGCACGGACCGGTGCGGCCGGTGTGGCAGCACGGCTCCAGCGTGACGAACACGTCGGCGCCGCGTGCCTTGTCGCCCGCCTCGCGCAAAGCGTTGATCTCCGCGTGGCGATCGCCGGCGCGCTCGTGGAAGCCTTCGGCGATCACCTTGCCGTTCTTGACGATGACGCAGCCCACGCGCGGATTCGGATGCGTCGACGCGCTGCCGCGCTCGGCGAGGCGCAGCGCCTGCGCCATCGCTTTCTCGGGAGTGATTGCAGCTGCGGCCGCGGGACTCACTGCTTGCTGCGCACGCGGACGCGCTCGATCGCTTCGATCAGCGGCAGCTGGCTCTTGCGCTCCTCGGCGCCCGGCATGCGCTTCAGCCGCTCGATCTCCTCGGAGAACGCGCTGACGTCCTCGAAGCTGCGATAGATCGACGCGAAGCGCACGTAGGCGACCTGGTCGAGCTCGTGCAGCTCCTCCATCACCCACTCGCCGATCTGGCGCGACGGCACTTCGCGCTCGCCGGTCGCGCGCAGCTTGGCGGCGATGTTCTCGATCGCATGATCGATCTTCTCGGGCGGCACGCCGCGCTTGTGCAGCGCCATCTCCATGCCCTTGCGCAGCTTGTCCTCGTCGAACGGCACCGGCGTGCCTTCGCGCTTCACCACGTACGGCATGGCCAGCTGCGCCTTCTCGAAGGTGGTGAAGCGGTTCTTGCAGTTCTCGCACTCGCGCCGGCGGCGCACCTGGCTGCCGTCTTCTGCGAGACGGGAATCGATGACGCGGGTATCAGGAGCCTTGCAGAAGGGACACTGCACTTACGCGGCCTTTTTGGCGGCCTGGTAGACCGGGAAGCGCGCGCACAGCTTCTCGACCTGCCCGCGCACCTTCGCGATCGCGCCTTCGACGTCGCTGCCGGCGCTCATCGCATCGACGATGTCGGCGATCCAGCCGGCGACGTCCGCCATTTCACCCACGCCGAAGCCGCGCGTGGTCGACGCTGGTGAGCCGAGGCGCAAGCCGCTCGTGACGAACGGCGACTTCGGGTCGTTCGGCACCGAGTTCTTGTTCACCGTGATGTGCGCGCGGCCGAGCGCGGCTTCGGCATCCTTGCCGGTGACGTTCTTCGCGATCATGTCGACCAGCATCAGATGATTGTCGGTGCCGCCCGAGACGATCTTGTAGCCGCGCTTGACCAGCACCTCGGCCATCGCGCGCGCGTTCTTCACGACCTGCTTCTGATAATCCTTGAACTCCGGCGCGAGCGCTTCCTTGAACGCGACCGCCTTCGCGGCGATGACGTGCATCAGCGGACCGCCCTGGATGCCGGGGAACACCGCGGAGTTCAGCTTCTTGTTGAAGTCCTCGCTCTGGCCCTTGGTGAGGATGATGCCGCCGCGCGGACCGCGCAGCGTCTTGTGCGTCGTCGAAGTGACGACGTGCGCGTGCGGCAGCGGGGACGGATATTCGCCGGCCGCGACGAGTCCCGCGATGTGCGCCATGTCGACCCAGAACATCGCGCCGACCTTGTCGGCGATCGCGCGCATGCGCTTCCAGTCCTTCACGCGCGAATACGCGGAGAAGCCGCCGATCAGCATCTTCGGCTTGGTCTCGGTCGCGATGCGCTCCATCTCGTCGTAGTCGATGTAGCCCGACGCATTCAACCCGTAGGGAACGATCTTGTAGTGCTTGCCGGAGAAATTCGCCGGATTGCCGTGCGTGAGATGGCCGCCCTGCGCGAGGTTCATGCCCATCACGGTGTCGCCGGGGTTCACCAGCGCCATGAACACCGCGGCATTCGCCTGCGCGCCGGAATGCGGCTGCACGTTGGCGAAGTCGCAGTCGAAGATCTTCTTGATGCGGTCGATCGCGAGATTCTCCGCGACGTCGACGTGCTCGCAGCCGCCGTAGTAGCGCTTGCCCGGATAGCCTTCGGCGTACTTGTTCGTGAGCACGCTGCCCTGGGCTTCCATCACCGCGGGGCTCGCGTAGTTCTCCGAGGCGATCAGCTCGATGTGCGCTTCCTGGCGCGAGCGCTCGGCCTGGATCGCGCGTTCTAGCTCAGGATCGAACTGCGCAAGCGTCTTCGCATTGGTCCACATTTCCCCGCTCTCCTTAGTCCACCACTTCGAGCATCAGATCCAGCGCCGCGCGCGCGGGCTTGGCGATCTCTTCCGGCACGCGGATGCGATTCACCGTCTTGCCGACGACGAGATTGTCGAGCACCCACGCGAGATGCTGGGGATCGGTGCGGAACATCGTCGAGCACATGCACACCGTCGGCGACATGAACTGCACGGTCACGCCCTTCGGCTTCATCTCGTCCGCGAGACGATTCACCAGATTCAATTCAGTGCCGACGAGCCAATGGTCGCCGGGCTTCGACGCACGCACGGTGCGCAGGATCGTCTCGGTCGAGCCCACGAAGTCCGACTTCTGGCAGACCTCGAAGGCGTTCTCCGGATGGCTGATCACTTTGCCGTTCGGGTACTGCTTGCGGAAGTTGTCGATGTGCGCCGGCTGGAACATCTGGTGCACCGAGCAGAAACCTTTCCACAAGATGATCCGCGCCTCGAGGATCTGTTCCTTCGTGTTGCCGCCCATCGGCTTGGTGAAATCCCACTCGATCATCTGCTCGAGCGGGATGCCCATGCGGAAACCGGTGTTGCGGCCCAGATGCTGATCGGGGAAGAAGAGAACCTTCTCGCGCCGCGCGAACGACCATTCGAGCACCGCGCGCGCATTCGACGACGTGCACACGATGCCGCCGTGATTGCCGCAGAACGCTTTCAGATCCGCGGCCGAGTTGATGTAGGTGACCGGCGTGACCTTCTGATCCGGATCGAGGACGGTCGACAGCTCGTCCCAGCACTTGCGCACTTTGACGAGGTTCGCCATGTCGGCCATCGAGCAGCCGGCGGCGAGGTCCGGCAGGATCACCGTGCGCTTGCCGAAGGTCAGGATGTCGGCGACCTCGGCCATGAAATGCACGCCGCAGAAGACGATGAACTCCGCCTCGGACTTCGCAGCCTGCTGCGAGAGCTTCAGCGAGTCGCCGGAGAAATCGGCGTGCTTGAAGACCTCGTTGCGCTGGTAGTGATGGCCCAGGATGAGCAGGCGCTTGCCGAGCATGCGCTTCGCCGCGACGATGCGGGCGTCGCATTCGGCGTCGTCGAGGAGGGAGAATTCCTGGATGGCAAGGGCGGCGGCCATGCGCCTATTTTACCGCCCCGGCCCTCCGCCCCGCTTGCACCTTTAAGGTGCCGGGGCGGAAACAGTCAGCGTGGTCTCGTTGTCGCCCGTGACCTGATTCGCCGCCGTCGCCAGCGCGCTGATCTTCACTGACCCCGCCTCGTCCTTCAGCGACGCGGCAAAGCCGTTGACCGGCACCGTGTTGCTGATGGCCACGACCGAGGTGTCGTCGCTCGCCCAGCCGACGTGCCGGGTGATCTCCTGGGTGCGCGCGCCGTTGTCATAGGTGCCGATGGCGTGGAACTGGATGGTGCCCTTGGGCTCGATCTGCGGATTCTTCGGCTCGATCGACACGCTGGTCAGCGTCGCCTTGACGGTCGACAGCGCGAAGCCGGTCTGACCGGTGGACGGATCGACGATCGGGATCTGGTCGTAGCCTTCGGGCCCGAAGAAGCCGGCGACGCCGAACAGGCCCGGCGAGTTGTCGGAGTTCACTGCGAGGGCGATGAGCTCGTTGGTCAGCCCGGCCGACACCGCGAACTTCGCGAACGAGTCCGGCACGGTGGCGAGCGTGGCCTGCGTCGACAGGTCCTGCGTCTTGTCGGTGCCCTCGAACGAGGCGATGACCTTGATCAGCTCGCTGGTGCCGACGACGAGCTCGGTCAGCGCCGGCGTGAACTCACGCTGGAACTCGAGTTTCTTGATCGGCGCGACGGTGACGGTGGTCGTCGGCGCGATGTCGCAAGCCGTGAACGACGCTTTCGCGGTCAAGGTACCGCCGGTCTTGCTGACGCCGGTGACGATGCCGGTGAACTCGCCGATGGTCGCGAGCGCGTCGTTGGGTTGCGTGAAGCTCCACACCGCCGTTGCCGTGATGTCGGAGACGACGCCGTCGAGCTCGGCGGTCACGCGCAGCGCTTCGATCGAGCCCGGCGCGATGTAGGTGTCGGCCGGCGTGATGCTGATCTTGGAGGCGTCGAGATCCGCCACCGTGACCTCGATGGTCTGCTGCAGGCCGACGTAATCGAAGGTCACCGTGGCGGTGCCGGGGCCGACCGCGGTCAGCGTGCCCGGGATGAAGACCGTGTTCTCCTCCGCCGGATTGGCGTCCAGCACCGGATCGCCGTTGGAGACGTGCACGACGCTCTCGTCCGACGAGCTCCAATGCCCGCGGTTGGTGTAATCGCCGACCTCGCCGTCGGTGAACTTGCCGTAGGCCTTCAGGCCGTCGCGCACGCAGCGGAATACCTTCGCGGTGGCGATGGTCTCGGTGGTCGTCGTGTTGGAGGCCGGCACGATGGCCAGCGTCTCGAGCTTGATGCCCTCGCCGATGCCATTGCACGAGCCAAGACCGATCGTCGCCGCGATCAGCGTGAAACGGAACACTTTCATTGGACAGCCCCTTCTACAGCAGTCGAATCAATGTGCCGGCGTCTTTGCCGGAACGGTCGAGCGGATATGGAGTTCGCGCAGCTGCCGCTCGTCAACAGTGCTCGGCGCGTTGGTCAATGGGTCGTGTGCGGTCTGCGTCTTCGGGAACGCGATCACTTCGCGGATCGATTGGCCTCCCGCGAGCAGCATCACCATGCGGTCGATGCCGATGGCGAGACCGCCGTGCGGCGGCGCGCCGAACGACAGCGCCTCCAGCAGGAATCCGAATTTCTTTTGCTGCTCTTCCGGCGAGATGCCGAGCAGGTCGAACACCGCCTGCTGGATGTCGGCGCGATGGATACGCACGCTGCCGCCGCCGAGCTCGGTGCCGTTGATCACGATGTCATAGCCCTGCGACAGGATCGTGCCCGGCTCCTTCTTGATGAGCTCCGGATCGAGCTGCTTCGGCGACGTGAACGGATGGTGCAGCGACGCCCAGTAGCCGCCTTCCTTGTCTTCCCACTCGAACATCGGCCAGTCGACGACCCACAGCGCCTTCCAACCCTGCGCCGTGATGCCGAGGTCGTTGCCAAGTTTCAGGCGCAGCGCGCCGAGCGCATCACAGACGATGCGCCACTTGTCGGCGCCGAAGAAGATGACGTCGCCGTCCTGCGCGCCGGTGCGCTCGAGGATGCCGGTCAGCGCCTTGTCGTGGATGTTCTTCACGATCGGCGATTGCAGTCCCTCGCGGCCTTTGGCTTTCTCGTTGACGACGATGTAGGCGAGACCCTTCGCGCCGTACTGCTTGACGAACTCGGTGGCCTGATCGATCTGGCCGCGCGAAAGCTTCTCGCGGCCGCCCGGAACGCGCAGCGCCGCGACGCGGCACTTCGGATCCTTCGCGGGACCGGAGAACACCTTGAAGTCGACGTCGGCGACGAGATCCTTCACCTCGACGATCGTCAGCGGATTGCGCAGGTCCGGCTTGTCCGAGCCGTACTTGTCCATCGCCTCGGCATAGCTCATGTGCGGCAGCTTGCCGAGATCGACGTTGATGATCTGTTTCCAAAGGCCGACGACGAGGCCTTCGATGATGTCCATGATCTGCTGCTGCGTCAGGAACGACGTCTCGACGTCGAGCTGCGTGAATTCCGGCTGACGATCCGCGCGCAAATCCTCGTCGCGGAAGCAGCGCGCGATCTGATAGTAGCGATCGAGCCCCGACATCATCAGCAGCTGCTTGAACAGCTGCGGCGACTGCGGCAGCGCGAAGAACTGTCCGGCGTGCGTACGCGATGGAACCAGATAATCGCGCGCGCCTTCCGGCGTCGCCTTGGTGAGGATCGGCGTCTCGACGTCGACGAAGCCGTTCGCATCCATGTAATCGCGGATGTGCTTCACCACGCGATGGCGCAGCAGGAGGTTCTGCTGCATCTGCGGGCGGCGCAGGTCGATGTAGCGGTACTTGAGGCGCGTGTCCTCGCCGACGGTCTCGTCGTCCGGATGGAACGGCGGCGTCTCCGCCTTGTTGAGCAATTCGACGTGCGTGCCGAGCACTTCGATCTTGCCGGTCGCGAGGTTCAGGTTCTCGGTGCCGGCCGGACGCGGCCGCACCTTGCCGGTGATCTTCACCACATATTCCGCGCGCAGCTTGTCGGCCGCGGCAAATGCTTCCTTCGTATCCGGATCGAACACGCACTGCAGCAGGCCCGCGCGATCGCGCAGGTCGATGAAGATCACGCCGCCGTGATCGCGGCGACGGTGCATCCAGCCGCAGACGGTGACGGTCTGTCCGGTGAGGCGCTCGGTGACCTCGCCGCAGTAATGGGAACGCATGAAGTTGGGTGCTGGCTTGGAAAATCAGGCGCGCATTGTAAACGCTAATGCCCCTAGGGCACG
>DASRHK010000148.1:0-14625 GCA_035650495.1 Nevskiaceae bacterium | reverse complement strand
GCTGACGCTCAAGCTGCTGTACCGGATGGTGCTCGGCGACGTTTCGATCAAGAACGTCAGCGGGCCGATCCAGATCGCGCAGTATGCCGGCTACTCGGCGAGCATCGGGCTGGCGTCCTTCCTCGGGTTCCTGGCCGTCATCAGCGTGAGCCTTGGCGTGCTCAACCTGTTGCCGGTACCGGTGCTCGACGGTGGGCACCTTCTGTTTTACGTAGTGGAGATGGTCAAGGGCTCGCCGCTGTCCGAGCGCGCGCAGGCGATCGGCCAACGGATTGGCTTGACGCTGCTCGTCGCGCTGATGGGGCTGGCGTTCTACAACGACATCATGCGTCTGGTTGGATGAAGTAACAGCCGTCTAACGCCGGTCCGGGGGGCTTCCCAGCTTTGAAGAGATTGCTTGCCTTGGTTTTGGCTGCCTGCCTGCTACCGGCTGCGTGGGCGCTCGAGCCGTTCAAGATCGCGGAGATCCGCGCCGAGGGCCTGCAGCGCCTGGAGATCGGCACGGTGCTTTCGTACCTGCCGCTGTCGGTCGGCGACGAGCTCAACGATCAGACCAGCCAGCAGGCGATCCGCGCGCTCTACAACTCGAACCTGTTCCAGGACGTGCAGCTGCTGCGCGACGGCAACGTGCTCGTCGTGAAAGTGCAGGAGCGTCCGGCGATCTCCAGCTTCTCGATCGAAGGCAACGAGAAGATCGGCGGCGACGAGCTCAAGAAATCGCTCAAGGATCTCGGGCTCGCGGAAGGCGAGCTGTTCAAGCGCGCGCTGCTCGATCAGGTCGAGCAGGAATTGCGCCGCCAGTACTATTCGAACGGCTTCTACGACGTCGACATCGACACCAAGGTCACCGAGGAGCCGAACAACCGCGTCAGCCTCAAGATCAAGGTCACCGAAGGCAAGGTGTCGCGCATCAAGGACATCAACATCCTCGGCGCGACCAAGTTCCCGAAGAAGGATCTGCTTGCGGAATTCAAGCTCGAGCGCACCAACTGGATGCCGTTCCAGCGCTCGGATCGCTATTCGAAGCAGACGCTGGTCGGGGATCTCGAGTCGCTGACGTCGTACTACCAGAACCGCGGCTATCTGAAATTCAACGTGACCTCGGTGCAGGTCGCGCTGTCGCCCGACAAGGCCGACATCTACATCACCATCAACGTCGAGGAAGGCCCGCAGTACAAGGTGAGCGGCCATCGCTTCTCGGGCGACACCATCCTCACCGAGGACTTCCTCAATCAGCTCGTCACCACGACCGACGGCGCCACGTTCTCGCGCAAGGAAGCCACCGAAAGCGCGAACCGCATCGAAGCGTCGCTCTCCGACATCGGCTTCGCGTTCGCGCAGGTGACGCCGCTGCCGGAAGTCGACGAGGACAAGCGCGAGGTCAAGCTCAACTACTACGTGCAGCCGGGCAAGCGCGCCTACGTGCGCCGCATCACCTTCACCGGACACGGCAGCACGCACGACGAGACGCTGCGCCGCGAAATGCGCCAGCTCGAGGCCTCGCCGTTCTCCAAGAGCGCCGTCGAGCGCAGCCGCACCCGACTCGCGCGCCTGCCGTTCGTCGAGGAGGCCGAGGTCGACACGCAGCCGGTGCCGGGCACCGACGATCAGGTCGACGTCAACTTCAAGATCAAGGAGCGCGCGCCGGGCTCGGTGCAGTTCGGCGTCGGCTACTCGGGCGCGCAGGGCTTCCTGATCACCGGCAGCGTGACGCACACGAATTTCTTCGGCACGGGCAATCGCGTCGAGATCAGCGTCGACAACAACTCGGTCGCGCGCCAGGTGAACCTGTCGTGGACGGATCCGTACTTCACCGCCGACGGCATCAGCCAGACGGCGAACGCCTACTACCGCAAGTCGTCGTCGCTGATCCGCTACGCGTCGGGCTTCAACTCCAACGTCGTCGGCGCGGGCCTCACGTACCTCATCCCACTCTCCGAGTACTCGTCGCTGCGCACCGGAATCGGCATCTCCGACACCGCGATCGAGACGTTCCCGGGAACGACGAGCGACCAGGTGCTCGACTTCGTGGTCAACAATGGCGCGCACTTCGGCGTCTACGAGCTGCGCACGGGTATCGCGCGCGACACGCGCAACCGCACGTTCTTCGCCGATCGCGGCTCGCTGCATCAGCTGAACTTCGACATCACCGGACCCGGCAGCGACCTCACCTACTACACGGCGTCGTACCGCTTGCAGCAGTACGTGCCGATGTTCGCGGGCTTCTTCATCGAGGAGAACGGCTCGGTCGGCTACACCGACGGCTACGGCAACCGCGGCTCGGTACCGCCGTACCAGAACTTCTTCGCGGGCGGCCCGCGCACGGTGCGCGGCTGGCGCGACGGCTCGCTCGGACCGCGCGATACGCCGTTCAACAACCCGTTCGGCGGCCGCTTCCGCGTGACCTCGCAGACCAATCTCGTGCTGCCGCTGCCGTTCGAGACCAACAACAAGTCCACGCGCGCCGCGATCTTCTACGACATCGGCCAGGTGTTCGCCGAGCCGGGCGACTTCGAGTACCGCGACCTGCGCCAGTCCGCCGGCGTGTCGTTCGCCTGGTTCACGCCGTTCCTCGGCCTCCTCGAGGTCAGCTACGCCTTCCCGCTGAACAACAAGGTCGGCGACGACACCGAGCGCTTCCAGATCACCTTCGGCCCGGGCTTCTAGGCTTAAATCGTGTACAGTCCGCGCCGCGTCACCTACTACTAGACCACCACACTGATGACCATGAACCGTATCCAGCTGTCCGTCCTCGCCGCTGCGGCTTTCCTGTTCGCGGGCGCCGCCAACGCCGAGATGAAGATCGCCTCCGTGCGCGTCGACGAAGTGATCCTGCAGTCCGACACCTTCAAGGCCGCGCGCGACAAGTTCAACGCCGAGTTCGAGAAGCGCAAGAAGGACCTCGAAGGCCAGATCAAGACCTTCCAGGACGACGCCAAGAAGTACGAGCGCGACAAGGACATCATGTCGCCCGACGAGCGCGCCAAGAAGGAGAAGGACCTGACGGCGCGTCAGGTCGACCTGCAGTACGCGCAGCAGAAGTTCAACGACGACGCCGGCGCGCGCGACCGCGAGTTCCAGAAGGACCTGGTCGGCAAGCTCAAGGACGCGATCGACGCCGTCGCCAAGGAGAAGGGCTTCGACCTGATCGTGCGCGATCCGCTCTACGCGACGTCGACCGTCGACATCACCGACGACGTGCTCAAGCGCATGCAGGCATCGGGCGCCGCGTCCGGTGACGAGAAGAAGTCGAAGAAGAAGTAAGGTGAGCGCGGCGCGAAAGGCGCCGCTGCTTCACGGGCGAGGGGGTAGCCGATGACCTTCACCTTGCAGGATCTGGCAACGCGCTTCGGCCTCGAGCTCGTCGGCGACGGCGGCTCGAGGATCGACGGCGTCTGCACCCTCACGCCCGGAGTCCCCGGGCGCCTGGGCTTCCTGTCCAACCCGAAGCTGCGCTCGCAGCTCGCCGACACCAAGGCCGCCGCCGTGATCGTCGGCAAGGCCGATGCGAAGAATCTCCGCAACGGCCTGGTCGCTCCCGATCCTTATCTCGCTTACGCGAGGATCGCGGCGCTGTTCGACCCGTATCGCGATTTCCCCGAGCACCGCCACCCAAGCGCGGTGATCGCGCCGGGCGTGAAGATCGGCAAGGGCTGCTGCATCGCGATGAATGCAGTGATCGCCGATAACAGCGTGATCGGCGACGGCTGCTTCATCGGCCCGAACTGCGTGGTGATGCAGAACGTGCACATCGGGCCCGGGACCATGCTCGTCGCGAACGTCTTCGTCTGGCACGGCGTGCGCATCGGCGCGCGCTGCAATGTGCAGCCCGGCGCGGTGATCGGCTCGCGCGGCTTCGGCAACGCGATGTCGAAGGAAGGCTGGGTCGAGGTGCCGCAGCTCGGCACTGTCGTCATCGGCGACGACGTGGAGATCGGCGCGAACACCACGATCGATCGCGGCGCGCTCGACGACACCGTCATCGAGAACGGCGTCAAGCTCGACAACCAGATCCAGATCGCGCACAACGTGCGCATCGGCGCGCACACCGCGATCGCCGCGTGTGTCGGCATCGCGGGATCAACCCGCATCGGGTCGCGCTGTATGATTGGCGGCGCCGCCGGCATCGCGGGACATCTGAAGATCGCCGATGGCACGATCGTTCTGGCGGGCGCGTGGGTGAGCAACTCGCTGGAAAAGGGAATCTACGGATCGGCCATCCCGGTCTTGGCGCAGCGGGCGTATCGGCGCATGGCGGCGAACGTGCACCGGATCATGAGCCTGGTCGATCGGCTCCGCGCCGTGGAGCGCAAGCTCGGCATCAAACCACAAGAGGCGCCCGGTGAAGACGACGTTTGATATCCGCGACATCTTCCGCTTCCTGCCGCACCGCTATCCGTTCCTGCTGGTGGATCGCGTGGCTGCGCTCGAGGAAGGCAGGACGATCGCGGCGATCAAGAACGTCACCTACAACGAGCCGTTCTTCGTCGGCCATTTCCCGGATGTGCCGACCATGCCGGGCGTGCTGATCCTCGAGGCGCTCGCCCAGGCGAGCGGCATCCTCGCGGTGGTCACCGAGAAGGTCGAGGCCAATTCGGGCTTCATCCTGTATTTCGCCGGCATCGACGAGGCGCGCTTCCGCAAGCCCGTCTATCCGGGCGACCAGCTCGTGCTGCACAGCGAGATCCTCAAGCACAAGCGCGACATCTGGAAGTTCAAGACCAGCGCGACCGTCGGCGACGACACCGTCTGCGAAGCCGACATGCTCTGCGTGCTACGCGACGCGCGGCGGCCCGAAGGCGCCGGACCGGCATGACCGCAGCGCTGATCCATCGCACCGCGGTCGTCGATGCAGCCGCGCAGATCGCGAGCAGCGTCGTCGTCGGCGCCTACACGGTGATCCAGGGCGACGTCGAGATCGGCGAAGGCACCGAGATCGGCCCGCACGTCGTGCTGCAGGGCCCGATGAAGATCGGCAGGAACAACCGCATCTTCCAGTTCGCCTCGCTCGGCGCGATCTCGCAGGACAAGACCGCCAAGCAGGACGAGGCGACGCGCGTGGAGATCGGCGACGGCAACACCATCCGCGAATACGTCACTATCAACCGCGGCACGCTGAAGGAGCACGGCCTCACCAAGGTCGGCAACGACAACTGGATCATGGCCTACTGCCACGTCGCGCACGATTGCGTGATCGGCGACCACACCATCCTCGCCAATCAGACGACCTTCGCCGGTCATGTCACCGTCGAGGATTACGTCGTGCTCGGCGGCGGCACGCTCGTGCACCAGTTCGTCACGCTCGGCGCGCATTGCTTCTCTGCCGGTGGCGCGGGCATCACGCGCGACGTGCCGCCGTTCGTGATCGTGCAGGAGAATCCCGCGATCCCGCGCGGCGTGAACCTCGAAGGCCTCAAGCGGCGCGGCTTCACGCCCGAGGACATCTCCGACATCAAGGCCGCGTATCGCGCGCTGTTCATCGCCGACCAGAAGCTCGACGAAGCCAAGAAGGAGATGGCCGAGATCGCGATGCGCTCGCCGCACGTGAAGCGCATGCTCGACTTCGTCGAGAACGCGAAGCGGCTCATCCAGAAATGAGGTTCGCGCTCGTCGCCGGTGAAGCTTCCGGTGACTTCCTCGGCGGCGCGCTGATCACCGCGCTGCGCGCGAAATTCCCCGACGCGACGTTCTACGGCATCGCCGGCCCGCAGATGATCGCGGCGGGCTGCGAGGCCATCGACACGATCGACTCGCTGTCGGTGATGGGCATCGGCGAGATCCTGCGCGATCTGCCGCGCCTGATGAAGCTGCGATCGTCGACGGCGAAGCGCTTTGCCGCGGATCGACCGGACTGCTTCATCGGCATTGACTCGCCCGACTTCACGCTCTACGTCGAGCGCCGGGTCCGCGAAGCGGGGATCAAGACCGTGCACTACGTGAGCCCGACCGTCTGGGCCTGGCGACAGGGCCGCGTCAAAGGCATCGCGAAGGCCGACGATCTGATGCTCTGCCTGTTCCCGTTCGAGCCGAAGTTCTATGCCGATCATCACGTGAAGGCGGCCTACGTCGGCCATCCGCTGGCCGATGAGCTGGACGATTCGGTGACGCCGGCGCAGGCGCGGGCGGCGCTCGGCATCGCGACGCAGGGCAAATGCGTCGGCATCCTGCCCGGCAGCCGGCACGGCGAGCTCAAGTACCTGGCCGAACCGTTCGCCCAGACCGCCGCGTGGCTCGCCAAGCGCGACCCGAGCCTTCGTTTCCTCGTGCCGATCGCCAAGCCGTCGCTGAGAGGCCAGATGGAAGCGGCGATCGCCGCGCACGCGCCCGGATCGAGCTGGCATCTCTTCGAGGGCCACTCGCGCGACGTGATGCGCGCGTCCGACGTCGTGCTGCTCGCGTCTGGCACCGCGACGCTGGAGACGCTCCTGCTCGGACGGCCGATGGTGGTCGGCTACCAGGGGTCGGGCTTCACTGCGTTCCTCCTGCTCGACCTCGGCATGCTGAAGACGAAATATGTGAGCCTGCCGAATCTGCTGTGCGCGGAGCCGGTCGTGCCCGAGCTCCTGCGCGATCGGGCGACCGCGGAGCACTTCGGTCCCGCAGTTGCCGAACTGCTCGAACAACCCGCCGCACGCGAGCGGCAACTCAAGCAATTTTCCGCCGTGCGCGGCGAGCTCAAGCAGGACGCAGCCGCGCGCGCGGCCGACGCGATCGCACGCTTGTTGAATCGCTAACACAAGATTTTTTTTCCAACAATCTCCCCACCCGAATCGTCACGGTGCATAGTTAGCATCGGGGACGGTGCGAGGGCTTTTCGTGTTCATTGCCGGGGTCGACGAAGTGGGGCGAGGGTGCCTTGCCGGCCCGGTGTACGCTGCCGCCGTCATCCTGCCGAAGCCCTGCCGCTTGCCGGGCTTGAACGACTCGAAGAAATTGCCGCGCGAAGAGCGCGAGCGGCTCGCGCCCTTGATCGAGCAGCGCGCGATTGCGTTCGCGGTCGCGTGCGCGAGCGTCGAGGAGATCGATCGCATCAACATCCTGCAGGCGAGCCTGCTCGCCATGCGGCGCGCAGTCGATCTGCTCCTGCAGAAGCCGACGCTGTGCCTCGTCGACGGCAACATCCCGCCGAAGCTCGAGTGCGAAGTGCAGACCGTGATCGGCGGTGATGGCCGGCATCGCTGCATCATGGCGGCGTCGGTGCTGGCGAAGGTCGCGCGCGACGCCGAGCTCCGGCGCCTCGATCTCGAATTCCCCGGCTACGGCTTCGCGCAGCACAAGGGCTATGCGACGCCGGAACATCAAGAGGCGTTGCGCAAGCTCGGGCCCTGCGGCATCCATCGCATGAGCTTCGCGCCCTGCGCGCAGCGCAGCTTCGACTTCGAAGGCTTCGTGCCCGACGATGAAGGCTACGATCCGAGCGAGCTCGGCGTGGCGGTGAGCGCATGACCGGCTTCGTGCACCTGCGCGTGCACACGGAATATTCGCTGGTCGATTCGATCATCCGCGTCGAGCCGCCGAAGCGCAAAGGGCGCACCGGCGGCAACAGCCAGACGCTGACCGAGCGCGCAAAGCAGATGAAGCTGCCGGCGCTCGCGATCACCGACGCCGGCAATCTGTTCGCGATGGTGAAGTTCTACAAGCAGGCGGAAGAGTCGGGCATCAAGCCGATCGTCGGCGCCGACGTCGTGCTCGAGGAGCGCGTCGCCGGCGAGAGCATCGAGCGCCTCACGCTCTTGGTGCAGAGCCAGCTCGGCTACAAGAACCTCACGCAGCTGATCTCGAAGAGCTACACCGAAGGCCAGTCACGCGGCCGGCCGCTGGTGAAGCGCGCCTGGCTCGACGAATTCAATGGTGGGCTGATCGCACTCTCCGGCAAGGACGGCGAGCTCGGACGCGCGCTGCTCGCGCGGCGCGACGATCAGGCCGCGGCTGCGCTCAAAGGCTGGCGCAAGCTCTTCGGCGATCGGTTCTACCTCGAGATCACGCGCTGCGCCCGCGCCGACGACGAGGCGCATCTGCGCGCGGCGGTCGGCTTTGCGTCCGCTCACGGCGTGCCGGTCGTCGCCACCAACGACGTGCGCTTCCTCGAGCGCTCCGACTTCGAGGCACACGAGACGCGCGTGTGCATCGCGCAGGGCCGCACGCTCGACGATCCGCGCCGGCCGCGCGACTACACCGCCGAGCAATACCTGAAATCCGCGGACGAGATGCGCGAGCTGTTCGCCGATCTGCCGGAGGCGCTGGAGAACTCCGTCGAGATCGCGCGACGCTGCAGCCTGGGCCTTAAGTTCGGCACTTATCACCTGCCGAAATTCGCGACGCCCGACGGCTCGCCGGTGAAGGACTACCTGCGGCTGCGCGCGCGCGAAGGCCTGCAGCGCCGGCTGGTCCAGCATCCGCCGCAACGCCATCAGCCGGACGAGTACGCGAAGCGTCTCGAATACGAGCTCGGCGTCATCGAGCAGATGGGCTTCGCCGATTATTTCCTCGTCGTCGCGGATTTCATCGCCTGGGCGAAGGAGCACGACGTGCCGGTCGGCCCGGGCCGCGGCTCGGGCGCCGGATCGCTCGTCGCCTACGCAATCGGCATCACCGATCTCGACCCGATGCCGTACGACTTGCTGTTCGAGCGCTTCCTCAATCCCGAGCGCGTGTCGATGCCGGATTTCGACATCGACTTCTGCATGATCGGCCGCGATCGCGTGATCGAGTACGTCGCGAGCCGTTATGGGCGTGATCGCGTCGGCCAGATCATCACCTACAGCACGATGGCGGCGCGCGCTGTGGTGCGCGACGTGACGCGCGTGCTCGGGCTGCCTTACGTGGTCGGCGATCGCATCTCGAAGATGATCCCCGGCGCGCCGGCGTTCGCGCAGGAAGCGGCCGATGCGGGCAAGTCGACGCTCGAGCACGCACTCGCGGAAGTGCCGGAGCTGAAACAGCTGCACGACACCGACGAGGAGACCCGCGAGATCATCTCGCGCAGCTTCGCGCTCGAAGGCGTGACGCGCGGCGTCGGCGTGCACGCGGGCGGCGTGGTGATCGCGCCGAATCCGCTGACCGAGTACGCGCCGCTCTTCTGCGAGCCGGGCGGCGAGGGCCTGCGCACGCAGTTCGATATGAAGGACCTCGAGACCGTCGGGCTCGTGAAGTTCGACTTCCTCGGCCTGAAGACGCTGACGATCATCCGCGCTGCCGTCGATCTGTTGAACGCAAAGCCCGGTGCGACGCCGATCGATCCACTGAAGCTGCCGCTCGATGACAAGGCCGCGTATCAGCTCTACGCCGAAGGCAAGACCACCGCGGTGTTCCAGATGGAATCCGGCGGCATGCAGCGCTCCTCCGTCGGGCTCAAGCCCGATCGCTTCGAGGACATCATCGCGCTGATCTCGCTGTTCCGGCCCGGTCCGATGGACCTGATCCCGACCTACATCGCGCGCAAGCACGGCACCGAGAAGACCGAGTACCTGCATCCGCAGATGGAAGAGGTGCTGCGGCCGACCTACGGCGTGTTCGTCTATCAGGAGCAGGTGATGCAGATGTCGCAGCGCCTGGCGGGCTATACGCTCGGCGGCGCGGACCTGCTGCGTCGCGCGATGGGCAAGAAGAAGAAGGAAGAGATGGAGAAGCAGCGCTCGACCTTCCTCGAAGGCGCGAAGAAGAACGGCATCGATGAGAAGACCGCCGGCGAGATCTTCGATCAGATGGAGAAGTTCGCCGGCTACGGCTTCAACAAGTCGCATGCGGCTGCGTACGCGCTGGTCTCGTATCAGACCGCGTGGCTCAAGGCGCACCATCCCGCGGAGTTCATGGCCGCGGTGCTCTCCTGCGACATCGATCACACCGACACGGTCGTGATGATGCTCGAGGAGTGCGGCAACATGGGATTGACGATCATTCCGCCGCACGTCAATCGCTGCGAGTACCTGTTCACGGTCTCAGCCGCAGGCGAGATCCTCTATGGCCTCGGCGCGATCCGCGGCGTGGGTGCCGCGGCGCTCGAGAGCGTGCTCGCCGAGCGCGGCAAGAACGGCGCCTACAAGGACCTCGAGGATTTCTGCCGTCGCATCGATCTGCGCAAGGCGAACAAGCGCGTGCTCGAAGCGCTGATCATGGCCGGCGCGCTCGACGGGCTCGGCGCCAATCGCGCCACGATGATCAAGAACCTGCCGACCGTGCTCGCCAAGTGCGAGAAGGAATCCGGCGACGCCGATGCGGGGCAGGTCGATCTGTTCGGCAACGCGAGCGGCGTCACGCCGAAGATCCCGTACGTCACCGAGCCCGAGTGGCCCGAGCTCGAGCTCTTGCGCAACGAGAAGAACGTGCTCGGCTACTACCTGTCCGGGCATCCGATCGAATCGCATCGGACAATGATCGACCAGATCACCACGGGGCGCCTGCGCAATCTCATCGACCTGCAGGGCGCGCAGCCGAACAGCGGCGAGCAGAAGTTCGCGCGGCGAGGGCCGACCGTGCTGGTCGGCGCGTGGCTCACCGACATCCGCCGCTTCGGCAAGCGCGCGAGCCTGACGCTCGACGATCGCACCGCGCAGATCCTGGTGCCGCTGAACGAAGAGATGATCACCAACCTGCGCACGCTGCCGAAGCCCGATCAGGTGCTGTTCGTCGCCGGTCGCATCGCCCCGGACAACTTCACCGGCGGCTGGCAGATCTACCCGCGTGAGATCTTCGACCTCGACGAGGCGGCGCGACGCTATGCCGATCGCGTGCTGTTCCGGCTGATCGACGCCGATCGCACCGGCGCAGCGTTCATGAAAGCCCTGACCCCGCTGAAGGCGCCGCAGGGTTGTCCGGTCTCCGTGCGCTACGTGAACGGCAAGGCGCAGGCGATGCTCGATCTGCCCGCCGAGTGGCGGATCCGCGCCGACTCGACCTCGCTGACCCCGCTCAAGGCCCTGCTCGGCGACGAGAACGTGAAGGTGCTCTACAAGCGGGCCGTGGTCTCCACCCCGGAGGCCGCATATGCATCAGAATACTGAGGCATGAACCTCAACTACCTCGATTTCGAGCAGCCCATCGCCGCGCTCCAGCAGAAGATCGAGGAGCTGCGCTTCGCCACCGCGGGCAGCGAGGTCAACCTGTCCGAAGAGATCGGGCTGCTGGAGGCCAAGTCGCGCGCGCTGACCGAGCAGATCTTCGCGAATCTCTCTGCATGGCAGGTCACGCAGCTCGCGCGTCATCCGCAGCGGCCTTACGCGCTCGATTACATCAACGCGATCTTCACCGACTGGGAAGAGCTGCACGGCGATCGCGCGGTCGCCGATGACGCCGCCATCGTCGGCGGACTCGCGCGCCTCGACGGCCGCGCCTGCGTCGTCATCGGCCAGCAGAAGGGGCGTGACGCGAAGGAGCGCATCTTCCGCAACTTCGGCATGCCGAAGCCCGAGGGCTATCGCAAGGCTCTGCGCCTGATGAAGCTTGCGGAGCGCTTCAACGTTCCGCTAGTCACGCTGATCGACACGCCGGGCGCGTATCCCGGCATCGGCGCCGAAGAGCGCAATCAATCCGAAGCGATCGCGCGAAACCTCCTCGAGATGTCGAAGCTGCGCGTGCCGGTGCTGGCAACGGTGATCGGCGAGGGCGGCTCGGGCGGCGCGCTCGCGATCGGCGTCGCCGATCATCTGATGATGCTGCAGTACAGCGTCTATTCGGTGATCTCGCCGGAAGGCTGCGCGTCGATCCTGTTCAAGAAAGCCGATCGTGCGCCGGAAGCGGCGGAAGCGATGGGGCTGACCGCGAAACGCTTGCTCGAGCAGAAGCTCGTCGACGAAGTGATCCCCGAGCCGCTCGGCGGCGCGCATCGCGATCCGGCGGCGATGTTTGCGACGCTGAAGGAGCGCCTGGCCGGCAACCTCGATCGGCTGTGCAAGCAGCAGATGACCAAGTTGCTCTGGGATCGTTACCAGCGGCTGATGTCGAGCGGCCTCTACACCGAGAGCGCGGCGGCCGCGCAATAAGATCGGGGCGGATATGGACTTCGATCCCGCCGATCTCGCGAAGCGCTGTCCTGACCACAAGCGGATCTGGGTCGCTTTCAGTGGCGGGCTCGACTCCACGGTGCTGCTGCACGCGCTCGAGCGAGCGCACGTGAAGCCGCGCGCCGTGCACGTCAATCATCAGCTGCAGCCCGGATCGCACGCGTGGGCCGATCATTGCCGCGCTCTGTGCGAGCAGTGGGAAATCCCGTTCGAGCTGCGCACCGTCGGGCTGGTGCCCGACGATCCCGCCGGTCCCGAAGCTGCGGCGCGCAACGCGCGCTATGACGCGATCCGCGCCGTGATGAAGCCCGGCGATGTGCTGGTCACCGCGCATCATCGCGGCGATCAAGCAGAGACCGTGCTGCTGCGATTGCTGCGCGGCACCGGCGTGAGCGGCCTCGCAGCGATTGCGGAAGTCAGCGACTTTCCACCCGGCAAGCTGTGGCGTCCGCTCTTGCCTTACCCGCGCGAGGCGCTTGCGGCCTACGCGCGCGAGCACCACCTCCAGTGGGTCGAGGATCCGCACAACGCCGATCCGCGCTTCGCACGCTCGTACCTGCGCAGCGAGATCATGCCGCGGCTGCGCTATCGCTGGCCTGCGTCGGAGGAGAACATCGCGCGCGCGGCGGCGAACGCGTCGGAAGCTCGCGAGCTCTTGCGCGAGCTCGCCGATGCGGATCTCGCCGCCATCAAAGTCCCCGCGGGGCTGTCGGTGGATGGTCTGCTCCGGCTCACCGACGCGCGCCGCCATAACGCAGTGCGCACCTGGATCGAAGCGGCTGGATTCGAGGCGCCGCCCGCCGACGCGCTCGAGCGGCTCGATCGCGAAGTGCTGCGTGCGCGGCCGGATCGCGAGCCGCTGCTGGGGTTCGGCTCGGCGGAAGTCCGCCGCTTCCGCGGTGTGCTGTTCCTGATGCGTCGATTGCCCTCCGCGCCCGACGGCGTCGATCTGCACTGGCGCAGCGGCAAGCAATTGATCCTGCCGCAAGGCTGCGGCTGGCTGCAGGCATCCGCGTCGCCGAGCGAGCCGTGGCACGTTCGCTTCCCGAAAGGCGGTGAGCGCATCAAGCCGCCGCGAGCACGCCACACGCGCACGCTGAAGAACCTGTTCCAGGAAGCGGGCGTACCGCCGTGGATTCGCGAGCGCACGCCGCTCGTCTATCGCGGCAAGCAGCTCTTGTGGGTCGGCGGCATCGGCTGGGCGACGCGCGCCGGGAACAACATCAACCTTCGCTGGCGCCCCGACGACGGGCTGCTGGCGACGCACAACACGTAACAGGAGACGCTTCATGCAAGGTCTGATGATGGACATGCCGCTGATGATCAGCTCGCTGCTCGTGCACGCCGACAAGTACCACGGCGACGCCGAGATCGTGTCGCGGCGGGTCGAGGACGGCAGCATCCATCGCTACACCTATCGCGACGCGCACACCCGGGCGCGCAGGCTCGCCAATGCGCTGAAGCGCCTCGGGCTGAAGTCGAGCGAGCGGGCGGCGACGCTCGCGTGGAACGGCTTCCGGCATTTCGAGCTGTATTACGCGGTGTCGGGCAGCGGCGCGGTGCTGCACACGATCAATCCGCGTCTTCATCCGGATCAGATCGCGTGGATCGCCAATCACGCCGAAGACCAGCTGATGTTCTTCGACCTGACGTTCGCGCCGATCATCGACGCCGTCGCCGCGAAGTGTCCGACGGTGAAAGCGTGGATCGCGCTGACCGATCGCGCGCATATGCCGGCGATGAAGAACGCGAAGGTGCTGTGCTACGAGGATCTCGTCGCCGCGGAGTCCGATGAGTTCACCTGGCCGGAGTTCGACGAGAAGAGCGCGGCTTGCCTGTGCTACACCTCGGGCACGACCGGCAATCCCAAGGGCGTGCTGTATTCGCATCGCTCGACGATCCTGCACGCGTACGCCGCAGCACTCCCGGACGGATTGAATCTCTCGGGACGGGAGACGATCCTGCCGGTCGTGCCGATGTTCCACGTCAACGCGTGGACGCTGCCGTACGTCGGCGCGATGGTCGGCGCGAAGCTCGTGTTCCCGGGCGCGCAACTGGATGGCGAGAGCGTGTGCAATCTGTTCGAGAGCGAGGGCGTGACGTTCTCCGCCGGCGTGCCCACCGTCTGGCTCGCCTGCCTTCAGCATCTGCAGAAGACCGGCAAGAAGCCCGCGACGGTGAAGCGCCTGCTCGTCGGCGGCTCGGCGTGCCCGCCCGCGCTGATGCACACGTTCGATCGCGACTACGGGATCCGCATGATCCACGGCTGGGGCATGACCGAGATGTCGCCGCTCGGCACGGTCGGCAATCTCAAGGGCAAGCACGACAAGCTCCCGAAGGACGAGCAGATGCAGGTCTGCTTGAAGCAGGGCCGGCCGCCCTACGGCGTCGACATGAAGATCGTCGATCCCGACGGCAAGGAATTGCCGCGCGATGGCAAGCACTCCGGCGATCTGCTCGTGCGCGGCCCGTGGATCGTGTCGAGCTACTTCAAGGGCGACAAGAGCCCGCTGGTCGACGGCTGGTTCCCGACCGGCGACGTCGCCAACATCGATCCCGACGGCTACATGCAGATCACCGACCGCAGCAAGGACGTGATCAAGTCCGGCGGCGAGTGGATCAGCTC
>DASRHK010000147.1:0-5722 GCA_035650495.1 Nevskiaceae bacterium | reverse complement strand
TCGCCCTTCACCGACATCAGCTCGCCGAAGAACGCATCGCGCGTGTCGGGATCCTTCGACAGCGCACGCAGCACGTCGAGGCACTGGATGTTGCCGCTGCCTTCCCAGATCGAATTGAGCGGCGCCTGCCGGTACAGCCGCGGCAGGAGTGATTCCTCGACGTAGCCCGCGCCGCCGAGACATTCCTGCGCTTCGTTGACGAAGGCCGGCGTGCGCTTGCAGATCCAGTATTTCCCGATCGCGGTGACGATGCGCGCGAACGCCGCTTCGCGCTCGTCGCGCGGCGTGGCGTCGATGGCGCGCGAGAGTCTCAGCGTCATCGCCATCGCCGCTTCGGATTCCAGCGCGAGATCCGCGAGCACGTTCTGCATCAGCGGCTGCTCGATGAGCCGCTTGCCGAACGCCTTGCGATGCGCCGCGTGATGGATCGCCTGCACGAGCGACTGCCGCATCAGCGCCGAGCTGCCGATCATGCAGTCCTGCCGCGTCAGCGCGACCATCTGCAGGATCGCGGCGACGCCGCGACCGGGCTCGCCGATCATCCACGCGACCGCACCCTGGAATTCCACTTCGGAGCTCGCGTTGCTCCAGTCGCCGAGCTTGTCCTTGAGGCGCTGGATGCGGATCGCGTTCTTCCTGCCGTCCGGCGTGAATCGCGGCAGCAGGAAGCACGACAGTCCCTCCTCGACGTATGCGAGCACGAGGAACGCGTCGCACATCGGCGCCGAGAAGAACCACTTGTGGCCGACGATCTCGTAGAGCTCGCCCGAGCCGCCCTTGCCGATCGGAAACGCTTTGGTCGTGTTCGCGCGCACGTCGGAGCCGCCCTGTTTCTCGGTCATGCCCATGCCGATCAGGTTCGACTTCTTTTCCCACGCTGGAATGAAGCGCGAGTCGTATTCAGCCGCAGCAACCCGCGGCAGCCACTGCTTCGCGACGTCCGGCTGCTGGCGCAGCGTCGGCACGCAGGCGTAGGTCATGGTCAGCGGACAGCCCGTGCCCGATTCCGCCTGCCCGGCGAGATAGGAGAGCGCAGCGCGCGCGACGTGCGCAGCCTTCTTCTTCTCGTTGCGCCACGCGAAGCTGTGCACTTCGTTCTCGAACGCGAGCTCCATGATCCGGTGGTACGCGGGATGGAATTCGACCTCGTCGATGCGATGGCCGTAGCGATCGAACGGCTTGAACTTCGGCTTGTTCTCGTTCGCCGCGAAGCCGAGCTGCATCAGCTCGCCGCCGGCGATCGGCCCGAACTTCGCGATCGGCTTCTCCGCCCAGGCGCCGCCTTCGCGCTTGAGCGCCTCGCGCAACGGCACGTCGGTTGCGTAGGCGTCATACGGCCATAACTGAGGCGCCTGATTCTCGACGGCGTGCGTGGTGAAGCGATCGGCGTGGCGCATCGGCAGTTCGGGTTTCATGGTCCGAATGTTACGCCTATACTTTCGCCCCCTTGAAGCCGGGCGCACGGGCGCCTTGGCGCGTCGACCTTTGTACGCATGAACGATTTGCCGAAAATTCCAGCGCTGCCGGCGCCGAGCGAAATCCAGCATTGGCGCAGGCTCGCGACCGCGGCGC
This sequence comes from Nevskiaceae bacterium, assembly GCA_035650495.1. Taxonomy (GTDB): domain Bacteria; phylum Pseudomonadota; class Gammaproteobacteria; order Nevskiales; family Nevskiaceae; genus DASRHK01. The sequence goes on along the minus strand of DASRHK010000147.1, from coordinate 4,150 downwards.
CGCTCGCGATCGCGCAGGCCGCGCTGCGGCACGACGGTCCGCTCATCGTGCTCTGCACCGGCGAGCAGCAGGCGTATCGCATGGAGCAGGAGATCCGCTTCTTCCTCGGCGACCGCCTGCCGCTCGTGCACCTGCCCGACACCGAGATCCTTCCGTACGACCAGTTCTCGCCGCATCAGGAAATCCTTTCCGCGCGCATCGCTGCGCTGTATCGATTGCCGCAGATGCAGCGCGGCGTGCTCGTCGCGACCGCGGACGCGTTGATCCAGCGCCTGCCGCCGCGATCGTGGCTCGAGTCGCGGGCGCTGATGCTGAAAGTCGGCGACAAGCTCGATCCGATGCCGTTCCGCGAGCGCCTCGTCGCCGCGGGCTACCAATCCGTCTCCGAAGTGCAGGCGCACGGCGAGTTCGCGATGCGCGGCGCCGTGCTCGATCTGTTCCCGATGGGCTCGGAGCTGCCCTATCGCGTCGACCTGTTCGACGACGAGATCGAAAGCCTGCGCGGCTTCGACACCGAGACGCAGCGCTCGTCCGAGAAGATTCCAGAAGTGCGATTGCTCCCGGCGCGCGAATTCCCGACCGACAAGCCGGGGATCGAGACCTTCCGCGCGCGCTATCGCGAATATTTCGCCGGCGATCCCTCGCGGTCGCGCATCTATTCCGACGTGAGCAAAGGCCTCATGCCGGCGGGCATCGAAGCGTGGCTGCCGCTGTTCTTCGACAAGACCGAGACGCTCGCCGATTACCTGCCGGCAAGCGCGCTGCTCGTCGAGATCGGCAATCTCGATGCGGCGCTCGCGGAGGACTGGAAGCAGATCGAGGATCGCTTCGAGCGCTATTCGGGGAATCTCGAGCGGCCGCTGCTCAAGCCGCGAGATCTGTTCCAGCCGCCCGATCTGGCGACGCCGCGCCTCGCGGCGCACGGACGCGTGCGGATCGACGACGCGCACTCCGACGCCGTCGACTTCCGTTACGCGGCCACGCCATCAGGTCCGAAAGCGACGAAGGAATTCCTGCGCGACACGCAGGACCGTGTGCTGTTCATCGCCGAGTCGCCCGGCCGCGCGGAGGCGCTGACTGCGTGGCTCAAGCCGATCGGCATCGAGGCACGTGAGTTCAAGGGCTGGCCGGAGTTCGAGTCGCACGCGAATCGCTACGGCATCACGATCGGCCCCTTGCTCGAAGGCGCGCAGCTGCATGGCGTCGCGCTGATCGCCGAAGCGCAGGTCTTCGGACTCACAGCGCCGCAGCAGGAGATCCGCCGGCGCGGCCGCGTGCGCGATCCGGAGACGCTGCTGCGCGACTTGTCCTCGCTCACGATCGGCAGCCCGGTCGTGCACGTGCAGCACGGCGTCGGCCGCTATCGCGGCTTGCAGAAGCTCACCGCCGGCGGCATGGAAGCTGAATATCTCGTGCTCGAGTACGACAAGGGCGACAAGCTGTTCGTGCCGGTCGCGTCGCTGCAGCTCGTGCATCGCTACACCGGCGCCGAGGCCGAGAACGCACCGTTGCATTCGCTCGGCTCCGATCGCTGGGACAAGGCGCAGAAGAAAGCGCGTGAGAAGGCGCACGACGTCGCCGCGGAACTGCTGCAGATCCAGGCACGCCGTCATGCGCGGCCCGGCGTGTCGCTCGACGTCGGCGTCGAGGACTACAAGAAGTTCTGCGCCGGCTTCGCCTTCATCCCAACGCCCGATCAGCAATCCGCGATCGACGCCGTGCTGCAGGACATGGCGTCGGTGAAGCCGATGGATCGCGTCGTCTGCGGCGACGTCGGCTTCGGCAAGACCGAAGTCGCGTTGCGCGCGAGCTTCGCCGCCGTGCAGAACGGCCGGCAGGTCTGCGTGCTCGTGCCGACCACGCTGCTCGCGCAGCAGCACTACAAGAACTTCGCCGATCGCTACGCGGGCTGGCCGGTGAAGATCGCGGCGCTGTCACGCATGCGCAGCGCCGCCGAGCAGAAGCAGATGATCTCGGACCTGCTCACCGGCAAGATCGACATCGTCATCGGCACGCATCGCCTGCTGCAGGAAGACGTCGCCTTCAAGAATCTCGGGCTCGTCATCGTCGACGAGGAGCATCGCTTCGGCGTGCGTCACAAGGAGCGATTGAAGAATCTGCGCGCCGAAGTCGACATGCTGACGCTCACCGCGACGCCGATCCCGCGCACGCTGAACATGAGCCTGTCGGGCTTGCGCGATCTGTCCGTGATCGCGACCCCGCCCTCCGGACGCCTCGCGATCAAGACCTTCATCGCCGAATGGGATCGCGCGCTGATCTACGAAGCCTGCCTGCGCGAGCTGCGGCGCGGCGGCCAGGTTTATTTCCTGCACAACGAAGTGCGCGACATCGAGGAGACGGCGCGCAAGGTCGCCGAGATCGTTCCCGAAGCGAAGGTGCGCTTCGCGCACGGCCAGATGCGGGAGCGCGAGCTCGAGCAGGTGATGCTCGACTTCTACCACAACCGCTTCAACATCCTCGTCTGCTCGACGATCATCGAGTCGGGCATCGATGTGCCGAACGCGAACACGATCATCATGGATCGCGCCGACACGCTGGGCCTCGCGCAGCTGCATCAATTGCGCGGCCGCGTCGGCCGCAGCTCGCATCGCGCGTACGCGTATCTGCTCGTGCCCTCGCGACGCGCGCTCTCGGGCGACGCACGCAAGCGACTCGAGGCGGTCGAGGCCATGGGCGAGCTCGGCTCCGGCTTCATGCTGGCGACGCACGATCTCGAGATCCGCGGCACCGGCGAGCTGCTCGGCGAAGCGCAGAGCGGCCAGATCGAGGAGGTCGGCTTCACCGTCTACGCCGAGATGCTCGCGCGCGCAGTGAAGGCCGTGAAGCAAGGCAAGCTCGACGACGCGCCGTTCGGGCAGTCGGCATGCGAAGTCGACCTCGGCTTGCCCGCGCTGATCCCCGACGACTACGTGCCCGACGTGCACGCGCGGCTCGGCCTCTACAAGCGCATCTCCGAGGCGCACGACGAGACCGCGCTCGGCGATCTGAAGTCGGAGCTGATCGATCGCTTCGGCAAGCTGCCGCCGCAGGCAGAGAACCTGTTCGCGCTGACCGGCGTGAAGCTCGGCGCGCAGACGCTCGGCATCTCCAAGCTGCGCGTGCACGCGCGCGGCATCACGGCGGAGTTCGGCGCGGAGAACAAGGTCGACACGCGTCGCGTCATCAAGCTGATCCAGACGCAGCCGAAGCAGTGGAAGCTCGAAGGCCAGGCGAAGCTGCAGTACCTCGCGCCGCTCGACGACGCTGCGAAGCGACCGATCGCTGCGACTGCGTTCTTGGCTACACTGGCGGAATGACCCGCGCACTCCTCCTGCTGCTGATCGCGGCGCTGCCGCTCGCTGCGCACGCCGAGCGCTACCGCGTCGACCTCGTGGTCTTCCTCGATCGGGGCGGCATGACCACCGAATTGCCGAAGCCGTTCGTGGCGCCCGATCTCACCAAAGCGCTCGAGCTCGATCCCGCCGCGCTCGCCGGAAGCAGCATCGAGCTCGTGCCCGATGCGCAGTTCGGCATGCCGGAAGTATGGAATCGCCTGCGCTACTCGAAGCGCTATCAGCCGCTGGTGAAGCTCGCGTGGATCCAGGCCGATCCCACCGCCGATCGCGCGCTGCCCCTGCACGTCCACTACGGATTGCCGCTGGCGGTGCTGCCGAGCAGCGCCGACCCGGCCGCGCCGCCTCCCCCCACGTATCAAACCGTCGATGGCACCGTCGCGCTGCGCCTGTCGCGCTACCTGTTCCTCGACGCCGATCTGCTCTATACGCAGCCGCAGTCCGATGGTGCGCTGGTCAGCTATGCGTTGAAGGAAGTGCGCAAGATGAAGCGCGACGAGCTGCACTATCTCGACAGCCCCAAGCTCGGCATCGTCGCGAAGGTGACGAAAGCTCCGGTGGCGGCAGCGCCTGCGCAGCAGCCCTCACCCGTAGCGCACTGAGATCAGCGTCAGCTCCTGCTCGCCACCGGGCAAGTGCGCTTCGAACACGTCGCCTTTCTGCCGCTTGAGCAACGCACGCGCGAGCGGCGAATCGATGCTGATGTCGCCCGCCGCCGCGTTGGCTTCGTCGGGACCGACGATGCGATAACGCTTGCGCTCGCCGTTCTCGTCCTCGACCTCGACGCGCGCGCCGAA
>DASRHK010000146.1:0-4527 GCA_035650495.1 Nevskiaceae bacterium | reverse complement strand
TCGCTCGGTCTCGCCGAAGTCGCGTACCAGAATTCGCTCGCGTACGCGAAGGATCGCATCCAGAGCCGATCGCTGACGGGCCCGAAGAATCCGCAGAAACCGGCGGACCCGATCATCGTGCATCCCGACGTGCGCCGCATGCTGCTCACGCAGAAGGCCTACGTCGAAGCGGCGCGCGCGTTCAGCTACTGGGCCGGGCTCGCGATCGATCGCGAGCACAAGCATCCCGATCCGCAGATGCGCAAGGACATGGCCGATCTCGTCGCGCTGCTGACGCCCGTGATCAAGGGCTTCATCACCGACAACGGCTACGAGTGCTGCACGCTCGCGATGCAGGTGCTCGGCGGCCACGGCTACATCGCCGAGTCGGGGCTCGAGCAGTACGTGCGCGACGCGCGCATCAACATGATCTACGAGGGCACCAACGGCATCCAGGCGCTCGACCTGATCGGCCGCAAGGTGCTCGCCGACGCCGGCGCCAAGCTGATGAAGTTCGGCAAGGCGATCCAGGACGTGATGAAGCGCTACGCCGACGATCCGGCGATGAAGGAATTCATCGAGCCGGTGCAGGCGCTGCTCGGCGAAGTGCAGAAGGTGACGATGGAGATCGGCCAGAAGGCGATGAAGAACCCGGACGAGGTCGGCGCCGCCGCCGATCCGTTCCTGCGGCTCATCGGCCATCTCGTGTTCTCGTTCGGCTGGGTCTACCAGGCCGGCGTCGCGATCAAGAAAGTCGAGGCCAAGGATCCCGATCCGTTCTATCAGGCGAAGCTCACGACGGCGCGCTTCTATTTCGCCAAGCTCTATCCGGAGACGGCGACGCTGCTCAAGAAGATCCGCGCGGGATCGGCGCCGCTGATGGCGCTGGACGCCGCGCTGTTCTAGACGCCGGCGGGCCTTGCCCGCAGCCCCGATCGCGTCGAGGATGTACGCAGGCGATCGGGGGAACGCATGCGCGCGATGGGGATCGCGGCACGGCTGATCATGCTGCTGCTCATGGCGGCGCTCGTCTCGCCGCGCGCGCAAGCGTCGGCCTGCAAGCCGGCCGACTCGTCACGTCCCGCCATCGCGCTGGTGCTTTCCGGCGGCGGTGCGCGAGGCGCCGCGCACATCGGCGTGCTGCGCGTGCTGGAAGAGCTCCAGATTCCGGTCGATTGCATCGCCGGCACCAGCATGGGCTCCATCATCGGCGGCTATTACGCGGCGGGCTGGTCGCCCGACGAGATCGAGCGCGAGCTCGCGCGCACCGACTGGGATCAGGTGTTCCGCGGCGAGCCGCCGCGCAAGGCGCTGTCGTTCCGGCGCAAGCAGGACGAGCTCAAGTACTTCAACTTCGAAGCCGGGCTGCGCGGGTTCCACCTCGTGCTGCCGCGCGGCGCGACCGCGAGCCCGATCCTCGATCTGCTCCTGCGCAGCAAGACGCTGCAGGTCGAAGGCATCCGCGATTTCGATCAGCTGCCGGTGCCGTTCCGCGCCGTCGCTGCGGATCTGACGACCGGCGAGGCGATCATCCTCGATCACGGCGAGCTGTCGCGTGCGATCCGCGCGAGCATGAGCATCCCGGGCTTGTTTCCGCCCGTGGAGCTCGACGGGCGGCTCCTCGTCGACGGCGGGATGGTCGACAATCTTCCGGTCGACGTCGGCCGCGCGATGGGCGCCGACGTCATCATCGCGGTGGACGTCGGCACGCCGCTCATGGGCCGCGAAAAGCTCGGGTCGCTGTCCGACGTCGCCCTGCAAGGGCTCGGGCTCGCAGCGCAGCGGCAGATCGACGAGCAGAAGAAGCACGCCGATCTCCTGATCGCTCCGGAACTGTCGCGCGTCGAGATGCTCGACTTCTTTGCGGTCGGCGACGCGGTCCGCTCGGGTGAGGCGGCGGCGCGTGCCGCTGCCGCGAGCCTGTCGCGCTACTCGAACCCGGAAGCCTTCGCGGCTCATCTGAAGCGTCAGCGCCGCGCGCCTCCGTCCGGCGATGTGCTGCGCTCGGTGAACGTGGACGGCTCGCCGCGCGTGGACGCGCGACGCGTGCGTGCACGCGTGCATGCAGTCGCCGGCGAGAAGCTGGATCTCGACGAGCTCAACCACGATCTCGGCCGCATCGTGCAGATCGGCGAGTTCGATCGCGTCGACTTCGACTTCGTGCGCGCCGGCGACGGCGCGGTCGATCTCTCCCTGCATCCGCGCGACAACGACTGGGGGCCGCTGTACCTGCGCGCGGGCATCGACGTCACCGACGACTTCGAGGGCCACAACGCGTTCAATGTGCTGTTCAACCTGACGCGGACGAGTCTCGACGCGCTCGGCGCCGAGTGGCGCAACGAGTTCCAGATCGGGCGCACGCGCCGCGTGCAGAGCGAGTGGTACCAGCCACTCGACTTCGGCGGCCGCTGGTTCTCGTCGACCGCGGGCGAATACGGCTTGCGCGTCTCCGACGTGTTCCTCGACCGCGAGAAGATCGCCGAGTATTCGGTCGAGTATTTCTACGGCGACGAAGAGCTCGGCATCCAGCTCGGCGAGTACGGCGAGGCCCGCGCCGGCGTGCGCCGGGGCAGGGCACATGCGCGTCCCACCGTGGGAACGCCCGATCTGCCGAGCCTCGACGCAGACGTTGGCGGCGTCACCGCTCGCTTCATCGTCGACCGTCTCGACAGCGCCGGCGTGCCGCGCGAGGGCAATCTCCTGCGCGTGGAGTTCTTCCGCGCCGAAACCGATCTCGGCTCCGACTTCCGCTATGAGAAGCTCGACGCCGATTGGTGGATCTTCACCTCGCTCGGGCGCAACACGCTGTTCCTCGCGCTCGCCGGCGGCACGGCGTTCGGCGGTGGTATTCCCGCCTACGACCAGTTCGAGCTCGGCGGACTGTTCTCGCTGTCGGGCTATGCGGAGGGCGAGCTGCGCGGCCAGTACTTCGGCGTCGCGCGCGCCGGTTACATGTTCCAGCTGCTGCAGCCGGAAAAGCTGTTCAAGTCGCCGATCTATGTCGGCGGCTGGGGCGAGGTCGGCAACGTCTGGCAGCAGTCGCGCGAATTCGGCCGCGATCTCGTGTCGGCGGGAACGATCGCGCTCGCCGCCGACACCCGCTTCGGCGCGCTCTACCTCGCGTACGGCGTCGCTGACGACGGACGCGGCAACTTCTACATCAAGTTCGGTCAGCGCTTCTGAGGGAACGGGGCCGGCACCGACGCGGCGATGGCCGGCCCCGCAGCGTGCGTCACTTGTCCGCGAACTTCAGCGCACCCTTGTTCTTCTCGATCGTCTTGGCGCTGATGCCCTTGACGCGCTTGTCGAGGTCCTCGGCGCTCTTGAACGGGCCGTGCGCCTTGCGCTCCTCGACGATGCGGGCCGCCGTCTTGTCGCCGACGCCCTTGAGCTCGGTCGAGATCGTCTTCGCATCCGCGCTGTTGACGTTGACCATGCCGGCCATCGCGCCGGCGCTGAACAGGACGGCCGCGAGTGCCGCGGTCATTGCTTTTGCGTTCATCGGTTCTCTCCGCTGATTGATTGGAAGGTGCGGAGAGCGCACCAACACTCACCGCGCCGCTACGTTAAGCGGCGCGTTGCGCGGGCGAAGCTGTCTGTGCGGACAGGGGACGGCTGAATTCCATCGCGCCATCGTCGAGCGTGCCGTAGCGCAGGGCCATGATGTCGAGCGCGTAGTTCTGGTACAGCTTCCACGGCGCGCGATCGCCCTGCTTGGGGAACTTGTCGATCGAGCGCAGCACGTAGCTCGAATTGAAATCGATGAACGGCAGCGGCTTGATCTCGCCGCTCACGCGCGGCGTCGCCTGCGCGTAGCCGTGCTTCTCCATGTGGTTCAGCAACCGGCACACGAACTCGCAGGTGAGATCGCACTTGAGCGTCCACGACGCGTTCGTGTATCCGAGCGCCGTCGCCATGTTCGGCACGCCCGACAGCATCATGCCCTTGTAGCCCATCGTCTTGGAGATATCGACGGGCGCACCGTCGACGGCGAGCGTCATGCCGCCGAGCGCGAGCAGATTGAGGCCGGTGGCGGTGACGACGAGATCCGCCTCGAGCTCAGCGCCGGACTTCAGCTTGATGCCGTTCTCGGTGAACGTGTCGATGTGATCGGTGACGACGTCGGCCTTGCCGGCGCGGATCGCGCGGAACAGGTCGTTGTCGGGGACGAGGCACAGGCGCTGATCCCACGGGTTGTACTTCGGCTTGAAGTGCGTGTCGATGTCGTAGCCAGCCGGGAGCTGGCGCTCGATCCCCTTACGGAGGATCGCCTTCATCACCGCGGGGCGCCGGCGGCTCAGCTGAAAGCTTCCGAGCGTCAGCAGCACGTTCTTCCAGCGGGCGATCGCGTATGCAGCCTTGCGCGGCAGATAGCGGCGCGCCAGATTCGCGATCGGGTCCTCGTCGGGTAGGGCGACGATGTACGTCGGCGAGCGCTGGAGCATCGTCACGTGCGCCGCTGAACCCGCCATCGCCGGCACCAGCGTGACCGCGGTGGCCCCGCTGCCGATCACGACGACGCGCTTGCCGTCGTAGTCGAGATTCTCA
>DASRHK010000145.1:0-3972 GCA_035650495.1 Nevskiaceae bacterium | reverse complement strand
CGGCGAGCACCATGCCTTCCGAAATGCCGAACTTCATCTTGCGCGGCGCGAGATTGGCGACGACGATCACGAGCTTCCCCCGAAGCTGGTCCGGCGCATAGTGTGCCTTGATGCCGGCGAAGACGTTGCGCCTGCCGAGTGCGCCGAGGTCGAGCGTCAGTCGCAGCAGCTTGTCGGAGCCGTCGACGAGCTCGGCGTCGTCGACGCGCGCGACGCGCAGATCGACCTTCGCAAATTCGTCGATGGTGATGTGTGCGGATTTCGTGCCCTCTCCCTGGGGGAGAGGGTGCCCCGAAGGGGCGGGTGAGGGGACGTCGCCCTTCTCCTCCGCAATCATCGCGTCGATCGCCTTCTGGTCGATGCGCGTCATCAGCGGCTCGTACGGGCGGATCGTGTTGCGCGCGACCGACTTGCCGAGATCGTTCCACTGCAGCGGCTGGTCGCAGCCGAGGAACTTCTCGGCATTCGCGGCGAGCGCAGGCAGGATCGGCTTCAGCGCGATGGTGAGCTGATAGAACGCCTGCAGCGCGATCGAGCAGACGCGATGCAGCTCGTCCTTCTTCGACGGATCCTTCGCGAGATGCCAGGGCGCCGAATCCGCGACGAATTTATTCGCGGCGTCGGTCGCCGCCATCATCTGGCGGATCGCGGTCGAGAAATCGCCGTTCTCGTACGCCGTCGCAAGCGTTTCGGCGAGCTTGGCGTCGATGCCGATCTCGCTCTTCGCCTCGACGAGCTTGCCGCCGAACTGCTTCTCGATGAACGGCGCGCACCGGCTCGCGATGTTCACGTACTTGCCGACGAGATCGCTGTCGATCTTGGCCTTGAAGTCCTTGAGATCGAGATCGAGGTCGTCGGTGCCTTCGCTCAACTTCGCCGCGAAGTAGTAGCGCAGGTACTCGGGATTCAGGTGATTGAGATAGGTGCGCGCGCGGATGAACGTGCCGCGCGACTTCGACATCTTCGCGCCGTTCACCGTCAGATAGCCGTTGACGTGGAGCTTCTGGGGCGTGCGGAAGCCGGAGCCTTTCAGCATGGCCGGCCAGAACAGTCCGTGGAAATTGATGATGTCCTTGCCGATGAAGTGGTGGATCTCGGAGTCGCGCCACACCGCGTCGAAATCGCGGCCGTGCTTCGTGCACCAGTTCTTGAGCGACGCCATGTAGCCGATCGGCGCGTCGAGCCACACGTAGAAGAACTTGCCGGGCTGATTGGGGATCGCGAAGCCGAAGTAGGGCGCGTCGCGCGAGATGTCCCAGTCGCGCAGGCCGGCATCGAACCATTCGAGGAGCTTCGCCTTCACCGACGAATGCGCGACGTCGCCATCGAGCCATTCCTTGAGGAAGGCCTGGAATTTCGACAGCGTGAAGAAGAAGTGGACCGAGTCCTTCATCACCGGCGGCGCGCCAGACACGACCGAGCGCGGATTCTTGAGATCGGTCGGCGAATACGCAGCGCCGCAGTTCTCGCAGTTGTCGCCGTACTGATCGGGCGTGCCGCAGCGCGGGCACTCGCCCTTGATGTAGCGATCCGGCAGGAACATGTTCTTCACCGGATCGTAGAGCTGCTGGATCGTGCGCCGGGCGATCGCACCGCCTTTGTCGAGCGCCTGGTAGATGCGCTCGCACAGCTCGCGATTCTCCTCGGAGTGCGTCGTGTAGTAGTTGTCGTGCGCGATCAGGAAATCCTCGAAGTCGCGCTTGTGCTCCTTGTAGACCTCGGCGACGAAGTTCTCCGGCGCTACGCCGGCCTTTTCCGCGGCGAGCATGATCGGCGTGCCGTGCGCGTCCTCGCCGGCGACGAACACCACGTCGTTGCCGCGCATGCGCTGGAAGCGCACCCAGATGTCGGTCTGGATGTAGCCCACCATGTGGCCGACGTGCAGCGGACCGTTGGCGTAGGGCAGGGCGTGCGTGACGAGGATCGCGCGGTTTTTCGAGGGCATGCGGAATTTTACCGGTTCGCGACCGGCGCCGCGGCCGCGCGCGCCGCGGCGAATCGAGCCGGCGCTCAGCGCTCGGGCGCGACCACCCGCAGCGGCGTGGTGACGTCGATCTCAGGCAGCGTCGTCGCCTTGGCGATCGGGCCGAAGTCGAAGCCGAGCCCGAGCGTCGTGGTCAGGCCTTTCGGCCCGCCTTCGAACTCGCTGTGGTCGGAGTAGGCGAGCACCAGCGGAACATTGAGGAAGCCGATGCGCTGCGTCAGCACGACGGAATAGACGCGACGATCCAGCCGCACCTGGTCGTTCGTGAAGTGCTCCATGCGCGCGGACGCGTCGACACGCGTGGATCCGAGCTCGCCTTCGCCAAGGAGCACGCGACCCAGTGTGATGCCTGCGCTGAGACGATTGCCGCCGGGGATCGCCAGATGCACGTCGGCTTCCGGCACGTCGACGCGCAGATCGCGCAGCCGCGCGTACTCGATCCACGCCGCCACGCGGTTCTTGGCGTCGAGCTCGTCTTCGTTGCGCTTCATATAGCGACTGAAGGCGCTGAGGCAGCGCGCGTCGGCGATCGCGTCGTCCTGGCCGCGCGCGTAGTCGTCCGCGTGCGCGACGAAGCACTCCTTGCCCGGGCCCCATTCGAAGAAGTCGAGATTGGCCCAGCCGGTTTCCACGCTCAGGCGCGCAGCCGTGTACGAGGCGCCGACGAGCGGATCGAGCTGACGATGGGTCACGTTGACCGTCAGCTGCGGCTGGTTGTTGACGAGGTCGGCGAAACGGTCGAGCTGTGCGGCCTCGAGCTTGTCGCGGAACGCCTTGAGACGCTCGACGGCCGCCCAAGCCGCGCCCGGGAATTCCGCCAGCAGCGCGGCGCATGCCTCCTGATGCTTTTGGAAGGCGTCGAGCTGGCGCGCGGCGGCGGGCGTGAGCTCGAAGATGTCCTTCGGCACGCCGTCCGGCTTCTGGCCCTTCTCGTCGTTGACGCAGTCGTGCTTGAACTTCCACTGCCATTGGCCGCGCGCGGGCGGCGGCGCCGGGAAGGCCGCGGCGAGCAACGACGCCTGCTTGTCCCGATACAGCTCGATGTCGCGGCCGAAGCCCCAGCCGCGCAGGCTCCAGGTGTACTCGAAGGAATAGTCGTCGTCGGGGCCGAGCTTGTCCTTCAGGTTCTCGACGACGCTGCTCGCCGCCCCGGCAAGCGCATCGAGAACGGGTTGCGCGAGCTTGGGCTTGGGGACCGCGGCGGCGCGCAGCTTGCTCTCGTGCGCCTCCTTGCTGAGCAAGCCGAAATTCCAGTCGCCGCGCAGCGCATTCGAATCGACGCCGTCGCCGACGCCGAGGCCGGCGATGCTGAAGCGCGGCAACAGATTCTGCGTCGCGGTCTGCGCAACGCCGACCGCTTCGCCGACCGGCTCGGCGAGCAGCTTGCTGCGGGCTTCGTCGAGCTGGTCGCCGAGCTCACGATTGAAGTGATCCTGGAATCGCCCGCTCACGAAGCCCCGCTTGGCTTCCTCCGCGACGAGCGCGCTCGCCGCATCGTCGTTGGCCTTCCAGCAGTCGGCCAGCTTGTGATTTTCCTCGCAGGCGATCTCTGCGCGCGCTGCGATCGGCGCCACGATGATCGCGATCACCAACGCACATCCGCGGCGGTGATTCATGGCGGGGGTGCGACGTCGATGGTGATGTCGCAGCTGTCGACGAGCAGGGCCGGCCTGCTGCGCAGCTCGCGCCTGATCGATCCGTCGAGGTCGGTGGTCGACACGAGCTCGCAGCAGTCCGGCGGCGGTGGATCGAATTCGCCCGTCGCGGTGATCGCATAAGTTCCGGGCTTGGTCAGCAGCAGCGCGTGCGGACCGGGTCCCGTCCAGTTGTGCTGCGTGCCGTTGGGCTCAACCACCACGGCGCCGCACGCGTAGTGCCCCGGGCACGGTGGCTTGTCGCTGAATTGCAGTCGATAGGTGGAATTGAAGCTGGCGTCGTGAGCGATCGGCAGCGCGGCCATCTGCATACCCCCGTAGCGAAGACCCGCC
>DASRHK010000144.1:0-8143 GCA_035650495.1 Nevskiaceae bacterium | reverse complement strand
TGATACGCGTCGTCGAGCTCCGGCCACTGCAGGAACAGCGCGCGCGTCATCGGCAGTCCCCTGTCGTAGCTCTGGCGGCTCAGCGTGTAGAGGTAAGGCACGAGCCGCTCGCGCAGCCGCAGGAAATCCGTCGCCGCTTGCTGCGCCGCTCCGCTGTATTCCCACGGCAATCGATCACCGTGGTTCGAGTGCAAGCGCATCAGCGGCTGGAACGTGCCGAACTGCAGCCAGCGCACGTAGAGGTCGTCGGGCAGATGCGCGGTGTGCCCGACGGTTCCGTTGCAGCCCGTGGTCGCTTGCGGCGGACCGAGGAAGCTGCCGATGTCGTGCGTGATGTACGGCAGGCCGATGTTGCCTTCGCCGGTGGTGAGCTCGACTTCGAACGCGAGCATCGGCCATGTCGCACAGGTGTCGCCGGTGAAATGCATCGTGTAGCGATGCTCGGCGAACGCGCCGGCGCCGGCGTTGCCGATGCCGTCCTGACCTTCCTGCAGCGAAGCGCCGATGCGCGAGAACGACGGCCAGCGCAATCCGCGCGCGGCATTGCGCGCTGCGTACTGCGCATTGATCCAGGTGTCGGCGGTGAGGCCGGGCGCGTCGGCGTGCGAGCCGTCGCAGCACCAGTCGAGCCACCAGAAATCCAGACCCTGCTGCTCGATCGGCGCGTGCAGCGCGAAGTACGCGTCGAGCTGCTTCGCGTCGGCCCAGTCGAAGATGTAGCAGGCGAAGCTCGGATCGGCCTGCAGCAGGAAGCACGGCGGCACGGATTGATCCTGATCGAGGCCGCCGGTGGCTGCGATCACGGCGGGATACGCAGGATCGGCTGGATCGATCGAGGGATGCACGTTCGCGGTGATCGCGAGCCCCGACTGATGCGCCCAGCCGAAGAATCCGACCGGATCCGGGAACAGGCTCGGCTCGAAGCTCCAGCCATTCCACGAGCACGGATCGCCGATGCGCGCGCCGGTGACTTGATCATAGATCACGCAGCCTTCGGCGCTGTGCATCAGCTTCCAGTCGGTGTCGATCGACAGCGTGTCGAGCGGGACCGCGTTCGCGCGGAACTGCCCGACGAGATCGTGCAGCTCGGCTTCGCTGTACGACCAGTAGCGCGAGAACCAGACGCCGAACGCCTTGCGCGGCAGCATCGGCGCCGGGCCGGTGAGCGCGCGCAGATCGGCGAGGCCTTGCGCGTAGTCGTGGCCGTAGCCGAAGAAGTAGCCGTCCTGATACGCGCCGGTGCGCGACGCGCGCTGCGCGAAACCGGGAGCAGTGTCGGTGAGCAGAACGGTTTGCGAATCGTCGAGCAGAAACCAGCCCTGCTTCGACAAGAGGCCGTCATGCAGGATCTGCGCGTCCTCGTCGTTGTCGAGCGAGCGCCGCCAGCCGCCGAGATTGTCGGGATTGGTGTCGGGGCTCCAGTCCGGCGACGCGGTCGTGCCGATGCTCGTGACGATCGAGAGATTCGCAGCGGTGAACGGGCCCGAGCCCTGCTGATAGCGCAGCGTGAGCTGGTCGGTGCGGATCACGCGCGCGCCGTTCTCGACCGACGTCGTGAACGTTGGCGTCGCGAAGCTGCGATTGACGACCGTCTGCGTGATGCCGTCCTCGAAGCGATCGTCGTCGGCGTACTCGAGGCGGATCAGCGTGGGCGTCAGCACGGTGAAGCGCGCGTGGCCGTCGCGCACGACTGCGCTGTCAGCCGCGGCCGACTTCGAAGTGCCGCAGCCTTGCAACAGCGCGCCAATCACGAAGCAACAGGCGGCCGCTGCGCGTCGCATCGCTAGATGAGCACGAACAGCGCGGCGCCGAGCGCGATGCGATAGACCGCGAACGCCGTGAAGCGATGGGTCTGGATGTACGACAGCAGCCACTTCACCGCGATGAACGCGACGATCGCGGAGACGACGAAGCCGATCGCGAGATCGGTCCAGTTCTCGCCGTGGATGCCTTCCGGCGACTTCAGCTGCTTCAGCAGCTCGAAGCCGGTTGCAGCGAACATGGTCGGGATGCCGACGAGGAAGGAGAACTCCGTCGCCGCCGCGCGCGAGCGCGTGCCCGCGAGCATCGCGGCGAAGATCGACGCTGCCGAGCGTGACGTGCCTGGGAACACGCCGGCGACGATCTGCGCGAGGCCGACCGCGATCGCCACCGTCCAGGTCACGTTCGTCTCCGTGGAGTCCTTCGGCAACATCGCCTCGACGCCGATCATCACCAAGCCGCCGACGATCAGCGCGATCGCGATCGGATGCACTTCCTCCGGCAATTTCCAGCCGAGCTTCTTCACCACGATGCCGAGCGCGGCAGTGATCGCGAACGCGCCGACGAGCTTGAACAGATAATCGCGGTTCTCGGGCTTGCCGAAGCCGAGCGCCAGATCGAGCAGGCGACGCCAGTAGATCGCGACGACGGCGAGGATCGCGCCGGCCTGGATGGCGACGTTGAAGAGCTCCGAGCGCTCGCCGAGCCAATGTTCCGCGATCAGCAGATGGCCGGTGCTCGAGATCGGCAGGAACTCGGTGATGCCTTCGACGATGCCGAGCACGATGACTTGCAGAAGATCGCTCACGATGAAAACCTTGGGGCCATGAAGAGTCGGCGCAGCATAAGGCAAAACCGCAGCGGGACTCGTGTCGCGCTCGTCACCGGCGCGGCGCGGCGCATCGGCGCGGCGATCGCGCGCGAGCTGCACACGAGCGGGATGAACGTGGCGATCCACTATCGCGGCTCGGCTACGGAGGCGCGCGCGCTGGCGGCGGAGCTCAACCGTGCGCGTGCCGATTCGGCGGAATGCTTCCGCGCCGATCTGCTCGACGTCGCCGCGATCGAGCAGCTCGCGCGCGAAGTGCACGCGCGCTGGGGACGCCTCGACGCGCTGGTGAACAACGCGTCGACCTACGAGCGCACGCCGATCGCAGAGCTGCGCGAGCGCGACTTCGAAGCCCTCGTCGGCAGCAACCTGAAGGCGCCGCTGTTCCTCGCGCAGGCTTGCGCGAAGCGGATGCGCTCCGGCGCGATCGTCAACGTCGTCGATGCGAAACCCGCGCGCGCCGGATTCTCGGCGTACGGATCGGCGAAGGCGGGACTGATCGCGCTGACTGAAATCCTCGCGCTCGAGCTCGCGCCGCGCATTCGCGTCAACGCCGTCGCGCCAGGACACATCCTGTGGGCGGAGTCGACCAAGCTCACCGCCGCGCAGCGCAAGAAGGAACTCGCGCAAGTGCCGCTGGCGCGACTCGGCACGCCGACGGAGATCGCGCGTGCCGTGAGCTTCCTCGTCTCCGACGACGCGTCCTATCTCACCGGCGCGGTGATCCCGGTCGACGGCGGCCTGCGGTTACGCTGAGCCGCGCCGCGGGCGTATGCTCATCGCCCCGCGCAACCGGAGACATCGCCGATGGCAACGATCCGCAAGGTGGACTACTTCGTGCTGCACGCGCCGAACCGGCCGGGGCAGGGCGCGCGGCTGATGCGCGCATTGAAGGAGCGCAAGGTGAACCTGCTCGCGATGTCGGCGTTCCCGGACGAGCGCGGATCGCAAGTCGACCTGGTGCCGGAAAGTGCCGCCGAGCTCAAGGCCGCGGCGCGCGCGATCGGTGTCGACCTCGAAGGCGCGAAGAAAGGATTCCTCGTCCACGGCAAGGATCGCGTTGGCGTGCTCACCAAGATTCTCGACAAGCTCGGCGCGGCGAAGATCAACGTCACCGCGATCGACGCGGTGTCGACCGGCAAGAAGTTCGGCGCGATCTTCTGGGTGAAGCCTGCGGATGTGCTGCGAGCGGCCAAGGTGCTCGGCGCGAAGTGACGGCGTAGCCGTCATCCCCGCGCCCCGCGGGACTTCCTTTGGTCGCAGGCGGGGGATCCAGTTTTCAATGCAGTGAGCCGTCGATGATCTGCACGTTCTCCCGGCTTTCGCCGGAGAATGCGCCGCCGGGGCCGAAGCGATGCTCGGCGAATTCGGCGAGACCGTCGGCGTTGATCGTCACCACGGTGCTGCAGCGCGTGCCGTAGCGATCGCCGCGGATGAACGGCGGCGACAGGAAGCGCTCCATCTCGATGCCGACGCCCGTGTTGGGCAATTCGTCGTCCTCGGCTTCCTCCGCGTCGGCGAGCGCGGAGAACAGCAGGTTGCGCGACGCCACGCGCTGATTCACGAACGCCTGCATCGCGCGCCGCAGCCGCTGTGATTTCGGCCACGGCGTGTCGAGCGTCGCGTTGGACACGACGTGGATGCCCGGCTGGAGCGCGCGCTGCTCGAAGCCGTCGAAGTTGTGGCAGAACACGAGGTCGCTGCCGTCGTAGAGCAGCAGGTTGAAGCCCGAATAGATCTTCGCGCGCTCGGCGATCTCGTCGGCGTACTGCTCCGCGGACAACGACGACTGCACGAACTCGCGCACGAGCCCGCCGCGCGACGGCGCATTGGGATCGGGCGGAATCATGCGGCGGATGTTGGTGATCGCGGCGAGGCGGCCGTGTCGCGACAGCGCGAGCCAGCTGCCGCCGTGCGAAAGGTCGCGGCCGCCGAACACTTCGTGCTTGCCGTTCCACCAGCCGGCGGGTGCTGCAGGGCGATCGTGGAATTCGTCGCGGTTGGCCGCCATCGCGAGAGGCAAATCCGCATGCGTTTTCCAGGCGACCGCGATGAGACACATGCCGGCAGCTTATCAATTCCGTGGGTCGGCCTTCAGGCCGACGCTGTATCCTTGCGTCATGGCCAAGCTGCTCCCGTACGAACGGCAGGTCCTGCGCGAGATCCGCGAATGGCAGGCGGAAACGCCGAGCTGGGGCACGCGCCTGCTCGCCAAGCCCGCAGGCAAGGCCGCCGAAGTCGTGCAGGCGCTGGTGCCGGTGTCGGCGCTGCGCGCTGCGCTCGAAGGCGCGCATCGGCTGGCGCAGAAATTCTCCGACCAGAAATCGATCCTCAAGCGCGCGGGCGTCCATCACCTGAAGGATCTGCGCGCGCTCGAGCTCGAGCGGTGCGATCGCATCGCACGCAGCGTGAGCCGGCGGTCGATGGCGATGGCCGGCGCCGGCGGCGCGGCATTCGGCGTCGCGGGTGCCGCGGGATTGATCGCCGACGTTCCCGCGCTGATCACGCTCGCGCTGCGCTCGATCGTGCGCACCGGACTTTGCTACGGCGAGGATGCGCTCGCCGATCGCGAGAGCCGTCTCGCCATCGGCGTGTTCGCGCTGGCGTCGGCGAACACGGACGAGGAGAAGACCACGGCAGTCGCAGCGCTGCGCGATTACGGCAACGGGCTGCTGGACGTCGCCTGGCGCGAAGGCATCGAGCGCACCGCCGAGCGCGAGCTCGCCAAGGAAGCGGCGATCTTCTCGGCGCAGAATCTCGCCAGCAAGCTCGGCATCAACATCGGCAAGCGCAAGGCGGCCGAGGCGCTGCCGATCTTCGGCGCGCTGGTCGGCGGCTCGGTCAACGCGTGGTATCTGCGCGACGTCACGCGCTGCGCCCGCTACGTGTTCCAGGAGCGCTGGCTCTCCGAGAAATACGGCAAGCTCCCCGAGTGACTGCGGCACATCGAGTCGTTGTTGTCGGCGGCGGCTTCGCCGGACTGCACGCGGCGAAGCGGCTCGGCAAATCGGCGTTCGACGTCACGCTGGTCGACAAGCGCAACTTCCAGCTGTTCCAGCCGCTGCTCTATCAAGTCGCGACCGGATCGCTTCCGCCCGGCGACATCGCGATCCCGCAGCGCGTCGTGCTCCGCAAATATCGCAACGTCCGCGTGATCCAGTCGACGGCGCGGGACGTCGATCCGCACCGCAAGGTGCTGATCCACGACTTCGGCGAGCTCGCGTACGACACGCTCATCGTGGCGACCGGCGTGAAGCACAGCTACTTCGGCCACGACGAGTGGCGCGCGTTTGCGCCGGGCCTGAAGACGATCGAGCATGCGACCGAGATGCGCCATCGCATCTTCAAGGCGTTCGAGCGCGCGGAGGTCACGACCGACGCCGCAGAGCGCGCGAAGCTGATGACCTTCGTCATCGTCGGCGCGGGACCAACCGGCGTGGAGCTCGCGGGCGCATTGGGCGAGCTCGCGCACAAGATCATGGTCAAGGATTTCCGCGCGATCTCGACGCGCGACGCAAGCATCATCCTGATCGAAGGCGCGAAGGATGTGCTGCCGCCGTACGACGAGAAGCTGCGCATCGCGGCGCGCAAGTCGCTCGAGACGCTCGGCGTCACCGTGATGACGGAGACGATGGTCGAGGAGATCGGCGAGGACTTCGTGCGCACGCGCACCGAGACGATCCGCGCTGGCACGGTGCTGTGGGCGGCGGGCGTGACGACGTCGGCGTTCGGGCTTGCGCTCGCGAAGTCGCTTGACCTGAAGCTCGAGCGCGGCGGACGCATCGCGGTCAGCGCCGACAGTTCACTCGCCGGTCATCCGGAGATCTTCGTCGTCGGCGATCTTGCGAAGCTCGTCGATGCGCGGGGCCGGGAAGTCCCGGGCCTCGCGCAGGGCGCGATCCAGGGCGGCACGCGCGTCGCCAATCTGCTGATGGCGCGCGCGAAGGGAAAGACGCTGAAGCCGTTCAAGTACCGCGACTACGGCACCATGGCCGTGATCGGCATGAATCACGCGGTGGGCGATCTCAAGTTCGTCAAGGTCCGCGGCATCGTCGCCTGGTTCATCTGGGCGTTCGTGCACGTGATGTCGCTGGTCGACGCCGAGCAGCGCGTGCGCGTGTTCGTGCAATGGGCGTTCAAGTATTTCACGCGGCGCGAAGGCGATCGGCTGATCACGCAGTCGTTGCCCGCGCGCGCCAAATCAGAAGACGACAGCTGACCTTTCCGGATCCGGCAGCGCCGAGCCGGTGATCAGCGTGCCGACCTCGCGGAAGTTCTTCAGCAGGCGATCGGGCTTCGCGTCGGCGATCGGCTTGCCGCCGTTGTAGCCGTACGGCACGCACCACGACGCGATGCCGGCGGCGCGCGCGGTCGCGACGTCGATCGACGAGTCGCCGATCAGCACGGCTTGCTCGCGATCGACGCCGAAGTAATCGAGGCACTGGCGGACTGACCGCGGATCCGGCTTGCCGGCGGCGCAGACGATGAACTCGAGATCGTCGGCGAGGCCGTGCGCGTCGAGCACTTTCATCGCGGTGCGCGGCTCCTTGTTCGACACCAGCGCGCGATGCACGCCGGCGGAGCCCAGCGCGCACAGCACCTGCGCGACGTGCGGATACACGCGCGAGCGCTTGCCGCAATGCGCGAAGTAGCAGCGATCGAAATGCGCGAGCAGATCATCGTCAAGCCCTTTCGCGAGCCGCGCGCGACCGGCTTCGCTCGATGCCAGCGCCGACTCCAGCGTTTTCTTCTCGCCGAAGCCGACCCACGTCTCGACTTGCGCGACTTCAACTCGCGGAACATCGAGCTCGGCGAACAGCTCGTTGAGCGCGTCGGTGATCTCCGGCGCGGTTTCCACCAGCGTGCCGTCGAGATCGAAGATCGCAAGGTCGAACATCAGGCTCTCTTCTTCAGGTCCATCAGCCGCAGGATCATCGGCGTGAAGATCAATTGCATCGCCAGGCCCATCTTGCCGCCCGGAACGATGATGCTGTTCGGGCGCGTCATCCACGAATTGTTCAGCATCGAGATGAGGTAAGGGAAGTCGATGCCGTGCGGATCGGCGAAGCGGATGATCACCATCGATTCGTCGGGGGACGGGATGTCGCGCGCGATGAACGGATTGGAAGTATCGACGGTCGGCACGCGCTGGAAGTTCACGTGCGTGCGCGAGAACTGCGGGCACATGTAGTTCACGTAGTCAGGCATGCGGCGCAGGATGGTGTCGACGACCGCTTCCTGCGAATAGCCGCGCTCGCGCTTGTCGCGATGCAGCTTCTGGATCCACTCGAGGTTGATGATGGGCACCACGCCGATCAGGAGATCGACGTGCTTCGCGAGGTCGATCTGATCGTCGGCATAAGCGCCGTGCAGGCCTTCGTAGAACAGGAGATCGGTGCCGGCGTCGACGTCGCGCCACTCGGTGAACGTGCCCGAAGCCTGGTTGTGCTGCTGCGCTTCGGCGTCGTCGTGGATGTACTTGCGCGTGCGGCCGGCGCCGCTCTCGCCGTAGCTCTTGAACAGCGTTGCCAGCTCGCCGAGCAAGTTGGCGTC
>DASRHK010000143.1:0-54989 GCA_035650495.1 Nevskiaceae bacterium | reverse complement strand
GCACACCTGGGGCAACTACAACATCGTCGGCCGCGGTCCGTTCCTCGCCGGCGTGTCCGGCGGCTGGAACGCCGATCACCCGAACTGGGAGCACAAGACGCACGGTGGACCGAAGGGCAACATGTTCTGGGACACGACCGTCGAGCTGGTGCCCGAGGCGATCATCGTCGAGGCCGAGCCGGTGAAATTCCCGCGCGCGCCGGTGTCGAAGAAGCGCGTGTGGTTCGACGCGCGCAACCAGACCGTGATCGGCATGACCACGTTCGACCGCAAGGGCCAGCCGTATCGGTCCTTCGACGGCGCGTACAGCATCTATCAATCGGGCGACAAGAAGGTGATGGACGGCAAGCATCCGTACTGGAGCTGGACGCACGTGCTGGCCTCCGACATCCAGACCAACAGCGTGACGCGCCTGCAGCAGGTGAAGTCGCTCGAGGAGATCCATCGCAGCGGCGCCAACGATCCGACGCTCTACGAGCGCTACCTCACGCAGAAGGCGCTGATGCACCTCGGCGCGGTCTGAGATGTACTCGCTGCGATGGAAGCTGGCGCGCTGGGTGCTGGCGCATCGCAGAGGTTCCTTCGCGCTGTTCGCGCTGATCACCGCGTTCTTCGCCGCCGGACTGCCGCGCGTGCAGCTGCGCACGATCTTCAACGACCTGTTGCCGCGCGACGATCCGTTCGTGCAGGTCTATCGCGATCATCCGAACTTCGGCAGCCCGCTCACCGTGCTGGTGATGATCCGCAACAAGGACGGCGACCTCTACAACGCCGAGACGCTGGCGAAAGTATGGAAGCTCACCCGCGACATCGACCTCGCGCCGTCGGTCGATCACGAGCAGATCCTCTCGATCACGACGGAAAAAGCCCGCTACTCTGAAGCGACTCCAACGGGCATCGACATGCGACCGCTGATGGGCGGATCGCCGCCGCAGGCGCCCGAAGAGATCGCCCAGTTCCGGGCGCGCGTGGAGAAGGCGCCGAACGTGCGCGTGTTCCTGATCTCGCGCGACGAGCACGCAGCGCTGGTGCTGGCGACGTTCATCGAGCATCGCATCGATTACGGCGAGACGTTCCGCTACCTGCAGAACCTCGTCGAATCGGCGCGCGACGCGCATCACGACGTGTTCATCGCGGGCCAGCCGATCCTGATCGGCTGGGTCTATCAGCACGAGCGGCAGATGATCGGCATTTTCGCCGCGACGATCGCACTCCTGCTGCTCGCGCTCATCCTGTACATGCGCAACGCGGTCGGCGTGCTGACGCCGATCGTGACCAGCGCAGTCGCGGGCATCTGGGCGTTCGGCTTCGTCGGCTGGCTGCACATCTCGATCGAGCCGCTCTTGATGGTCGTGCCGCTCCTGCTCACCGCGCGCTCGTTCTCGCACAGCGTGCAGTTCACCGAGCGCTTCTACGAAGTGTTTGCGCGCGTCGGTGACCGGCGTCGCGCGGCCGAGATCACCATGAGCGTGATGATGGCGCCCTCGGTGCTCGGCATCTTCACCGACATCTTCGGCATCATCGTCGTCGCCGCCGCGCCGATCCCGGCGATGGTGCGTCACGCGATCTTCTGCGGCATGTGGGCGACGTGGCTGATCCCGACCGGCGTCGTGCTGATCTCGCTCCTGCTCGCGACGCTGCCGCCGCCGAAGAACGTGCAGCGGCTGATCGGTCGGGAGCGCGGCGGCGTGCATCGGCAATTCCGCGATGCGCTGGGCCGCATCGCCGCGCTCTCCACTGGACGTCTCGCGCCGCTCACGACGGTGATCGTCGGCGCGGCGTCGGTCGCCGCAATCTGGACCGCCGCGCAGATCAAGGTCGGCAATCCGGTCGAAGGTACGAATCTTCTGTGGCGTAACTCCGAGTTCAACACCGCGGTGCGCGCGATCAACGGCAGCTTTCCTGGCGTCAACACGCTGGAGATCGTGCTCGAGGCGAAGGATCCCGACAATCCCGATTGGGTCGGACAGCAGCTCGATACGGTCCAGACCGAAACCGCGCTGCAGCGCGCGATGGAGGAGGGGCCATCGCCTCCGCGCGCGACGCTGTCGTTCGCGGATTATCTGTCCGAGAGCAATCGACTGTTCTACGGCGGCGATCCGCGCTTCCTGCCGCTCGATCCACGGCCTCGCGCGATCAGCGCGGCGGCCGTCGGCGCGATGATGGGAACCAGCGCGACCAACTTCAGCAACGTCGTCAGCCCGAACATGCAGCACTCGACGGTGTCGATGTGGTACGCCGACAACAAGCAGGAGACTGTCGACGCCGCACTCGCCGCTGCGCGCGCGGCGGTGGCGTCGGTGGGCGAGGACCATCCGGCGTTCCGCGTGCGCCTCGGCACCGGGATCATCGCGCTGCAGGAGGCGGTGAATCACGTCATCGCGCGCTACCAGCACGTGGTCATCGTGATGGTGAACGCGATGATCTTCGTGATGTGCGCGATCGCCTACCGCTCGCTCGTGGCCGGCGCGATGCTGCTGGTGCCGGTGAATCTCGCCAATCAGGCACTGATCGCGGCGATGCATCTGCTCGGCGTCGGGCTCGACGTCAACTCGATGATCGTCGCCGCGATCGGCGTCGGCGTCGGCATCGATTACGGCATCTATCTCTTGTCGCGCATCTGCGAGGAGTATCAAGCGTCACCGCGCTGGGACGCCGCAATCACCGCCGCGCTGCGTACGACCGGCAAGGCGATCCTGTTCACCGCGACGATCATGACGCTCGGCATCGCGCCGTGGTACTTCCTGTCGGGACTGAAGTTCGTCGCCGACATGGGACTGCTGCTGATGGCGATCATGGCGATCAACATGGTGCTCGCGCTGGTCGTGCTGCCGCTGCTCGTCTGGTGGATCAAGCCCGGGTTCGTCACCCGGGGGCAATGGCTCGGCGAGGGCGTCGACGCCGGCTGGCTCACGGAGTCGCACTGATGCGCGCGCGCCTCTCGTTGTTCGCGCTCCTCCTCGCGTCCTGCGCGCACCCGGCGCCGCCGGTTCCGCAAGCGCCGGCAGACCCGGACACGAAATTCCGCGCCTTCCTCGCGCAATGCCGCCAGCAGTACGCCGACGTCGACGCGCGCATCGCCAGCGCCGGCGTGCACGACGACGAGTTCTTCGCGGTGCCGGGCTTCCCGTACATCCGCACCGATCGGCTGATGTCGTCGTATCGCAACGAGGTCAGCGGCGATCTCAACACGCTCGGCACCTGGATGCTGCAGCTGCGCGAGAACGACAGCATCGCGCGCGACATCGAGCTCACCAATCTCGGCATGCCGAAGTTCGAGCGGGCGGACCTGCTCAACACGCTGCGCACCTGCGCGGTGTGGCTGTCGTTCGACGAGCTCGCCGATCCGGCGACGCTGGCCAAGCTGGTCGACGCGGCGAAGATCGCCGACGCGCCCGCACCGGCGATCGCGCAGAGCAACGTGCAGGCCGCGCCGCCGTCGCACGCGAAATCCGTTCTTTGGCAAGCCTCGCCCGCGCCGACCGACGTTCACCTGCCGCGCGGCTTCGCCGACGCTGCCCGCGACGAGCTCGGTCGCGTCGGGCTCCTCATGGATCAGTGGCCCGCGCTCGCGGCGCAGCACGCGCCGAAGCTGCTGATCGCGACCGCAGGCGAGGGCGATCGCATCGGCGCGCCGATCCTGACGGCGCAGGGGCCGAGCGTCGATGCATCGCGACCAGTCGTGTATTACCTGCCGAGCTACGCGCGCGTCGGGCAACGCACGCTCGTGCAGCTCAACTATTTCGTGTGGTTTTCAGCGAGGCCGGGTGCGCTCGATGGACTGATCTGGCGCGTGACACTCGCGGAAGACGGCAAGCCACTCGGCTACGACTACGTGCGCGCCGACGGCCACGACTACGCGCGCGTCGTCGCGCAGCACGAGGTCGCCGCAGCGCTGCGGTCCGGATCACACACCGTCGAGCGCGTGATCGAGGCCGGGCATGGCTCGGCGAAACGTTATGAGCTGCGGCCCTACGAGGATCTGATGACGCTCGACACGCCGGGCGGAGGAACGCGCAGCCTGTTCGGCCCGGACGGGATCGGGCGCGACGGGGTCACCCGCCAGTGGGGCCACCACGCGATTTCCGCGACGCGCTATTTCGACGATCCGCGCCTGCTCGAGCAGGACGCTACTCGTTGACGTAGAAAAGATTCGGATCGAAATAGCGGCCCGGCAATTCCTTGGCGCCAGTGAGCTTGCCGGTTCTCAGCACCGTCGTCGTTCCCTCGAGCAGATCGCGCATCACGACTTCCGAGAGGTACCAGAAGTCGCCCACGCGTTGCAGGGCGCTGGCCGGTGCCGTCAGTCGCTTGCGCACCGCGCTGCCGATGTAGAAATCGGCTTTGAGCGGGACGCAGGTTTCCTGATCCACCCACGCGCGGACCTGGCTGTAGGGCGACGCCGCTCCGGCCAGCGGCGTGAACCGGATCGTGTAGGTGGGTCGCTGGACGACGACGCCGGACGGCTCGATCTTGGCCGACGATCCGACGAACGAGTTCGACAGGAGCTTGAAGTCGCTGAAGCTGAAATCGGTACCGAGCAGCGAGCGGTCGCCAAGCGAGCTGGTGACCCGGCGCACGCGCCGGAATGCCGGCAGGTAGACGAACATGTTCTCGTTCGCCGAGTCGGCGGATTCGCGCACCAGATAGGCAGTGCCGGCCACGGCCTCCGGCGATTCCATGCGCAGCATCGCGCGGACCAACCCTCCGCCGGCCGACGTCTTCTCCAACATCGCGTAGAGCTTGCCCTTGAGCGAGCGCGTCGTGCCCGTGCGATCGGTCGCGGCAAGCTCGATCTCCTGGACGCGCAACGCGGGCGGCACGTTTGCGCGCATGCAATCGATCACGTGCTGCGCATCCTGCGCGCGCGCAGGAGCGATGATCACGAGCGCCAACAGCGTGGCAATCCGTTTCATGTCGTTCTCCCATGGCGCGAGGATTCGCGCCGCTTCGGTCTGCTCTTGCTGCGTTGACTGCGAGTAGACATCTTCCGCAGCCGCGGAGCCTCGCCCGTCAGCAGCGAAGCGCTCGCCGTGAAGCGGCTGCTGAAGAAGTCGAGGAAGGCGTGGATGCGCGCGCTGCGGCGCAGGTCCGGGTGCGTCAGCAGCCACACGTGATAGCTGGAGAGGAAATGCGTGCCGGGCAGCCGCTCCAGCTCCGGGTTTTCATCACAGGTGGCGCAAGGCAGCAGCGCGCAACCGAGATCCGCGAGGAGCGCCTCGCGCAGGATCGACGACGAGTCGAAGCGCAGCTTCACGCAACGGTCGGGCACGTTCGCCTCCATCCAGCGCGCCATCGGCGCGCGGCGCATCGCCCCGAGGAAATCGAGCCAGTCGTGCTGATCCAGCGCGCGGTCGCGGCCGGCGCGATCGAGATAGCGCTTCGACGCGTAGGCCGCCATGCCCATCCGGGCGGTGCTGCGTCCCACCAGATGCTCCGGCGGCGATGCGGTGCCGCGGATGACCACGTCGACCTCGCGCTTGGAAAGATCGACGTACTCGGCTGCGGTCGTGATGTCGAGCGTCAGGCCGGGGAACGTGCGCTGGAACTCGCCCAGCCATCTCGGCACCAGGAACTGCGCGACCAGATCGCTGGTGTTGAGCCGGATGGTGCCCTCGAGCCGCGTGTCGATGCCTTTCAGCTTGCGCTCGACCTGCGTCGTCTCCGCTTCCACGCGCGCCGCGGATTCCGCGAACGCCTCGCCGGCGGGCGTCAGGCGATAGCCCTCGCGCAGGCGCTCGAACAGCCGCACCTCAAGCTGCTGCTCGAGCGCGCCGAGGCGCCGGAACACGCTCGACGGATTGACGCCGAGCTGCCGCGCCGCGCCGTTCAAGCCGCCGGCGCGCGAGACCGCGAGCACGTAGCGCAGATCGTCCCAGTCCATGGCGCCAGCCTGAGCGTGCCATTGCAGAAATGCAAGAGCAGCGTGCGCAAATGGACACTATTCATGCACAAACGCCTGCCGCAGGATGACGTCCATCGGGGAATCGTCCCCGGGAGATCAGGGAATCGAGCCATGAGCCACAGCGCGCAGAGCAACATCCTCGGAGCCACGGGCGTCTCGCAGCAGGCGCTGGCCAACTACTTCCGCAGCACCGGCCTGTTCGGGCGCGATTCCAACCTCACTGCGGCAGAGCAGTCGGTCGTCTGCGGCCACCTGCCTCCCATCGAAGGCCTGCGCATGCCGCGCATGATCTCTCCGCAGACGCCACGTCTGCTCGCCGTTGCCCAACTCTCAGCCTCGCTCGTCGCCGGCGCCGATCGCCACGAGACCGCCGCGCAGGCCAGGCGCGCCGGCGTGCCCGAGCACGTCGTGTCGGAGATCGTCGGCGTCATCGACAACGTGCGCGTCGTGTTCGGCGCGTTCGCCGAGCCGGTCCGAGCGGAATCGCCATCGGCGAAGCCGGAGCTGCTGCGCGCCGCGTAAACCAGCGCGTCACCACTTCTCGCCGAACGGCCGCAGATCGAGCTCGAAGGTCCACGCGGAGCGCGGCTGCGTCGCGAGGTTGAACACCGACGTGGCGATGTCGTCGGGCTTCAGGAAGAAGTCGTCGGGGCGATCGGCGAGCATCCTGCGCGTGCGCTCGAGATCGATGACGCCGTCGATCACCACGTGCGCGACGTGGATGTTCTCCGGGCCGAGCTGTCGCGCCAACGATTGCGCGAGGCTGCGCAGCGCGGCCTTGGCGGAAGCGAAGCCCGCGAAATTGGCGCTGCCCTTGATCGACGCGGTGGCACCGATCGCGACGATGCTGCCGCCACCGCGGCGCCGCATCGCCGGCAGCACTTCCTTCACGGCGAGGAAGCAGCCGAGCGCATTGGTCCGCCACGCCGATTCGAAGTCTGCGGCCTCGAGCTGGTCGACGTTGCCGAACTTGCCGGCGCCGGCGTTGTAGATCAGCACGTCGGGGTCGCCGGGCTCGGCACGCATGTGCGAGAACGCGGCTTGCACCGACGCGGCATCGCGGACATCGACCGGAATCGCGACTGCGCCGGGGACGTCCTTCGCGATCTGCTCCAGGCTCGATGCATCGCGCGCCAGGAGCGCGACGCGATAGCCGGCGGCAGCGAAGCGCCGGCCGAAGGCCGCACCGTTGCCGGGACCCGCACCGACGACCGCACAGACCGGTTGCTTGCTCATGCGAGCAGCTTATCGGACCCGCTGCGTGCTCCAAAAACTACCCTTCAGGGTAGCGATCGGGCCCGGGACCGGGATTAGGTTCTCCTCAGAACGATCCGCGACACGAGGAGACCCCGATGCCACAAGCCGCGCCCAAGCCGCGCGAAGCGGGAGCCGCCGCTGCAAGCGCAGGGCTGCTGATCAACATCGACAACGGCGGCACGCTCACCGACTTCTGCGTGCTGAACGGCAAGCAGATCTGGCGGACCAAGACGGTCACCACGCCCTACGACCTGTCGAAGTGCCTGTTCGAGGGCTTGAAGAAAGCGTCGCGCACGATCTACGGCGAAGAGAACGTGCAGCGCCTGCTGCTCGCCACCGACTACATCCGCTACTCGACGACGCAGGGCACCAACGCGCTGGTCGAGCGCAAGGGCCCGCGGCTCGGCCTGATCGTCGGCGGCTCGCTCACGGCGAAGTCGATGCAGTCGGATTCGCATTCCGCCGAACTGTTCAAGTCGCTCGTCGGCGATCGCGTCGCCGTGCTCGATCTCAAGAAAAGTGGCGACGCGCTCGAAGCCGAAGCCACGCGCGCAGTGACGCGGCTGGCCTCCGAAGGCGCGAACCGCCTCGTGCTGGCGATCGGCGGTGATGCCGACGCCGAGCGCGCGCTCAAGCGGGTGCTGCTGCGCAAATTCCCGCCGCACATGCTCGGTGCCCTGCCGATCCTCTATTCGCACGAGGTCGTCGAAGACGCCGACGACGCGCGTCGCGCCTGGACCGCGCTGTTCAACGCGTTCCTGCATCCGGCGATGGAGCGCTTCCTCTACAACGCCGAGCACAAGCTGCGCGAGTTCAAGACCAAGAACCCACTGCTGATCTTCCGCAACGACGGCCATTCCGCGCGCATCGCACGCACGATCGCGCTGAAGACCTATTCGTCCGGCCCGCGTGGCGGCGCCGAAGGCGCGAAAGCGCTCGCATCGCACTATGGCTTCAAGAATCTGCTGTCGATGGACATCGGCGGCACCACCACCGACATCGCGCTGGTCGAGAGCGGCGTCGTGCGCACCGACCGGCGCGGTCGGGTCGAAGGCGTCACCGCGTCGTTCGAGCTGTGCAACGTCGAGAGCCATGGCGTCGGCGGCTCGTCGATCATCAAGGTCGAAAACGGCAAGATCAGGGTTGGTCCTGAATCGGTCGGCGGTGCACCGGGTCCCGCGTGCTTCGGCCTCGGCGGCAAGGAAGCGACGATCACCGACGCGTTCCTCGTGCTCGGCCTGCTCGATCCCGCAAGCTACTTCGGCGGCGAGCTCAAGATCGACGTCGAGCGCGCGCGTGCGGCGATCGAAGACAACGTCGGACGACCGCTCAAGCTGTCGGTGGAAGACGCGGCCCGCGCGATGGAGAAAGCCTGGGTCGCGAAAGTCGCCGACACGCTGAAGTCATTCAACAAGATCACCCGCGATACGACGCTCGCTGCCTTCGGCGGCGCGGGCCCGTTCGTCGTCTGCAAGATCGCGGAGGCCGCCGGAATCGAGCGCGTGATCATTCCCGGGCTCGCCGCGGTGTTCTCGGCGTTTGGCATCGGCTTCTCCGACATCGCGCATCACTACGAAGCGCCGCTGCCGACCAACGACGCTGCGGGATTGAAGGCGGCGAAGGCAACGCTGCTCGAGCGCGCGAAGCGCGGCATGTTCGCCGAAGGCTTCGATCTCAAGTCCTGCAAGCTCGCGTGGAGCGTGCAGTCCGGCGACGACGTCATCGCGCTCAAGAGCGAGCAGTTGCCCAAGGATCTGCCGAAGAAAGCGCGCGCGTCGCTCAAGCTCGAAGCGCTGAAGCCGATCGCGCACGCGAGCCTCGCGGGCAAGTTCGGCGGCAAGACGACGCCGGCGATCGCATCGGGCAAACGTCAGGGCGCGCCGCTGTATCGCGTCGAGGATCAGAAGCCGGGCGCATCGGCATCGGGTCCCGCTGTGCTCGAAGAAAGTTTCTTCACCTGTCGCCTCGATGCGGGTTGGAAGTTCGAGATCAATCCCGCCGGCGACATCCTGCTGACGCGTGCGAAGGGAGAGCCGCGATGAAAG
Source organism: Nevskiaceae bacterium (assembly GCA_035650495.1). Classification (GTDB taxonomy): domain Bacteria; phylum Pseudomonadota; class Gammaproteobacteria; order Nevskiales; family Nevskiaceae; genus DASRHK01. Next base: position 45,782 of record DASRHK010000143.1, on the reverse strand, counting down.
TGTTGATCACCGAGTACCTGCGCATCGACCTCGACTCCGAGAAGTGGGAGTGCCGTCGCTGCGAGAAAGTGCTGGGCAACGCGCGCGACAACTACAAGCGCGGCCTGCTCGTCTACGATCGCGACCCGCGCGAGATCCACAAGCCGTTGCTCGACACCAAGCTCTACGAGCGCACCTATTCGCCCGATCCAACCTGGTGCCGGATCCTCGAGTACTACTGCCCGAACTGCGGAACCATGTTCGAGGCCGAGTACCTGCCGCCGGGCCATCCGCCGCTGCACGACATCGAGCTCGACATCGATGCGCTGAAGGCGCAGTGGAAGAACCGCAAGGAAGTGAAGACGCCGGCGATCGGACCCGATCTCGCGCTCGAGAAGGTGAAGCAGGGACGTGCGCTGCACGAGAAGCATCAGCACAAGCACTGAAAACTGGATGCCCGCCTGCGCGGGCATGACGGGAGTCGATTCATGAAACGCGTATCGGTCGACATCGGCGGCACCTTCACCGACTGCTTCGTCGCCTGGGACGGCCGCTACATCGAAGGCAAGGCGCTCACGACGCATCACAACCTCGCGCTCGGCTTCAACGAAGCGCTGGCCGACGCGTGCACGCAGCTTTCGGTCGAAGTGCCGCATCTGCTCTCGCAAGTCGATTCGGTGCGCTATTCGACGACGCTCGGCACCAACGCGCTGATCGAGCGCAAGGGCCCGCGCATCGGCGTGCTGGTGACGACCGGCTTCAAGAGCACGATCCCGCTGTCGCGCGCGCGAGGCTACGGCGAAGGGCTCGCCGAGATCGAGCAGATGGACATCCCCAATGCGAACCGTCCGCAGCCGATCGTGCCGATCCCGATGATCCGCGAAGTGCGCGAGCGCGTGGACTATCTCGGCAACATCTTCTGGGACCTCGACGAGGACGACGTGCGCCTGCGCATCCGCGAGCTGGTCGACGCCGGCGCCGAAGCGCTCGTGGTGATGTTCACCAACAGCGTCGTGAATCCGACGCACGAGCTGCGCGTGCGCGAGATCTTCCTCGAGGAATATCCCGCGCACCTGCTCGGCGCGATCCCGATGCTGCTGTCGCACCAGGTCGCGGGCCGCAAGGGCGAATACGCGCGCGGCACGTCGACGATCATGGACGCGTTCCTGCACCAGACCATGTATCACGGTCTGGGCACGCTCGAAGTGAACCTGCGCGCGAACGGCTACACCAAGCCGATGCAGGTGAGCCACAACTCCGGCGGGATGGCGCAGCTCAACTCCACCGACGCGCTGCAGACCGTGCATTCGGGTCCGGTGTCGGGCGTCGCTGCGAGCGAGCATCTCGCGGCGTCGGCGGAGCTCGGCAACGTGGTTGCGACCGACATGGGCGGCACGAGCTTCGACATCGGCATCGTCGATCAGGGCGGCGTGCGTCACTACGACTTCAATCCGGTGATCGATCGCTGGCTCGTGTCGATCCCGATGGTGCATCTGGTCACGCTCGGCGCGGGCGGCGGCTCGATCGCGCGCTTCGACCGACTGTTCAACTCGGTGGAGATCGGTCCGCAGTCGGCAGGCTCCGATCCCGGCCCCGCGTGCTATGACCGCGGCGGACTGAAGCCGACGGTGACCGATGCCGACCTCGTGCTCGGCTACCTCGATCCGAAGAACTACGCGAACGGCCGCATCCCGCTCAATCCCAAGCGCGCGAAGCAGGCGATCGAAGAGCATCTGTGCGACGAGCTCGACCTGGATCTCATCGCCACCGCGAAGCTGATCAAGCGCAACGTCGACGCGAACATGGCGAACGGCATCTCCACCGAGCTGCGCACGCGCGGCTACGAGCCGAAGAACTTCACCATCCTCGCGTATGGCGGTAACGGTCCGCTCCATGCGTGCGGCATCGCCAACGCGCTCGGCGTCGAGAAGATCCTCGCGCCGCCGTTCTCGTCGACCTTCTCCGCGTGCGGCGCCGGCAACGTGAACCAGATGCACATCCACGAGATGAGCACCTGGACCGTGCTGTTCAATCCGGCGATGAAGGCGTTCTTCTCCGACTACGCGAGCTTCAACAAGATCGTCGAGGAGCTGGAGCGCCGCGGCCGCGAGGATCTGTTGCGGCAAGGCATGAATCCGAAGGACGTGAAATACCGCCTCGAGCTCGACATGCGTTACGGCAACCAGCGCGTGCAGACCGCGGTGGTAACCGAATTGAATCGACTCTCCTCGCAGCGCGACGTGCTCACGCTGATGGATCAGTTCCACAAGAGCTACGGCGCGCGCTTCGGCGAAGGCAGCCAGTCGCCGGAGACCGGCGTGCGCATCAACACCGTGCGCGTGTGCTCCTACGTCGAGCAGCCGAAGGTCGCGTTCTCGAAGCTGAAGCTCAACGGCAAGTCGCGCGAGGCGCCGCAGCCGCAGGGCCGTCGCGATTGCCACTTCGTCGGGCACGACAAGGCGTTGTCCACCGCGATCCATGGCGAAGAAGCGCTCGCCGAGGGCACGAAGATCGAAGGGCCCGCGATCGTGACCACGCGTGCGACGACGTATCTCGTCGAGCCGGGCTGGACGTTCCACGCAGCGCCGCAAGGCGCGGTGTGGTTCCTGAAGAATTGAAAACTGGATTCCCGCCTGCGCGGGAATGACGAGACCAACGACATGAACGACGCGACGATCACGAAAGACGACAAGGCGCTCCTCGACAAATTCCTCGCCGACAACATGCTGTTCCTCGGGCCTGATCCCGAGATCATGCGCAACCACAGCGTGACGCCGCGCTCGGCGCTTGAGGAAGCCGCGATCAGCAAGGGGCTCGACACGCACGAAGTGCATCACGTGCGCGGCCTGATCAACGCGGCGCTTTCCGAAGCGTTCACCATGGTGAACCAGATGGGCGCGGCGCCCGGCGCGAAGTGGGGCGATCTCGTCACCGGCGTCTACACCGCGCAAGGCGATCTCGCGATGATCGCGCCGCACGGCATCATTGCCTTCGCCGCGTGCTGCTTCTATCCGATCCGCTTCATCGTGAAGTACTGGATGAACGACCCGACCGTCGGCGTGCGCGACGGCGACGGCTTCATCCACAACGACGCGCGCTACGGCGGCATCCACAACACCGACCAGTCGATGATGCTGCCGCTGTTCTACAAGGGACAGCTGGTGTGCTGGGTTTCCTCGACCGTGCACGAAGGCGAGAACGGCGCGTGCGAGCCCGGCGGCATGCCGGCGGCGGCGGAGAGCAAGTACGACGAAGGCACCAAGATGTCGCCCTTCAAGGTCGTCGAGAACTTCCAGTTGAAGCGCGACCTCGTCACCTTCCTGCAGAACTCGGTGCGCGATCCGAAGCTGCAGCTCGAGGACATGAAGGTGAAGCTGCACGCCGCGATGCGCCTGCGCGAGCGCATGATCGCGATCCTCGATCAGTTCGGCGTCGACGCGGTCGTCGGCACGCTGCGCCTGCATCTGGAAGACACCGAGAAAGAGATGCGCCGGCGCATCAGCGAGATGCCCGACGGCACCACGCGCGTGCTGCAGTTCATGGACTCGTCGCTGCGCGAGAACGCGATGCAGAAGATCCAGTGCGCGATCATCAAGAAGGGCGACAAGCTCACGCTCGACTTCCGCGGATCGGCGCCGCAGTTCCTCAATCGCAGCGTCAACACCAACATCGCGTCGTTCAAGGCGGCGCTGTGCACTGGCTTGCTGCAGAACATCTGGCCCGACCTGCCGCACACGATGGCGGTGCTGTCGCCGATCGAGATCATCACCGATCGCAACTCGATCATGGACGCCGAAGGCGAGATGCCGCAGGCGATGTCGCTGATGCCCTTGTTCAAGGCTTGCGTCGTGTGGACGATCCCGATGAACAAGCTCAACTACAGCGTGCCGCATCGCTACTCGGCGATCATCGCGTCGCAGTACGACCAGGCCGCGACGTTCATCTACGGCGGCCTCACGCAGCACGGCGACATCACCGGCAACTTCTGCGGCGACATCAACGGCAACGGGCAGGGCGCTCGCTCGCACGCCGACGGCGAGCACTCGGTCTCGCCGGTGTTCGGCTTCATGTGCGACTCCGGCGAGCACGAGATCAACGAGGAAGACACGCCGATCATCCGTCTCGGCGCGCAGCGTCTCGCCAAGGATCGCGTGGGTTGGGGCAAGTACCGCGCGGGTCTCGGCTACGAGCAGATCGCCACCGCGCGCGGCTCGGGCCTGTGGGGATTCATGACCGGATGCGAAGGCTCGAAATTCCCCTCCGCGCAGGGACTGTTCGGCGGCTACTCATGCCCGAGCTACCAGCTGATGAAGATCAAGGGCATCAACATTTTCCAGGAGCTGAAGAAGAACCCGAAGGCGGTCGAGGTCTTCGACATCGTCGAGCTCATGAACAAGCGGCCGATCAAGGGCGGCGTCTATTCGAGCAACGACATGGGCATGACCTTCGAGGTCTGCAACGAAGGCGAGATCTACATGATCTGCCAGGGCTCGGGCGGCGGCTACGGCGACGTGCTCGAGCGCGATCCGCAGCTCGTGATGAAGGATCTGCAGGAAGACCTGATGTCGCACGAGAACGCGCGCGACATTTACAAAGTCGTCTACGACGAGAAGACGCTGATCGTCGACGAAGCTGCGACGAAGAAGCTGCGTGACGACTACCGAAAGCAGCGCATCAAGCGCGGCAAGCCGTTCGACAAGTTCTGCAAGCAGTGGGTGACGCCGGAGCCGCCTTCGCACTTCATGTATTTCGGCTCGTGGGACAACCCGAAGGAAATCTACGCGACCACGATGGGCCAGCGGATCAAGATGCCGTCCGACCAATTGCAGGGCGCGTTCATGATCAATCCGAAGGATTTGCGCATCGGTGCGCTCGAAGCCGAGGTCGCGACCTTGAAGCAGCAGCTGCAAGGCTGCGAGAAGAAGGTCGCGAAAGCCAAGAAGAAGAAATAAAGGAGGAAGTCATGGCCGACGGGGGCAAGGCGTTCCGGCTCGATGGCAAGGCGGCACTGGTCAGCGGCGCGGCGCGCGGCATCGGCGCGGCGGTCGCGCAGGCGCTCGCCGACGCGGGCGCGGCGGTGATGGTGGCCGACGTACTCGAGAAGGACGGGCGCGACACGGTCGCGAAGATCAAAAGCGCCGGTGGCAAGGCGGAGTTCTTCAAGCACGACGTCACGCGCGAAGCCGAGTGGGAAGCGGCGATCGCCGCCGCGGTGAAAGCGTTCGGCAAGCTCGACGTGCTGGTGAACAACGCCGGCATCGAGACGGCGGCGATGCTGTCGCAATGCACGCTCGAGGATTTCGAGCGCGTGATGAAGGTCAACGTCAGCGGCGTGTTCCTCGGACTCAAGCACGCGGTGCGCGTGATGAAGGGCGGGTCGATCATCAATCTGTCGTCGGTCGCCGGCCTGATCGGCACGACCGGCCACATCGCATATCACACGTCGAAAGGCGCGGTGCGTTTGATGTCGAAAGCGGCCGCGGTCGAATGCGCGCAGCTCGGCACCGGCATCCGCGTGAATTCCGTGCATCCCGCGATCGTGCAGACCGACATGGGCACGAACTTCATCAAGCACGCGGTGGAGCTCGGGCTTGCGCCCGACTACGCGACGGCGGAGGCCGCGTTCAAGGCAGGTCATCTGCTCGGCTTCGGTCAGACCAGCGACGTCGCCAACGCGATCGTCTATCTCGCGTCCGACGCTTCGCGCTGGGTCACCGGCACCGAGCTCGTCCTCGACGGCGGCTACACGGCGGTGTGACGACGAACATGGGCGCGCTCGGCGAATTGTTGAAGCGTCCCAGGCCGGTGCTCTGGCTCGATAGTCACGCCTACTGCGCGCGGCTGCTCGCCAACGGCAAGGCGCCGTGGCTCGATGCAACTGCGTTCGTCGCCTGGCAGCGAAAGGCGATGGGCCTTCTCAAGCCGGACGTCGCGACACTTCCGATCGCACCTGCGATCGACGCCTGGCTCGACGCGCATCCCGATCTGCGCGAAGTGATGGCGGCGAAATCGCGCACCGGATTCGCGCTGAAGACATTGCTCGCCGACGAATCGTTGCGTGCGCATCTGGTCGAGCTTGCCCGCGGTCTCGGCGGCGCCGTGAATCAGCCGCTCGCGCTGGTGATGCCGTCGCCGCGCGCGTGGATCGCGATCGCGTATCGGCAGGCGCACGGCAGCGATGTCGATGTGAGCGACGACGATGCTGACAGCGCGTCGGTCTACATCGCCGACTTCCTGCGCGTGTTCGGCGACGTTCGCATCGACGCCCTGGTGCTCGAGGAGATCGACGGCGGCGTGAGCGATTCGTCCGCGTATCAGAGCGTGCTCAATCTCGCGATGCATTACCGCTGGGAAGTCATCGCGCCCGCCGCGCCGCCGCCGAACCTGCGCTTCCTGCGCATCGCCGCCGACGCGCAGCCCGAGCAGGTCCTGCAGCAGATCGCGAATCTGAGGTGACTATGTTCAAGCTCGACGCGGAGCATCTGTTCGCCTACACCGCCACGCTGCAGGCGCCGCCGGAGGCGATCGGGCCGGTGCCCGAAGGTGCTCGCGCAAATTTCTACATCACCGGCGGCCACGTGCTGGGGCCCAAGCTCAAGGGCACGGTGCGGCCGGTCGGCGCCGATTGGGGCACCGTGCGCACCGACGGAGTGCTCGCGGTCGACGTGCGCGCGACGCTCGAGCTCGACGATGGCGCGCTGATCTACGTGTCCTATCTCGGACTCGGCGATCTCGGCGCCGACGGTTATCAGAGATTCCTCGCCGGCCAGCTGCCGCCGAAGTTCGGGCTGCGCACGGCGCCGGTGTTCCGCACCGCCGATCCGCGCTATCAATGGCTGCATCGGCGCGTGTGCGTCGGCGTCGGCGAAGCCGATCTCGCGACGTTCTCCGTCGCTTACGACGTCTACGCGATCAAATGAACGACGTCGCCGCCGCCGTGCGCGAAGGCGAGCTCCTGTGGCGGCCGCGTGCGGACTACGCGCGCAACTCCAACGTCACGCGCTTCCTCGATTGGCTTGGCCGCACGCGCGGCAAGGCGCTCGCGGACTACGATGCACTGTGGCGCTGGTCGGTGCGCTCGCCCGAGGAATTCTGGGGCGTGCTGTGGGACTACTTCGACGTGCGCTCCGACACGCCATATCAGCAAGTGCTCGACCGGCGCGTGATGCCGGGCGCGAAATGGTTCGAGGGCTCGCGCGTGAACTACGCCGAGCATCTGCTGCGCCACGAGGAGATCGCGGCCGACGACGAGATCGTCTTCCATCATCTGTCCGAGACGCGCGCGCTCGACACCATGACCTGGCGCGAGCTCGCGCGGCAGGTGCGCATCGTCGCCACGCAATTGCGCTCGCTCGGCGTGAAGCCCGGCGATCGCGTCGTCAGCTACATGCCGAACGTTCCCGAGACCGCGATCGCGATGATGGCGTCGACCGCCATCGGCGCGGTGTGGTCGTCGGCCGCGCCGGAGTTCGGCGTGAAGACGGTCATCGAGCGCTTCTCGCAGATCGCCCCGAAGATCCTGTTCGCCGCCGATGGCTATCGCTTCGGCGGCAAGGACTTCAAGCGCGAGGCGGAAGTGCGTCGCATCCTCGCCGAGCTGCCGACGCTCGAGCGCGTGATCTGGCTGCCGTATCTCGCGCCGTCGACGCCGCCGCCGGACGTTCCGCATCTGATGGCGTGGTCGACGCTGCTGGATCATCACGACGTGCCGCGCGATCGCTTCCGCTTCGAGCGCGTCGCGCACGATCATCCGCTGTGGGTGCTGTTCTCTTCAGGCACGACCGGCTTGCCCAAGGCGATCGTGCACAGTCACGTCGGCGTGCTGATGGAGCATCTGAAGCTGATGCACTTCCATCTCAACCTCTCCGTCGGCTCGGCGATGTTCTTCTACTCGACCACCGGCTGGGTGATGTGGAACATCCTGCTCGCCGCGCTCACCGCGGGCGCGCGCGTCACGCTCTACGACGGCTCGCCGGTGCATCCGGGGCCTGAGCTGCTCTGGAAGCTCGCGGCGGAAACGCGCGCGACCAACTTCGGTGCCAGCCCCACGTTCGTGCAGATGATGGAGAAGGCCCGGCTCGAGCCGGGGAAGAGCTTCGATCTGTCCGCGCTCGATTCCATCCTCGTGAGTGGTGCGCCGTCCACGCCGGAAACGTTTGCGTGGTTCTATCGCAGCGTGAAGCCGGATCTGTGGGTGACCTCGCAGTCAGGCGGCACCGAGATCGCGAGCGGCTTCGTCGGCGCCGCGCCGACGCTGCCGGTCTACGCCGGCGAGATCCAGACGCGCATGCTCGGCATGGACGTGCACGCGTGGAGCGACGACGGCAAGGAAGTCGTCGATCAGGTCGGCGAGCTCGTGGTGACGACGCCGTTCCCGTCGATGCCGATCCATTTCTGGAACGACGCGGGCGGCAAGCGCTATCACGAGAGCTACTTCGATCACTTTCCCGGCGTCTGGCGGCACGGCGACTTCATCAAGATCAATGCGCGCGGCGGCTGCTACATCTACGGCCGCTCCGACTCGACGCTGAACCGCCACGGTGTGCGCATCGGCACGGCAGAGATCTACCGCGCGGTGGAGCAGCTGCCCGAGATCGCCGACAGCATGATCGTCTGCTGCGAATTGCCGGGCGGGCATTTCTTCATGCCGCTGTTCGTGAAGTTGAAGCCCGGCTTCAGGCTCGATCAGCCGTTGCTCGATCGCATGTACGCGAAGCTGCGCGAGGACTGCAGCCCGCGCCACGTGCCCGATCGCACCTATGCGATCGAGGCGATCCCGTACACGCTCACCGGCAAGAAGATGGAAGTGCCGGTGCGCAAGATCCTGATGGGCTGGCCGCTCGAGAAAGCGGCGAGCCGCGACGCGATGATGAATCCCGAGTCGATCGACTGGTTCGTGCGCTTCGCGCAGGAATCGCTGGACTACCAATGGCGCGCCAAGGAGCGGGCATGAAGCGAGTCGCCGACAAGGTTTGTCTCGTCACCGGCGGCGCGCGCGGGCTCGGGCTCGCCTCCGCGCAGGCGCTGATCGCGGAAGGCGCGAAGGTGATGATCACCGACGTCGATCGCGACGGCGGCCAGGCGGCGGCGTCGCTGCTGGGCGGCAACGCGACGTTCCGTGTGCAGGACGTCGCCGACGCAGCGCAATGGTCGACAACGCTCGAGGCATTGATCGCGAAGTGGGGCAAGGTCGACGTCGTGGTGAACAACGCCGGCATCGCTGGCATTGCCGATGTCGAGCAGATCTCTTTCGCCGACTGGAAGCGCACGGTGGATATCAATCTCACCGGCGTCTTCCTCGGCACGCAGGCGGCGATCGGCAAGATGAAGGGCAGAGGCGGATCGATCGTCAACATCGCGTCGATCGAAGGGCTCGTCGGCGAAGCGCTGATCCCGGCTTACAACGCGGCGAAGGGCGGCGTGCGGATTTTCACCCGCTCTGCCGCGATCCACTGCGCGCGCAGCGGCTACAACATCCGCATCAACAACGTCTGCCCCGGCTTCGCCGAGACGCAGATGGTCGCGGGCGCGCTCGCCACGATGAAGCCGGACGACGCGCAGAAGTTCGCGGGCAAGACACTCGAGCGCATTCCGATGGGCCGCTTCGCCAAGCCCGAGGAGATCGCGCAGTGCGTGCTGTTCCTCGCGTCGGACGAGTCGAGCTATATGACCGGCAGCGATCTGGTCGTCGACGGCGGCATGACGGCATGAGCCACGCGTGAATCCAGCGCGCGAGCCGCGCGTGGTCATCATCGGTGCCGGCATGTCCGGCATCCTGATGGGCATCCGCCTGCTCGAAGCCGGCATCCGCTCGTTCCAGATCCTCGAGAAAGCGGACCGTGTCGGCGGCACCTGGCGCGACAACCGCTATCCCGGCATCGCCTGCGACATCCCGTCGCATCTGTATTCGTACTCGTTCGAGCCGAATCCGCAGTGGAGCCACTGGTTCTCCCCGGGCGAGGAGATCCAGCGCTACTTCGAGCGCACCGCCGAGCGCCATCGGCTGAGCGATCGCATCAAGCTCAACGCGCGTGCGATCGCGGCGCATTGGGCGAACGGTCGCTGGAGCGTGCGTTGCGAGAACGGCGACGAGCTCGAAGCCGATTTCCTGATCGCGGCGACCGGCGTGCTGCACAACCCGAGCGTGCCGAAGCTGCCGGGCCTGCCTACGTTCCGGGGCGCGAGCTTCCACACCGCGCGCTGGGACGAGTCGGTGCCGCTCGATGGCAAGCGCATCGGCGTGATCGGCACGGGCTCGACCGCGACGCAGATCACTTCCGCGCTGGTGCCGCGGGTGGCGAAGCTCTCGCTGTTCCAGCGCACGCCGCAGTGGATCTTCCCGATCTGGAACCTGCGCTACTCGCGCATCACCCAGGCGATCCTGCGATCCGTGCCCGGCGCGTCGAAGCTCATGTATCACGCGCTGCGCGTGTACTTCCAGTGGACGTTCGCCCGTGCGGTGATCGACACCCGCAACTTCCAGCATCGCGTGCTCGCGTGGATCACGCGCCGCAATCTCGAGAAGAGCGTGCGCGATCCGGCGCTGCGCGAGAAGCTGCGGCCGAGCTATGAGCCGGGCTGCAAGCGACTGGTGTTCTCGACGGATTTCTACGAGAAGATCCAAGAGCCCAATGCCGAGCTGGTGACGTCGGCGATCGAGCGGATCGAGCCGCGCGGCGTGCGCACGGCCGATGCGCGCCTCCACGAGCTCGACGTGCTGGTGCTCGCCACCGGCTTCGAGGCGCAGGCATACGTGCGTCCGATGCGATTGACCACCGAAGCCGGCGCCGACATCGATCAGGTCTGGAAATCCGGGCCTGAGGCGCTGCGCACGGTGACGGTTCCGGGCTTCCCGAACTATTTCATGATGGTCGGACCGTACACGCCGATCGGCAATTTCCCGCTGATCTCCACCTCCGAGATCCAGGCGAGCTATGTGATGGCGTTCATCGAGCGCTACCGTCGCGGCGACGCCACACGCTTCGAGCCGCGCGTCGATGCGCTCGCCGAATTCAATCGCGAGGTCAGCGAAGGCCTGCCGCGCACGGTGTGGATCGCGGGCGGCTGCAGCAGCTGGTATCTCGGCGCCTCCGGGCGCCCGGCCTTGTGGCCCTTCAGCTTCGAGCGCTACGCCCGCGAGATGCGCGCGCCGCGCTGGGACGAATACGTGGTGACCTGAAACAACACAGGGGAGAACGTCGTGAGCAAGAAACCCGTCGTCATCTACGGCGTCACCGGCTACACCGGGCGCCTCGTCGCGGAGTACCTGCGCGAGTATCGCGTGCCCTTCATCGCCGCCGGCCGCGACGGCAAGCGCGTCAAGGAAGTGATGGACAAGGTGCCCGGCATCGAGAATGCCGAGTACGAGATCGCCGAGGTCGCGCATACGACGAAGGCACTCACCGATCTGTTCAAGGGCGCGAAGGTCGTGTGCAACATGGTCGGGCCGTTCATGAAGTACGGGCCCGAAGCCGTCGAAGCCTCACTCGCCGCCGGCTGCCATTACACCGACACCAACGGCGAGCAGAACTGGATGATGCACGCCGAAGAGCAGTGGGGCGCGAAGTTCGCGGCGAAGAATCTTCTGCTCGCGCCCGGCATCGCGCAGATGTACACGACCGGCGAGATCGCCGCGCAGATCGCGCTCGAGACGCCGGGCCTCGACACGCTCGACATTCTCGTCCTGTGGAAAGGCTTCCCGACCTACGCGTCGACGCAGACGATCTTCAGCATCCTCACCGCGAACTTCTACTACCTCGAGCAGAACCAGTACGTGCAGTGGTCGCCGTTCGCGAAAGCCGAGTACGTGATTCCCGGCCAGCACGCCGTCTCGATGGTGCTGCCCTGGGGCGGCACCGCGCATCCGGTGTGGTTCAAGAACGATCCGCGTGTGGCCAACTGCAAGGCGATGGGCGGCGTGTTCGAGCGCACGGTGATGGAAGGCGTGGTGCAGATCACGAGCGTCGTCGAGGAGAAGATCAAGAAGATGCCGAAGGCCGAGCAGGAGAAGGCGCTGTCCGACATGGCCGCGAGCTTGCAGGCCGGCATGCCGCCGCGCGAGAACCAGCGCATCAACACGTCGCTCGATTCGGTCATCGCCAGCGGACCGATGGGCAAGCGGGTGCAGGTCGTGATCCACGGCACGTGCAACTACAAGCAGACTGGATTGCTGCAAGCGTACGCGGCGTATCACCTTCTGCAGGCGCCGGCGAAGCGCTGGGGCTTCGCGTCGGGTTGCCAGGCGTTCGGGCATCGCGAGCTGCACGGCGTGCTGCAGAGCTTCGGGCTCGCCGGCGATGCCGTGATCACGCGCGGATGAAGCGCGCCGACGTCAGCTTCGCGTCCGGCGGCGAGAAGATCGCCGCGTGGCTGTATCAGCCGGAAGGCAAGGGACCGCATCCGGTCGTCGTCATGGCGCACGGATTCTCCGCGACGCGCGAGCTGCGATTGCCCGCGTATGCCGAGCGATTTTGCGAAGCGGGATTCGGCGCGCTGCTGTTCGACTACCGCCACTTCGGCGCGAGCGGCGGCGAGCCGCGCCAGCTGCTCGACATTTCGCGGCAGCACGCGGACTACCACGCTGCGATCGCCTACGCGCGCGGCTTGCCGTGGGGCGATCGCGATCGCGTCGCGCTGTTCGGCTCGTCGTTCTCCGGCGGACACGTCATCGCGGTGGCTGCGCAGGATGGTCACATCGCGGCGGTGATCTCGCAGTGCCCGTTCCAGGATGGACTGGCGACGCTGCCGGCGCTCGGCGCGGTGAACATCTTGAGAATGACCGTCGAAGGGCTGCGCGATCAGATCGGCGCGCTCTTCGGCGGCGCGCCGCACACGATCCCGGCCGTCGGTCCGCCGGGCGCGCTGGCGGTGATGGCGACGCCGGACTCCGAGCCCGGCTTCAAGGCGCTCTTGCCGCCGGACACCAACTGGCAGAACCGCGTCGCCGCGCGGATCGCGCTGCACGTCGGCACGTATCGGCCGGGGCTTCAGGCGTCGAAGCTCGCGTGCCCCGTGCTCTACTGCGTCTGCGACACCGATTCGCTGTGTCCGCTCGACGCGACGCTCAAATGCGCGTCACGCGCGAAGCGCGGTGAAGTGAAGCGCTATCCGATCGGCCATTTCGATATCTATCTCGGCGAGTGGTTCGAGCGCGCGGTCGAGGATCAGACGGCATTCCTGCGCCGGCATCTCCTGTCGTAAGCGCTCGGAGCGTCGATCGGCGCTCATTGCTGGATTTCTAAAGCCGCCGGCCGCGCCGCGTAGTCCTCGATCTTCGCGGCGCCGGATTCGGGCCGCTTGCCGCTCGCACGGTCTCGCTTCGCGCTTGTTCTACGAGCCATTCGCAGAACGCATTCACTTCGGCTCGCGCAGCAGCGCGTGGCTCGCGGAGCACGAAGAAAGCGCGCGGCGGCGTGATGCGGCTACCGCCCTGTGGTTCGAAAGGAGCCACGAGCTGCCGGCGCCTGATCATCTCCGAGAGCAGCGGCAAGCGCCCGAGCGCAACGCCCTGACCTTCGATCGCTGCCTCGATCATTTGATAGTAGTGCGAGAAACGCAGATCGCCTGCCGGCTTGAGCTTCGCGAGACCGTGCGCTTGCAGCCAGGTGTCCCAGTGCAGCCATCCCGATCCACGCGCATTCCATTCGTCGTGGAGCAGCATGTGATGGCGCAGATCGTCCGGCACGCGCAGCGGGCGCGTTCGATCGCGCAGCAAGCGCGGGCTGCACACCGGCAGCACTTCTTCGCCGAAGAGCAGGACGGCATTCGCGGGCGGGGCATCGGGCGCGCAGTAGCGGATCGCCACCTCGATCCGGTCGCGCGAAAAATCCAGCACCTGATTGTCGGCGACGATGCGAACGTCGACGCTTGGGTGCCGTGCGCGGAACGCCGGGAGGCGGGGAATCAGCCAGAGAGCCCCGAACGAGAGCGACGTGGTCACCGTGACCGGCTGCAACTGAGCCGCACCGCGGAGCTCGCGCATCGTTCCGCGCAGCTCCTCCATCATCCCGGCGACCTTGCGGTAAAGCACCTCGCCTGCGTGGGTCAGCAGGAGCGCGCGGTGCCGGCGCTGGAACAACGGCACGCCAATCGACGCCTCCAGCATCTGCACCTGCCGGCTGATGGCCGGCTGGGTCAGCAACAGCTCGGCTGCCGCCCGAGTGAACGAGCGATGCCGCGCAGCCGCTTCGAAGCCGCGCAACAGGTCGAGCGGTGGCAGCTCAAGGTGCTGTGCTTGCATATGTTCTCGTCATGCGTGGCGCCCTCGCTCAGAACCTCGCCAGCAGGCTCGCGACGCTCTGGATGCGCCGGTAATGGATGCCGGTCGACGCACCGGTCTCGACGAAGGTCCCTTGCACGTCCAGCGAGAGCCAATGCGTGAACGCGAGATTGAAGCCGCCGGTCGTGATGTTCGCCGCGCCGTCGAGGCGCGTCGCGAATTCGCCGGGGAATGCATCGTCGACCGCGAACACGAACGTCGGAGCCGGTGCCGTTGGCCGCGTGGTGACGAATTGGCCCCAGCGGCGCTGGAACCCTGCATAGATCGCGAACCGGCTCGCGAGCGCCCAATCGACGTCGAGGCCGAGCGTGCGCGTGCGCAGGTCGAACACTTCGCCGTGGCGCGCTTCGCGCCAGGCGAGCGCGCCGGTCACGCGCGCGCTGATCCGCGTCGTGATCTGCTCATGCACGAACAGGGTCGCGCGATAGTCCGCGCTGTCGCGCAGCTGGCTGTTGAATTCCCACCACGCCGCGCTGCCGCCGAGCCCGAGCGTCGGCGCGTGGAACGACTGCCCTGGCCGGAGGAGATAACGCAGCAGCAGGGACCCTTTCGCGCTGTCGAGCGCTTCGTATTTCGGCACCGCCTGCGTGTCGATGCCGAAGCGCGCCTGCAGCGCGTTGTTGGCGTCGAGGTCCCAGATCTTGTCGAGCGACGCGTCGAGCTCCGCGAACCCGGCGGCGCGCTCGTTGCTGCCCTGGCGGGCGTTGGCGACATTGCTGTCGTAGCCGATCGCGGCCTCTGCGCCGAGCTTGATACCGCCCGCGTGAGCGGCGGCGCTGATCATCGTCAGGATGGCGAATGCGACTGTGCGCTGATTCACAGCGTTCTCCCCGAAGTTGCCTTTATCATGCCGCAACAGAAAAAAGGGGAAAGCTCATGTCCCGTCGCGACGACTCCATCGACGATCCTCGGCGCCAGTTCCTGCTGCGCGCACTGGCAGGCGGCGCGCTCATCGGCGGCGCCGGCTGGAATCTCGACGCGCTCGCGTCCATCTTCGGCACGCTGCCGTCGCGCATGCCGGAAGGCAAGTCGATCTTCGAGATGTCCGGCGAGGTCAGCATCAACGGCAAGGCGGCGACGATGGCGTCGAGGATCGAGCCCGGCGACGTGCTGCGCACCGGCAAGGGCGCGCATCTCATCGGCGTGGTCGGCGACGACGCGCTGCTCGTCCGCGAGAACTCGCAGATGGAGATCGCCGGCGCGCGCCAAGTGCGGCGATTCTTCCGGCTGGTGACCGGCGCGCTGCTCACGGTGCTCGGACCGAAGAAGCAGACGTTCGACATTGCAACGCCCGTCGCGACCATCGGTGTGCGCGGCACCGGCGTCTACACCGAAGCCGACCCGGAGAAGACCTACATCTGCACGTGCTACGGCAAGACGCAGATCAGCGCCGTGGCTGATCGCAACGCGACGGAGAACATCCAGTCACGCCATCACGACGCGCCGCGTTACGTGCTGGCGAAGCCGCAGGACGGCAAGCGGATCGTTCCGGGCGGCTTCCGCGATCACACCGATCTCGAGCTGATGACGCTCGAAGCCCTCGTCGGCCGGCAAGTGCCGTTCAAGGTCTCCGACACCGGCGAGTACCTCGGGCCGCGCCGCGACTACTGATCGATCGGCACCCGCTCGCCCGGCGGCAGCCGCGATTCGATCAGCGTCGACGTGAGCAGTCCGGACAGGCAGAAGGCGAGGAACATGAAGAAGCCGATCTGCAGGTTGGTGCCGTTGGTGGTGAGCACGTCGACGTTCTCCTTCGCCTCCGACGCGAACGTCGTCAGCTGGCTCTGCATGACGCCCGAGAAGCCGATGTAGGCCATGAACATGGCGACGACGAAGACGTCGGCCATCGACCACTTGCTCGACTTGAAGACGAAGAACTCCACGATCGGCCACCGGCGCGCGCGCTCGACGGCGAGATAGGTGAGCGAAGCCGCGAGCTTGGTCAGCGGGAAGATCACGCTGAAGGTCATGATCAGGATGCCGACGACGATCATGTCGGCCTTGTGGGTCTGCATCATGATGTGCACGACGTCGAGCACGCTCTTGCTCTGGAAATAGAGCACCTGGTCGGTGAACTCGACCGGCGAGCCGAGCAGCACGAACTTCAGGCTCGAGATGCGCGCCTCGACTTCGATCATCGGCGTCAGCACCCCGCACGCCATCAGCACGGCGCAGCACAAGGACAGCAGCGCCAATCGACCTGGTGTCCGCCACGCGATCACTGCCACGAACAGCAGCAGCGCGAGTCCGAGCACGACGAGGGCTTCGCGCACCGCGACCTCGTGGTTGTCCTCGATGCGGTTGGCGATCGCCTCCTGGCACGACAGGCGCGACAGGCATCCGTACTGCTGCTTGATCGACTGCACGGCGCTGGTGTCGAGCTCCGCGAACGTCGACTGCGACACTTCGTTCAGCACGTTCTTGAGCACCGCGTCGAGCTGGTGGCGCGACTTCGGCTTCTCCATCTCGTCGAGGATCTGGTCGGCGTAGGTCGGGATGCCCGCCTTGACCTGGTCCATGTCCATGATCCGCTCGCGCACGTCTTCCTTGATGCGCGCCTTCAGCGGCGCCTTGGCTTTCTGCTTGCGCAGGCGCTGATCGACCTGCGTGATCAGCACCTCGAGCATCTTCTCGATGGTGACCTTGAGCGACTTGCGGTTCTGCGGCGTGAGCTCGAATTCGTTAATCTTCTTTTCGATGATCGCGGTGACCTGGCCGACCCACGCGTCGGCGTTGAGCAGGCCGTACTTCACGTTCTGCAATTCGGCGAGATCGGTGCGCATCTTCTGATGCGCGCGCAGCGTGCCGATCAGCTGCACGCCCAGTCCCGCGATGAGCGCGAGGAGCAGGGCCAGCGCGGCGGTGCCTATCCTCGCGCGGACCGGCGCCATCGCTTCAGCGCGCTCGCGCCGAACAGCGGAAGCAGCGTGAGCCACCCGAGCGCCCCGCCGAAGCGGCTGCCCGACGACGCGACCGGCGTCGGCGTCGGCGAAGGCCCGGCGTCCGGCGGATCGAACGCCGCGTAGAGCGTGCGTCCCGAAGCCTGACGCAGGATCGTCGTCTTGGCGGTGCCGTTGAGGCATACCGAGCCGAGGCATACCTGATTCGGCGTGTACGGCGGCAGGATGCAATCGTCCGTACAGCCGTCGTCGAACGCGAACAGGACGCGCCCCTGGTTGTCCAGCGTGATCTCGTTGAAGTCGAGCAGGTTGCGGTTCTCGATGCAGGTGGTGCCGGCAAGGCAGATGCCGCCAGTACCTTGGACGGGGTCTGCCGGCGTTGCGTTCACCGTGTGCCAGGTGTTGCCGCCGTCATAGGTCATCGCGATGTAGGGGAACCAGATGCCCTGGAAGCTGGTGGATTGGTACGGTCCCGGATCATTCGTGCCCAGGAACGCGCAGGCAGCACGATCCGGATCGCCGGCGACCGCTTCGGGGAAGACGGCGTGAACGACGCCGGCGGCGTAGCCGATGTCGCGATCGTTGATCCAGGTGTCGCCCTTGTCGTGCGTGACGGCGACGTGGACGTGACTGTCGGCGGCCAGATAGCAGAAGTAACCGGTGCCATCTGAAGCAATCGCGATCGACGGATCGCCTTCGCCGGCCGTCGCGGTTGCGGGCAGCCGCTTCTCCGTGAAGCTGTCGCCGCTGTCCTCGGAGACGATCAGCGCCTGCTGGCCGCCGCAATTGCGATCCGGAACGTAGACCGTTCCGTCCGGCGCAATCTTCACGTGGCCGTGGATGGCGCCGAGGAAGCCGTCGCAGTCGACGTCGTTCTTGATCGGCACCGGCAGTCCGAATGTGGCACCACCGTCGTCGCTGCGGATGCAGAACGCAGCCGCGACCGCTTGCGAGCAGTAGTAGACCGCGTGCGGATAGTCGCCGGTCGGGCCGGCGCTTCCCGTCGCCGAGTAGGGCCCGCTGCCGACGGTCTGATGATCCGGGCCGCCGGAAAGCGTGAGCGGCGAGAACGTCCAGCTGTCGCCGTCGTCGTCGGTGTAATAGAAGATGCTCTCGCCGGGCGTGCCGCCCTGCAGCTGCGAGATGAACATGCGGCCGGTCTCGCGATCGGCGGCGAGGATCGGGTCGTTGCTGTTGAGCTGCGTGTTCGGCTCCGACACGTCTTCCCACGTCGCGTCGTCCTGCGTCTGCACGTTGTCGGCAAACGTCGTGCGCAGCGTCTGGGTGAAGCCGAGCGTGAGCACGCGGCCGCTCTTGCTGTTGAAGCCGACGTTCATCTCGCCGTTGGTGTTGTCGCCGAGTCCGGCCGGCGGCGCGAGCGCGAGGAATCCGGGATCGGTGCCGGTCGCCGGAGAAACCGGATCGGGCACGAGCATGATCGACGCGGTGACGAGATCGCCCGCGACGTTCGACGGCACCATGCGCACGGTGTAGTTGCCCGCGACCGCCGGCCACGAGACCGAGTTCGGATCGTTCGCCGAGATCGACAGCGCGATGACGTTGCCGTCCGCGTCGAGCACGTAGAGATTGAACGCATCGTTGTTGATCGCCCACTTCGCCGCCATCGTGATCAGCGCGAACGGATGCGTCGCCGCGTAGCCTACCGGCACGTCGACGGTGAGCGCGAAGTCGTCGCAAGGCTCGATCGGTTCGAGGCACTGCGGATGCTCGGCATCCTGGCTGAGCGACGCGTTCGGCACCGCGAATGGCCCGGCGTTGTACGTGATCGTCGGATTGTCGACGCTGAGCGTGCCGTCGGCTGGATTGGCCCCGTGCGCGGCGGCTGCGGGGACGCTGATGATCAGTGCGAGTGGGATTCCAAGGCGCATTTCCGGGTTCCTCCCTGAGGGCTGTATTCTGCCGCAATGGGGAGGATGCTCGCGGTCCTTTGGCTCGGCCTGGTCGCCGCGTTACCGGCGCGTGCCGACGAGCTCTCGTACGAGCGCATCGACGCGACGGTGCCGATGAGCGACCGCGTTGCGCTGGACGCCTCGCTCTACATTCCGAAGGCGCCGGCGACCGCGCGCGTCCCGCTGATCGTGCGGCATCACGGCGGCGGCTCCAACAAGGATTCGCCGTTCGACGTGAAGTACGCGCTGAAGGCGGTCGGGACGGGCCGCTTCGCGGCCTTGATGTATTCGGTGCGGGGTCACGGCAATTCCGGCGGGATGTTCGACTTCTTCGGCCCGCGCACCACGCAGGACTTCTCCGAGATGCTCGACTGGGTCGCGGCCAATTACGGCGATCGCATCGACACCGATCGCGTCGGCGCGTCCGGCTATTCGCAGGGCGGCGGCGAGTCGCTGCTGCCCGCGGAGCAGGACCCGCGTGTGAAGGCGCTCGCGGTCGGCAACACATTCGCGGACCTGAACTACGCGCTCAATCCGAACGACGTCTTCAAGTTCGCGTTCGCGACCGGCATCTTCCTCGGCGCCTATACCTCGACGCTCTCGCGGGTCGATGACACGCTCGCAGTGCGCTGGGGCGCGACGTTCTACGCGGGCACCGAGGACATCGCGATCCCGCCGTTTCCCTCGACCACGGACGATCTTGCGTCGCGATCGCCGTTGACCTATGTCGACGCGCTCGTCGCTCGTCGCGTTCCGGTGTTCTGGACCAACAGCTGGGAGGATCAGCTGTTCCCCGCCGATCATCCGCAGAAAGTGCTCGACGTGCTGCAGGCCGCGGGTATTCCGATCCATTACTGGTTCGCCTCTGGCGGACACGCCGCGGGCGATTCGTTTCCTGCGGAGGAAGAGGCGCGCGAGCAATCGATGCAGGACTGGCTCGATCAATTCCTCAACGGGAACGATCACGGCTTCCTCAGCGCGCCGAAGGTCGATTACTGGGAGCGCCGGACCGGCGATCCACGCAAGCCCGGCGAATGGCTGCACTTCGTCGCCGACGAGTGGCCCGTGCCGGACACCACCAGCACGGTGCTGTATCCGCAAGCGGACGGCTCGCTCGGCGCGGCGCCCGCCGCAGCGTCGGCGACGATGACGCTGGTCAACGACTACGCGAGCCTCAACGTCTCCAACGATGCGCTGACGCTGGAGGTCGCGGCCAACGTGCCCGGTCTCGACAGCGTGCTCGAGCAATTGCCGGAGAACCCGAATCCGCTCGACACGATCCGCTTCACCAGCGCGCCGCTCGCAGCGCCGATCGACGTCGTCGGCGCGCCGGTCGTCACCGTCGTGCAGGACTCCACCCGCACGGTCGTGCAGCAGCTCGACGCCAAGGTCTGGGACGAAAGCGAGGCGGGCTTCCAGCTGATCTGGCGCGGCGCCATCTCCGGGCCGCTCGGCCTCGAGACTGCCTTCGGCCTCTGGCCGAATGCGCATCGCTTCGACGCCGGCCACCGCATCGTGCTGATGATCTCATCGGTCGACTATCCGACCTTCGAGCCCGACATCGAGCCCTGGACCAGCAACGTCGTGCTCGCTAAGACCAAGCTCGACCTGCCGGTGGTCGTCGATGCGCGGCCGGAAACGTCGGGTGCTTCCGGCGCCCATGCGGAAGAGCGCGGCGGTGCGATGCCGGTCGCGCTCGCGCTGTTCGCATTGCTCGCGCTGCGCCGGCGCGGAAGGCAGCGGCAATGACGGCGACTGCCACGGTCCTGCAGCTGAGTCCCTGGCTCACGCAGCCGGCACAGCTCGCGCCACCGTTGGCGGCCGACGTGAGCGCGGACGTGGTCGTCATCGGCGGTGGCTATACCGGCATGTCGACGGCGCTCACGCTGCGTGAGCGAGGCCTCGACGTCGTGCTGCTCGAGCAGCAGTTCTGCGGCTTCGGCGCGAGCGGGCGCAACGCCGGCCATCTCACGCCGACGATCGGCAAGGACGCGCCGACTTTGAAGCTGATGTTCGGCGAGGAGCGCGCCGGTGCGTTGATGCGCTTCGCCGATCGTGCGGTGCGCTACGCCGAAGCGGTCATCGCGAAATACCTCATCGACTGCGAATACGTCGCCGCCGGCAACATCATCGCCGGCGTGCATCCAAAGCAGGAGAAGGCGTTGCACAAGGCCGCGGAAGCCGGCGCGCGTCTGGGCGCCGATCTCACGTTCCTCGACGGCGCCGAAATGCGCCGGCGCAATCTGCCGCCCGCGTTCACCTTCGGCGTGCTCGAAGGGTCGGGCGGCCATCTGCATCCGGGAAAATATGTGACGGCCTTGCGCGCGCAGGTGCTCAAGCTTGCGCGCGTGCATGAGCAATCGCAGGTGACGTCGATCGAGGAAGGCTCGAAGGTCCGCGTGCGGACTGCCGGCGGATCGGTGACGACCGACAAGCTCGTCATCGCAACGAACGCATTCACGCCGGTCACGCTGAAGCGGCTGGGATCGCGCGTGTGCCCGGTGCGCGTCACGCTCTTTCGCACGGCGCCGCTCACGCCGGATCAGCGCGCGCGGATCGGCTGGCCGGGTCGCGAAGGCATCTACACGGCGCACGAGATCCTCGAGAGCTATCGCCTCGGCGCCGATGCGCGCATCGTCGGCGGCTCGAAGGTGGTGAGCTACGTTTATGGCGGTGGGCTCGCGCCCGCGGAGCAGCCGGAAGCGTTCGCCGCGCTCGAGCGCGCGTTCCGCGATCGCTTCGCGATGCTCGACGACGTGCCGATCGAATGCTTCTGGGGCGGCTGGATCGGCATGACGCTGGATTTCCTGCCGATGTGCGGCGTGATGGGCAAGCATCGCAACGTGCACTATGGGCTCGCCTACAACGGGCACGGCATCGCGCAGGCGACCTACATGGGACGGCTGCTCGCCGACAGTGTGATGCACGTCGGCAATGAGGACGCGGAGCTGCTGCAGCGTCGCGGGGTGCCGATCCCGCCGGAGCCGCTGCGGTGGCTGCTTGTGAAGGCGCTGATCGGCGTGTTCGCCTCGATGGATGCGCGGGTGGATCGTTCGCTGCGTCGCCAAGCGTAACGAGAGCGTCCGACCGATCTGGTCTGACGGGGGACGCTAAAAGACGACTTCCATGTCTGCTCGTGTTCGACATCCATGTCGAACAACGCCCCCGCCAGACCAGATCGGTCAAACGCGGGTTAGGGCTTGGTGGAAACGAAAGCCGGGCCCTGCGACGGCAGTGGAGCGCCGCGGAACACGCGCCACGCGGTCGGCACTTCGAGGACGAAGGTTGCGAGCACGCCGATCGCGGTGAGGGTTGCTGCGATTTTCGAAGCGAGCAGGTGCATCGGCAGCGTTGCCGCGATCACGACGACGAAGACGATGCTCGCGACGAAGCCGCCCATGGCCATCGCGTTGAACTGCTGGCGCGAGTTGCGCCCGACGTCGAAGTTGAACAGGAACGGCGACGTCCACTTCGGGATCACGACCGCGCTGCCGCGCGTCCAGGCGCCGATGAGATGGCCCCACTCGTGCGCGAGGTAGCCGGCGACGACGGTCATCAATCCGACGACGACGTTGAAGGCGGCGGAGCCGCCGCGCTGCACGAGCACCGACCACGCGACGAGCGTCAGCAGCGTGAAGCTGCCGTCACGCAGAACGAATCCGCGGAGATTTCGGTCGCTCATCGCGCATGAGTGTGACTCGCTTTGGCCTTGCGCGCATCCGCGCCGATGTGGCCCATCTCCGCCCAGCTCCATTTGCGCCAGCGCGCGACGCTGTAAAGCAGCTCTGCGGAAACCAGGAACACCAGCGTCGAGTAGTACAGCCACAGCAGCAGGACGATGAGCGCGCCGGCGGGGCCATACGCGCCGGCCGTGTTGCTGTGCGCGAGATACAGGCCGATCAGCGCGCGGCCGATCATGAAGAGCGCAGTGGTGATCAGCCCGCCTCGGAATGCGGTCCACCACGGCACGCGGCCGTCGGGCAGCCAGCGATAGAGCGTGGAGAACAGCGCGGCGTAGATCAGCACGCTCACGATCCACCACGTGGTCTTGAGCAGGATGGCCTGCGACGACGCGACGAGATTGAGCAGCGCCTGCGCGACGAACGAGACGATGGTCAGGAACAAGACCGCGAGCAGCACGCCGGCGGAGAACACGCGACGTCGCACGAACGCCTTGATGCCGCCGGCCCTGACGTTGGTCATCTCCCACACGCGATTCAGCGCCATCTGCAGCTGCCCGAACACCGCCGACGCGGAGAACAGCAGCACCGCGACCGCGATCCAGCCGGCGAGCTTGCCGAGATCCGGATGGCTGGTCGCGTTGTCGATGATCGTGCGGATGACCTTCGCGCCCTCCGGCCCGGTGAGCGCGGCGACGTCGTCGACGAAATGGTCCTGCGCCGAGGGGTAGAGCGTGCCGATCAGCACGACCGACAGCAGCACCAGTGGCGACAGCGAGAGCGTCGTGTAGTAGGCGATCGCCGCCGACAGCAGCGGAAGGTCATGGTCGGAGACGTCCGCGAAGAAACGTTTCGAGAAGGCGCCGAAACTTTTGTCGGTCTTGGCCATTCATTGGAGTAGAGCCCACGGGCGTGAAGCGAGTTTCGAACCGTCTCCGCTATGCGACAGTCATGGTGAAGATCTCACGATCGCGATGTGCGTCACACTCCGCCGAGCACGGCATTGCTAAGCTTTCGCCCGTCGTCGCGCCGATCCGCTCCCGCTTCCGCTTCCGCCTCATGAAATCCGCTCTCTGCCTTCTGGGCGGGCTGTCCGTGGCAGCGTTCTCGATCCAGGCGCATGCCGTCAACGAGCTCAGCGACACGGTGAAGAACGAAGCGACCGCCGGCGACGTGCTGCTGTACAGCCTGCCGCTGGTCGCGTTCGGGATGACGTTCGTGATGGACGATCCGGCGCCGTCGCCAGTGCCGTCCTTGCGCTACGACACGGCGATGGGCTTCGACTCCGGCACCTTCATCCATCTCAATGGCCATCCGCGACACGATCTGTTCCTCGCGATGGGACGCACGATCGCGATCACTTACGCGCTCAAGTATTCGGTGCACGAAGAGCGGCCCAACGACGAGGATTCGCACTCGTTCCCGTCGGGTCACGCCGCGGTGACCTTCGCCGGCGCCGAGTTCATCCGCAAGGAGTACGGCTGGAGCTGGGGCATCCCGGCGTACGTCGCGTCGACGTTCGTCGCCTTCAGCCGCGTCAACGCCAGGGAGCACTACACCTGGGACGTGATTTCAGGCGCGACGATCGGCGTGCTGTCGAATCACGACTTCCACGAGTACTTCTCGCATTACGGCACGCTGAGGTTCGGGCCGACGTTCAACGCGCCGCACTACATGGCGAACGCGCCGTACCGTGACGATCCGCTGGCGACGCTGTCGCCGGCGCCGTCGCTCTCCGCGGAATTCCGCTTCTAGCTCGAGCTCGCGCGCAGCCGGCGCGTGCGCAACGTCTTCCAGCCGTTCTCGATCACGCCGAGCGCGAACGATCCGAATCCGGACTCGTTCGGTCTCGGGGCGCTGCCCGAGCCGATGCGCCGCAGCTGGCGCGAATACCACGCGGTTTCCATCAAGCCCGACGAATCGATCAGCCGGATTCCCGTCGTGATCGGCCGGATCTTGTGCAGCGGATCCTGACCCGACAGCAGCCGCGCCGGTAGATCGGGCTCCACCGCGAGTGGGCGCGCCAGCCCGACGAAATCGATCGCGCCGCTTTCGAGCGCGCTCGCCATTCCGTTGAGCGTGCGGAAGCCGCCGGTCAGCATCAGCGGCACCTTCACCGCGCCGCGCGCCTTCTCCGCGAACTCAAGGAAGTACGCTTCGCGTGCGCGCGTGCTCTCCTTGATGATTCCCGTCATCGCTGGCGTTTCGTAGGTGCCGCCGGAGATGTCGATCAGCTCGAGCCCGGCTTGCGCGAGCGCGCGCAACGTGTCGAGCGATTCTTCTTCGGTGAAGCCGCCGCGCTGGAAGTCGGCGGAGTTGAGCTTGATGCCGACCGGGTAATCGCGACCGACCTGCTTGCGGATCTCGGCGAGAACAGCGAGCACGAAGCGACGGCGCTTGTCGGGCGTGCCGCCCCAATCGTCGCTGCGCTGGTTGTGATGCGGCGACAGGAACTGATTCACCAGATAACCGTGCGCGCCGTGGATCTGTACGCCGTTGAAGCCGGCTTTCTTCGCGATCGCGGCGGAACGACCGAAGCGCGCGATGATCTCCTCGATCTGGCCCGCGCTGAGCTCGCGCGGCGTGGCGAAGAACGACTGCATGTCCTTGCGGAACGGAATCGGCGAGGGCGACACCGTCTCGACGTTGAGGCCCTTCGGCGCCTGCTTGCCCGGATGGTTGAGCTGCATCCAGATGCTGGTGCCGCCGCGCGATCCGGCCGCGGCCCAGCGCTTCAGCAGGTCGAGATCGCGCTCGTCCTCGACGACGACGTTGTTCGGCTCGCCGATCGCGCGGCGATCGATCATGACGTTGCCGGTGACGCAGATGCCGAGGCCGCCGTCCGCCCACGCGCCGTAGAGACGCTCGAGGCGCTCGGTCGGGCGATTGTCCGCGGTGCCGAGCTGCTCGCTCATCGCCGACTTGGCGATGCGGTTCTTGATCACCGCGCCGTTGGCGAGCGTGAACGGCTGCGCGAGCCGCTGCTGGGGCGTCATGGCTTCGCGCGCTTCGACAGGTATTCCGCGAGCGCGTTGAGCTGCTCGCCCTGCACGTGGTCGACGATCGCGGAGAACTTCACGAGGTCTTCCGTCGTGTAGCCGCCGGCGACGTAGTGCAGCGTGACGTGCGTGCCGTCTGCGATCGGCTCGAAGCGCCAGTCCATCGCCCCGCTCAAGCCCATGCCCTGCAGCGGCCCGAGCCCGCCGAGCATGCGCAGCAGGCGGCCCGGATCGACGAAGCTCACCGTCATGTGCAGCGCCTGGCGATCGCCGGCGGTCTCGCAGAAGCAGCCGCCGACGCGCGACTGGATTTGGAACTTGCCGGACTTGCCGAACCACGAGTGCGCTTTCGGCCACCAGTCGTCGACGTGCTCGACCAGCGCTTTCCACGCCGTGTCGGCGTCGACCGCGACGTTGACCGAGTTGTCGATGGTGAAGCCGTTGGGCTTGGCGTCGACCACCGTCGCCGACGCCGACGCGCTGGTCATCGCCAGCGCGAGAAGAAGCGCAATGCGCGCAAGGCTCATGAGCGTTCATCCAGCATCTGTTGATAGTGATCGGCGAGCGTGTCGTCGAGCGTGCGATACGAAAGGCCGAGCTCGTTGCGGCTCTTCGCGTTGTCGAAGCCGTAGCGATGGCCGACGTTGCGCTCGACGAACTTGCGCGTGAGCCCCCCGGCGATCGGGCCGAACAGCCAGATCAAGAGCTTCGGCGCCCTGGCCTTGGGGAACTTGCCCTTGTTGCCGAAGCGCGCGCGCAGCTTCGCGCCCATCTCGAGCAGCGTCGTGTTCGCGGAATTGACGATGTGCCGTCCTTTCGCGTTCGGGTTGAAGCCGGCCTTGATGTGCGCCATCGCGACGTCGCGCACGTCGACCACGCCCATCCACATGTCCGGCGCCGCCGGATACATCGTGCCGCCGGTGAGCTGCTTCATGAACACGAGGCTGGTCGATGCACTTGCCTTCGCGAGCGACGGCCCGAGCACGAGTCCCGGATTGATGGTGACGAGATCCCAGCGCGATTGAGCATCGTGGATTTTCCACGCCTCGCGCTCGGCCATGACCTTGGAGTACGGATACGGCTGGTGATCGACGCTGCTCGTCTCGTTCCAGTGCGCCTCCGTGAACAGGCCACTCGGGATACCAAGAACGTCCGCGGCGTCGCCATAGATGGAGGCGACGCTGCTGGTCAGCACGACGCGCTTCACGCTCGGCGTGCGGTTCGCGGACTCGAGCACGTTGCGCGTGCCTTCGACCGCCGGGCGCACGAGCTGCTCCTGCGCGTTCTTGATGCCCTGGATGATGAAGGGCGAGGCGGTGTGCATCACCAGCTCGCAGCCCTTCATCGCGGCGTCGTAGCTGCCGCGATCGAGCAGGTCAGCCTTGAACAGCTTCAGCTTGCCGGGATGCTGATCGGCGAGCGCTCGCAGATGCTCGAGCCCGTTCCTCTTGTCGGGATCGCGCACGGTGCCGTGCACCGTGTGCCCTGCCTCGAGCAGGTATTTGACGATCCAGCTGGCGATGTAACCGGTCGCGCCGGTGACGAGCACCGGCGCGTTCTTGTCGATCGTGGCCATGCGCGACATCCCTTGGAATGCCGCGCATTGTGCCGCAGATCGGCGCGCGTTTTCTGACTTACTGGCAGCCGCGCAGCAGATAGACCAGGACGAGGATCGGTATCGGCACGCCGAGCAGCCATGCCACCGCGTAACCGATCTTGCCTTCCTGCTTGCGAATCAGACTTCTCATCTTGTCCACGTGATGTCCTCCAGCCGCTTTCCATGTTAGAAACGCGGGATCGCAGGAAATTCCGGGAAAAGGGGAAGACATGCGTTGCATCGGCATCGCTTTGCTGCTGAGCAGCACCGCCGCGCTCGCCGCGCCGCCGTCCGACGTCGACGAGTACGTCGCCAAAGCGCTACAGACGTTCGAAGCGCCGGGCCTGACGCTGGCGATCGTCGAGGACGGCAAGCCGACGCTGACCAAGGGCTACGGCGTCCGTGAGCTCGGCGAATCGAAGAAGGTCGACGAGCACACGATCTTCCCGATCGGCTCGTGCACCAAGGCATTCACGTCGGCGGCGCTCGCGATCCTCGTCGACGAGGGCAAGCTGTCGTGGGACGACCGCGTCGTCGACAAGCTGCCCGGCTTCCGTCTCTACGATTCGTACGCGACCGCCGAGATGACCGTGCGCGATCTCCTCGTGCATCGCAGCGGGCTCGGTCTCGGCGCGGGCGATCTCCTGTGGCTGCCTGCGACCGACTACACGCGCAAGCAGCTCGTGCAGCAATTGCGCTACATCAAGCCGGCGACGAGCTTCCGCAGTGGCTACGCGTACGACAACGTGCTCTACATCGCCGCCGGATTGCTCGTCGAGCAGATCTCCGGCGAGTCGTGGGAGAACTTCGTGCAGAAGCGCATCCTCGACAAGCTCGGCATGAAGGATTCGGTGGTGTCGCTGCGCCAGGCGCTGAAGACGTCGAATCACGCGACGCCGCACGCGCGCATCAGCGGCGAGCTCTATGGGTTGGGACCGAATCAGGCGCTGTCGACCGATCCGATGCACACCGAGAGCCCGAACATCGCGCCCGCGGGATCAATCCAGGCGAGCGCCGTCGACATGGCGCGCTGGCTTGCGGTGCAGATGGACCACGGCGCGATCGCGGGTGACCGGCGCCTGTTCAGCGAGAAGTCGTCGCAGACGATGTGGACGCCGCTCGTCATCGAGCCACCCGATGCGCTGCCGGCGTCGCTCGACGCACGCAAGCCGAACTTCGTCGAGTACGCGCTCGGCTGGAACGTCAGCGACTATCGCGGCCACAAGATCATCACGCACACCGGCGGCGTCGGCGGCGGCAAGGCGGTCGTCGCGCTCATCCCCGAAAAGCGCGTCGGCATCGCGCTGATGATCAACTCCGAAGACGGCGGCGCGCGCTGGAGCGTGCTCGATCATCTGCTCGATCACTATCTCGGCGTCGAGCCGCTCGACTGGATCGGCAGCTGGAAGAAGGCGCAGGACGAGATCGATCAGAAGGGACTCGACGAGTACCGCAAGTTCCAGGCGACGCTGCAGGGGCAGGGACCGGTCGGCGCGCCGTCGCTGCCGCTCGCGAGCTACGCCGGCGTCTATCGCGACGCGTGGTACGGGACGATGACGATCAGGCCGAAGGGCGATGGGCTTTCGATCCAGTTCGACCACACGCCCGCGATGCACGGGTCGCTCGAGCACGTGCAGCACGACACGTTCCGCACGCGCTTCGACGATCGCAATCTCGAGGACACCTACGTCACCTTCTCCCTGAAGCCCGACGGCTCGATCGATCAGGTGAAGATGCAGCCGGTGTCGCCGCTCGCGGATTTCAGCTTCGACTTCCAGGACCTGTTGTTCACGCCAGAGCAGCGCGCTCAGGAGAAAGCGGCCGACTGATGTGCGGCCGCTACTGCATCGCGCCGAAGGACGCGTCGGCCTGGGCGCCGATCGGCGAGGTCTTCGGCGAAGCGATCGCCGCGCAGCTCGGCGCGTTGCAGCCGCAGTTCAACATCGCGCCGTCCACGCAGATCCCGATCCTCGTGCAGGACGCCAGGACGCGCGACTTCCGCGCGCTCGTCGCGCGCTGGGGACTGATCCCGCATTGGTGGCGCGAGACGAAGCTGCCGGCGCTGTCGTTCAACGCGCGCAGCGAGGAAGCCGCCGATCGCCCGATGTGGAAGGACGCGTGGCGCTTCACACGCTGCCTGATCCCCGCCACGCATTGGTACGAGTGGCGCAAGCAGGCCGCGACGAAGCAGCCGTTCGCGCTGTCATTCGCCGATGGCAACGTGTTCTGCTTCGCGGGACTCTATGCGTGGTGGCGACCGGCGCCGGATGCGGAGCCGAGGCTGTCGGCGGCGATCCTCACGCGCGCGGCGGCGCCATCGATCGCGGACATCCACGATCGGATGCCGGTGATCCTGCACGCCAACCAATGGCGGACGTGGCTCGATCCCGATGAGCGCGATCCGGCGCGCGTACGGAAGATTCTCGAGGTGAGCGCCGTGCTCAACGCGATCAGCTGGCCGGTCTCGCTCGAGGTGAACTCGGCGCTCCATCAGAGCGCGGAATTGCTGAGACCCTTGTCGCCCTGAAGGGCGACCTGCGGCTTACGCGACGTCCGGCTCGCGCATGGACTTCATGCGCCGATCCATCTCCTCGAACGAGACGTCTTCCTTGTGCGTCGCGAAATGCCACACGTGGCCGAAGGGGTCTTCGAGCGTGCAGCTGCGATCGCCGTAGAACTGGTCGGCCAGCGGACGGCGCAGCTTCGCGCCATGCTTCAGCGCTTTCTTGACGAGCGCGTCGACGTCTTCCACATAGACCATGATGCTGACCGGAACGCCGCCGACGTCGCGCGGGTCGCGATGCCCGAGCTCCGGGTGGTGGTCGGCGATCATGAACAGCGCGTTGCCGATCTTGAGCTCGGCGTGGCCGATGCGGCCGTCCGGCGCCGGGAAGCGCATCAGCTCCGTCGCGCCGAAATTCTGCTTGTAGAAATCGATTGCCTGCGCCGCCCCGCGAACGATGAGGTACGGAATCGCGGACCCATAGCCATCTGGAATTGGTTTGACGGTCATGGCAAAAACTTCGACTGCGAGGCGCGGGAAATGTTTCAGCGTGGGAGCGGAAGCCTGCGCAATTCGGGCGCCTTCAGCGCCTCGCCGGCCCGCGGCTTGCCGTGCTCGTCGAGCCGGTCCCAGCCCGAATTGGCGAGATACACGAAGGTGTCGCCGATGACCACGCCATGGGTCGGCTCCCCGAGCGGCTCGCCGCGCTCCAGCACCTCGCAGGCGGTGACGCGACGCTGATCGGCCCCGAGCCTGCAGAAGACGATGCGCTCCGGCTGCACGCCGTTCTGCACTGCGATCAAGCCGTCGCGATACGCGTAGAGACCGTCGATCCCGCAAAGCGCGACCGATCGCTCCGCTGCGAGCCAGCTCTGCTCACCGGTCTGCAGATCGATCCGCGCAATGCCGCGCTGATAGTCCGCGACGAATGCTGCCTTGCCGTCGGCGCTGAGTGCGGCGTCCTGCGGCGACAGGAAGCGCTGAGCGAGCCCGTCGAGCGCGCGGCGATCGGCCCTCACGCGATAGAGCTTGCCGCCTTGCGCGTCCATGGCGAGCACGTCGCCGTCGAGCGTGAGCGCGATGTCGCCGATGGAGACCGGGCGCCCGTCTTCCGGCACGAACTCGTGCGAATAGAGGCGCCGCTTGCTATCGAGGCCGTACGCCGACAGGCGTGACTTGCCGGCGTCGGCATCGGGAATCCCGGGAAAGCCGCGCAGCGCCTGCGCGCTGACCCACAGCACGCCGCGCTTGCCGTCGACCTGGATGCCGGAGACGTTCCATCCATTTTCAGGCGGCTGCAGCGGGAAGTCACTTTCGGTTCCGTGGGCGTCGACGCGCACGACTTTGTGCTTCAGCACGCTCGACACGTAGAACGAATGATCCTTCGGATTTTCGCTCACGTCTTCGGTGAGGAGTCCGGCGTCGGCGAAGCGATGCCACACCTCGCTGCGCACGATCGGTTGCGCGTTCGCGGCGATCTGCTGCTTCCACGCTTCGAATTGCGGATCGCCCGCGATTGCCGCGAAGTCTTGCGCGTTGCGTGCATCGGCCGCGAGATCGACCGTCACGCCCATCGCAGCGAGCGTGGAGAGCGTCGCCAATGCTTCGGCCTTGTGGCCGGTCCGCGCCTGCGCCGCAGCGAGACGTAGAGCAACGGCGGGATGATGCGGCAGCGCGTCCGCGAGCTGCTGGACGTAGCGCAAGTAAGAATCGAACTCGCCGGCGGCATGGGCCTGCGTCGCCGCCGAGCGCGTCTGCGCGATGTCCTCCGCCGATGCGAAGGGGCGCGATGGCTCGCGCTCCGCCGCGCAAGCCATGCCTGCGCACAGCGCGGCGAGAAGGATGCGTCTCAAGGCCGCTACGTGCTGACGTGCGGCCAGAGCGTGGTGAAGATGATGGCCGTGACCAGGCCGTAGATGAGCGCGTCGAGCAGGTCTTTCAGCACGGCGCTCCACGGGCGACCGTACCAGATGCCGTCGGAAACCGAGCCGGCGCCGTACGCGAGCACGGTCGCGATGCCGGTGAACAGGAACACGCCGTGGCGCGGCAAGCCGATGCCGATCGTGTGGCCCGCGAGATGCGCCACGGTCAGGGCGATCACGAGATTGAGCGCGAACCATTTCGCCAGATGCGGACCGATCTTCGGCAGGCCCGGCGGACGCAGCATCACGAAGGCGATCGGCCCCTCGACGAACTTGCGCTCGAGCTCGGGCGACATCTTCGGGCCTTCGACGTGGTGAGGGACGACGTACATCCCAGGCGCCGGCGATCCGCGATTGAGCGCGGTGCGGACGTCGTCTTCGTTGGCGAGCTTGCCGTAGTCGGCGTTGTGCCACTTGAGCACGGTGTGGATCAGGCTCGAGGCGATGAACACGCCGATCGCGCTCAGCACGATCGGGAGCCACAGCTGCGCGGTGGAGATCACGGCGTCCTCCGATGGTGGATGCCGCATTGTAGCGGCGGGCGGCGCGCCCACCGCTACGGCGTCACGACGTCACTCGTTTTCCCAGTGGCCCGGGACGAAGCGGTAGCGCTTGTCTTCCTCGACCCAGCGCGGCTCCGACCAGCGATAGCCCTTGCGCTCCTCGACGAAGGTGCCTTCGGTCCACACGTACTGATGGCCGTCCCACGACCAGTAGCCCGGCTCGTAGACGTAGCCCGGACGCGGCGGCGGTGCCGGCATCGATTTCGGTGGCGGCGGCCGCATGTCGACGATGACGTCGATGCCGGCGCTCGCGGAGCGCATGGCCATGATCAGGCCCACGCCCAGCAGCATGGATTCGATGAAGCGGTTGATGCGGGACATGTCAGACCTCCTTCTAGTCCTTCGGGCAATGCTTCAGATCGCGCGACCAGGTGCCGCCGTGCTGGGTGCACTCGGCCTGGGTCACGTCGGTCTTGCAGCAGGCGTCCTTGTCGCAGAAGTAGAGACAGCCTCCCTTGGGGTCCTCGTCGACGACCTGGACGGTGCAGCTCGCCAGCACGGCGCCGGCGGCGAGCAGGATCGCGATGAGCGTTGCGTAGATGCTGCGCATGACTTCCTCCATGAAGAGGCTTCATCGGTGGGCGGGCGACTCTCGAAGTTTTGATTTGCGCGTTTCCCGAGAAGTTGCGCCGTGTCGTCGTTCGGCGACGGGCCGTTATAATTTGTGCACGCGAGCCGGGGGTTCTATGCACCAGGTGTACGAGTGGATCGTCGCGAGCTTCGGCCCGGACGTGGACTGGAAGCAGGTCTTCCTGATCGGCATGTCGCCGATCTTCCTGCTCACCTTCCTGATCGAATGGCGCGTCGAGAGCGGCCGCGGACGGGCGTCGCAGTTCCAGTGGAAGGAAGTGATCGCGAACCTCTCGCTCGGCGCGGCGTATCAGATTGCCGAAGCGCTGATGTGGATCGTCGTCACCGGCGCGATCTTCCTCTGGGTCTACTCGCACCGGCTGTTCACCATCCCGGTGAACGGCTGGACGGTGATCCCGATCTTCGTGCTGGTGGAGTTCTGCTACTACTGGTTCCACCGCAGCTCGCATCGCGTGCGCTGGTTCTGGACCGCGCACGTGCCGCATCACTCGGGCGAGGTGATGAACTTCACCACCGCGATGCGCCAGAGCGTGCTCAACGCGTTCGTCGGCATCTTCGTCTTCTACCTGCCGCCGGTGTGGCTCGGGGTGCCGCCGGCGGTGGTGATGTTCATGCTCGCGGTCGATCTCGCGTACCAGTATTTCGTGCACACCGAGTCGATCGACAAGCTGCCTGCGTGGTACGAGTACATCTTCGACACGCCGTCGAACCATCGCGTCCATCACGGCCGCAATCCGCAGTACATCGACAAGAACTACGGCGGCGTGCTGATCATCTTCGATCGCCTGTTCGGGACTTATCAGAAGGAAGAGGAGGAAGTCGAGTACGGCATCGTGCGGCAGGTGAAGTCGTACAACTTCCTCGTGCTCAACGTGCACGAGTTCGTCGACATGTGGCGAGACGTGCTCGCGCCGGGACCGTTGTGGCAGCGCCTGAAGCACCTGTGGAAGCCGCCGGAATGGGAGCGCGAAGGGCATGCGCCGCTGCACACCTGGTCCACCGACATCAAGACGCATGCGCCGGTGACCTGGCAACGGCTCGAGCATCGGCACGCCGGCGCGACCACGAAGTGATCCCGGCGATCAACACCGCGCGCCTCACGCTGCGCGGGCACAAGCTTGCGGACTTCGACGAATACGCCGCGATGTGGGGCGATCCGCTGGTGACGCGCTACATCGGCGGCAAGCCGTTCACGCGCGAGGAATGCTGGACGCGCTTCCTGCGCCAGCCGGGACACTGGGCGGTGATGGGCTATGGCTACTGGGTCGTGCGCGAGAAGGCGACGAACCGGTTCGTCGGCGAAGTCGGCTTCCTCGATCTGAAGCGCGAGATGTCGCCGTCGATCGAAGGCTTGCCCGAAGCAGGGTGGGTGCTGGCGCCGTGGTCTCACGGCCAAGGCTTCGCGACCGAGGCAGTGCGCGCAACCCAGGGATGGCTCGCGGATGCGCTCGATCCGGCGCGCACGGTGTGCATGATCGACGAAGGCAACGCCGCGTCGATCAAGGTCGCGCAGAAATGCGGCTACGAGGAATTCACGCGCACGACGTTCCGCACGCAGCCGGTGATCCTGTACGAGCGGATCGCGGACGCGCGATAGACGCTAAGCCGCTTTCGGCGCGTGATGCGCGTTCGGCTGCTCGCGGATCGCGCGGATCGGACGCACTTCGATGCAGCCGACTTTCGCCGGCGGGATCTTCGACGCGAGCTGGATCGCCTCGTCGAGATCGCGCGCCTCGAGCAGGTAGAAGCCGGCGAGCGCTTCCTTGGTCTCGGCGAAGGGACCGTCGGAGACGGAGAGCCGGCCGTTGCGGATGCGCACCGTGGTCGCCGTCGACACCGGCTGCAGCGCTTCCGACGACACGCAATGCCCGCTCTCGCGCAGGCTCTTGTCGCAGGCGAGGCATTCGAGATCGTCCATCTGCGAGATCTTGCTTTCCTCGCCGTACACCAGGCACAGGTATTTCATCTGCAGCTCCTTGTGGATCAATAACGGCTTTCGGGACGCAGCGTCTCCTCGATCGGCCGCACTTCGATGGTACCCAATCGCGCCGACGGCCACTTCGATGCCACGCGCAGCGCCTCGTTGAAATCGGCGGCCTCGATCAGGAAGAAGCCGCCGAGCTGCTCCTTGGTCTCGGCGAACGGGCCGTCGGTGACGGCAGCGCGGCCGTTGCGCACCTGGACCGTCGCGGCGGAGCGCGCGCTCTGCAGCGCCTGGGTCGCGATCAGCTGATGGCGCTCCCGCAGCGAGTCGACGTACTCGAGCGTCTCGGCGCGCAGCGCGTCCCACTCGTCGCGCGACAGCGCGTTGAGCTTGGCCTCCTCCTCGTAAGCGAGGCACAGGTATTTCATTGGCAGGCCTGCTCCATCGCCGCGAGGTCGAGCTTCACCGATTTCATCACGACGTCCATGACGCGCTGCACGCGCGCAGGGTCCCTGCCGTCGAGCATCCTCTCGAGCCCGCTCGGCACGACCTGCCAGGACAAGCCGAACTTGTCCTTGAGCCAGCCGCACTGAACTTCCTGACCGCCGCCGGCGGTGAGCTTCGACCAGTAGTGATCGATCTCCTTCTGCGTGTCGCAATAGACGACGAGCGAGATCGCTTCGGAGAACGTGAACAGCGGTCCGCCGTTGAGACCCATCACCGGCTGACCGTCGAGCTCGAACATCACGGCGAGCACGGTCCCCTTCGGCAGCTGCATGCCATCGCCGTAATGACTGACCGACCGGATCTTCGAGTTCGGGAAGATCGAGCAGTAGAACTTCGCTGCCTCCTCGGCGTTGCGATCGAACCACAGGCACGGGGCAATGCGAGCTTTCATGTCAGGCGATCTCCTTGCGCTTGGCGCCCTTGCGCTGCAGCTTCTCCATCGACTTCTGCGGCAGCTGGATCATCCACTGCACGCCGAAGCGATCGGTGACCATGCCGAAGCGGGGCGACCAGAATGTCTCCGACAGCGGCATGTCGATCTTGCCGCCCTTGGCGAGCGCATCGAACGCGGCGTCGGCTTTCTTGCGATCGGCGTAGGTGAGCGACAGCGAGAAGCCCTTGAAGCTCGGGCCGCCGCGCGCCATGCCGTCGGAGCCGTAGAGCTTCGCGTCGCCGATGTGCACTTCGCAGTGCATGATCATGTTCTCCTGACCGGCGGGGATACCGCCGGGCGGCGGCTCCGGCGAATCCTTCGCGCGCATCAGCAGCGCGACCTTCGCGCCCAGCGCCTTGCCGTAGAAGTCGATGGCCGCCTCGCACTGGCCGTTGAAGAAGAGGTAAGGGGTTAACTCCATCGTCTATCTCCTTGAGTTCTCAGGTCTACAAGGTCGCGGGCAAGGCCCGCTCCCATAACATAGTCGAACGTGATCGTGCCGTTTCGACAGCGCGCGAAAAAAATGTCTCGGGCGCAAAAAAGCCCGGCGCGAGGCCGGGCGTGGACGGCGCGTCACAAGGGCAGCAGCTAGCTGCTGAAATCGGCGACGCAGAGCTCGTACAGGGTCACGCTGCCGGCGTTCTGGCCCGTCGTGAACGTCGCGCGGATCGCGTCGTAGGGCTGCGTGGTCATGATCCCGAAGAAGCCGAAGCCGTCACGCGAGCTCGTGCTCACCGCGAGGCCGGTGTCCGCCTGCACGCCGTCGAGGAACGTGGTGATCGTGAGGTGCAGATTGTCGAAGCTCTGGGCATCGCGATCGATCAGGATGCCGGCGACGAGGCCTTGCGCGACGACGACTCCGGACTGCGCGGTGCCCTGGATGCTGCTGTTGCCCAATCCCAGGCCGGATACGGAGCCCGAGCTGTTGAGGTCGCCATCGAACACTTTATCCGCGTTCGAGAAGCTGGCGCCCGTGCCCGGACTGGTCGTGACCGTCCCGCCGCCGCCGCCAATGGGCTGACAAAGGCCCGAGTCACCCGGTCCGTCGTTGCCGCCGCAGCCCGCGAGCAGCGCCACGCAGCAGCCGATCAATATCTGTCGCTTCATGTGTTCTCCCCCGGAGTGTTCTTTGGTCGGCCTTCGGCCGGTGCGATCGCCTTCGCGAGAGGCATGCCAGCGCGTCGTGCGACGCAACTCGTTGTTGCCCCGAAGAGCCGCGCCGCGACGGCATGTCCGGGCCAGAGCAGCGGACGGTTGCGGACGTCCACGCCAGCGTCGTCGCCGGCGCGCAAGCGCGAGCTCACGCGAGCTCAGCCAGGCGGCGCGTCAGGAAGCGTCGCTCGGCTTCCTGCTTCGTCAGCGCGAGCGCGCGCTGGTACGAAGCACGCGCATCGTCCTTGCGCCCGAGCCGCCGGCACAGATCCGCCCGCGCCGCGTGCACGAGCCGATAGTCCTCGAGATCGCCGCGCGACAGGATCGACTCGATGAGCGCGAGGCCGGCTTGCGGACCATCGCGCATGGCGATCGCGACCGCGCGATTGAGCTCGACGATCGAGGAGGCCTCCATGCGCATCAGCAGATCGTAGAGCCCGACGATCTGGTTCCAGTCGGTCGACGCCGCGTCCGCCGCCTCGGCATGCACCGCGGCGATCGCAGCTTGCAGCGTGTACGGCCCGAATCGTCGCGATCCGAGCGCGCGCTCGACGAGCGCGGCACCTTCGTCGATCTGCGCGCGGTTCCAGCGCGCTCGATCCTGATCCTCGAGCAGCACGAGCTCGCCATCCGCCGACGCGCGCGTCTCGCGACGGGAATCGTGCAGCAGCATCAGCGCGAGCAGGCCCAGCGCTTCGGGCTCGGGCAGCAGCTGCGCGAGTAGTCGCCCGAGGCGGATCGCCTCCGCCGCCAGGTCATGGCGAAGCAGGGCATCGCCCGAGCTCGCGGCGTAGCCCTCGTTGTAGACGAGATAGATCACGCGCAGCACCGAGTCGAGCCGCGACGGCAGCGCTGCCGCCGGCGGCACTTCATAGGGAATCTTCGCGTCGCGGATCTTCGACTTCGCGCGCACGATGCGCTGCGCGAGCGTCGGCGCCGGCGTCAGGAACGCCGCGGCGATCTCTTCAGTGGTGAGCCCGCACACTTCGCGCAGCGTGAGCGCGACCTGCGCATCGGGCGCCAGCGCAGGATGACAGCACGTGAAGATCAGGCGCAGCCGATCGTCTTCGACGCTCTCGGTATCGAGATCGGCGGGATCTTCGGCGGCGGTGTCGTGCACCTCGACGTCGAGCGGCTCGAAGCGCGCGTGCCTGCGGATCTGGTCGATCGCCTTGAAGCGGCCAGTGGAGACGAGCCACGCGCGCGGATTGTCCGGGATGCCGTCGCGCGGCCAGCTCTCGACCGCCGCGCGGAACGCTTCGTGCAGTGCTTCTTCGGCGAGATCGAAGTCGCCGAGCAGGCGGATCAGCGTCGCCAGCACCGCGCGCGATTCGGCGCGGTAGATGGCATCGACGCTGGAAGGTTGGACGGGCTGACTCATCCGCAAATTGTGACTGAGCGGCGGGGGTCTTGAAACCCGAAAGCCCATTCCCAATTTGCGAGCCATTGAGCACGACCGAAAGGGGATGTGGCCATGCTTGATGAAGCGACGCGTAAGACGATCGAGGCGAAATTCGAAAGCCGGGAGCTGCCGGCAACCGCGCCGGAATCGGTGTGGGGCGGACGCAGCCCGGGTCGGCCTTGCGCTGCCTGTGGCGAGGTGATCAAGGTCAATCACTTCGAGCTGGAGACCGTCGGCGCCGACAGGATCTCGCGCTACTACCATCCGGAATGCCTGACCTACGCGAGCGAGGTGCGCGGACGCGTCCAGGCCCAGCGGGCCAATTGCGCATAGCTGCCGCGCGGCGACGCTTTCCACGCTCGCGCGCCGGCGCTACGCTGGCAACGCCGGGGACGTGCCTTCTGCTCGAGGGAGAGGACCATGAGCAAGACTTTCGATGCGATCGTCGTCGGCGCGCGCTGCGCCGGTTCCCCGACCGCGATGCTGCTGGCTCGCAAGGGCTATCGCGTGCTGCTCGTCGACCGGGCCACGTTCCCGAGCGACACACTGTCCACACATGTCGTGCATCCCGTGGCGGCCGCGGCCTTGGCTCGCTGGGGCCTTCTCGATCGTCTGCTGGCAACGGGTTTGCCGCCGATCGACACCTACAGCTTCGACTTCGGAGCGTTCAAGCTCTCGGGATCTCCCGGTACGCCGGAGCTGCCACCCGCGTACTGCCCGCGCCGCATCGTGCTCGACAAGCTGCTGCGCGACGCGGCTGAGGAGGCCGGCGCCGAGGTGCGGGAGGACTTCAGCGTGGAAGGCTTGCTCACCGAGCAGGGGAGCGTCGTCGGCATTCGAGGCCGCTCGAAGAAAACCGGCGCGACGGTCGAGGAGCGCGCAACGGTCGTCGTCGGCGCCGATGGCCGTGCCTCGGTCGTCGCCGGCGCCGTGAAAGCCGAGCGCTATCACGAGCGCGCGCCGCTGCTGCAACCGTACTACGCGTACTGGAGTGGATTGCCGATGAACGGCCGCTTCGAGACCTACATCCTTCCGCAGCGCGGCTTCGCGGCGGCGCCGACGCACGACGGCCTGACCATGGTCGTCGGCGGCTGGCCGGTGAGCGAGTACGAAGCGAACCGCAACGACGTCGAGGGCAACTTCGATAAGGTGCTGCAGCAGGTGCCGGGGTTCTACGAGCGCACGCGGCAAGCCCGGCGGGAGACGCGCTACGTCGGCACGTCGACGCCGAATTTCTTCCGCAAGCCGTTCGGTCCGGGCTGGGCCCTGGTCGGCGACGCGGGCTATCTCAAGGATCCGATCACCGCGCAAGGCATCAACGACGCTTTCCGCGACGCGCAGGCGTGCGCCGCCGCGATCGACGAATCGCTGTCGGGTGCGAAGCCGTACGACGTCGCGATGGACGAGTATCAGCGCGCGCGCGACGCGAAGGTGCTGCCCATGTACGACTTCACCTGTGGGCTCGCGTCGCTGCAGCCGCCGCCGCCGGAAGTGCAGCAGCTGTTCGGGGCGATCGCAGGCAATGCGAGCGCGATGGATCGCTTCGTGCAGATGAACGCAGGGACGATCTCGCCGGCGGAATTCTTCGCGCCGGACAGCGTCGCCGCGATGACTGGAGTCCGCGCGGCGGCGTGACGCGGCGCGCGTTCCTGCGCTCTACCGGCTGCGCGTCTCGATGAGATAGCCGCCGGAGCGATCGTCGTGGACGAGCTTCATCAGCCCGCGGCGCTGCGCTTCCTCGAGCACGTCGGTGAACGACTCGAAGCCGTAGTAGCTCTCGCGGAAGCCGGGCTTGCGCCGCTTGAGGGCCTGCTTGACGATCGAGCCCCACACGCGATCCTCGGCGCCGCGATCGCGCTGCACGGCCTCGATCGTCTCCATCACCAGGTCGATCGCTTCCTGCCGGCGATCCTCTTCGGTGCCGTTCGCGCTCGATTTCGGGGCGTGCTCCTTCTCCTTCGACTTCGCTTCCTTCGGCGCGCGCCGCTTGCGCTTGCGTGCTTCCTCGCGCACGAGGTCGTCGTAGAAGATGAACTCGTCGCAAGCCGAGGCGAGCAGATCGGACGTGGAGTTCTTCACGCCCACGCCGATGACGACCTTGTTGTTCTCGCGCAGCTTGGCGACCAGCGGCGAAAAGTCCGAGTCGCCCGACAGCATCACGAAGGTGTCGACGTGCGGCTTGGTGTAGCAGAGGTCGAGCGCGTCGACGACCATGCGGATGTCGGCGGAGTTCTTGCCGGACTGACGCACGTGCGGGATCTCGATCAGCTCGAAGGCGGCCTCGTGCATCGCCGCCTTGAACTCCTTGTAGCGATCCCAGTCGCAATACGCCTTGCGCACGACGATGCTCCCTTTCAGCAGCAAGCGCTCGAGCACGTTGCCGATGTCGAAGTTACCGTGGTGCGATTCCCGCACGCCCAGCGCGACGTTCTCGAAATCGCAGAACACCGCCATGTTGCTCGTTTCGGTTGCCATGGCGGCGATTATCGCGGATCGCTCAGAGCGATGTTTCGCGCGTGATCAGCCAGCGGCCGTCGACGTTGCGGAACTCGAGCTTCTTCTCGGACGTGTCGCTGTGCGTGTCGGACTCGTACGTCTGCGTGAAGCGCGCGGTGGCCTTGTCGGCGCCGCTCGACGTGACCTGCGGCGTGCCGATCGTCACCTTGATGCTCTTGGCGCCGCTGATGCGCTCGCGGCGCTGCTTGACCCATTCGGCGCGCTTGCCTTTCTCCGGCTTGAAGTCCGGCGCGTAGGCGTCGAGATAGGCGTCGACGTCGCGCTTGCTCCAGGCGGCGGCCCAGGCGTCGATGGCGGCGGTCACGGACTTGGCCTTGTCGGCGGCGGACTTCGACTCCGACTTGGCCGGCTTGCTTTCCGACGATGTCGCGGCCTTGCTCTTGCTCTCGGGTTTCGGCTGCTCGTGCGAGCAGGCTACGAGCAACGCGAGCGCGCTGACGAAGGCAATCCAGGAATGCTTGTGCATGAAAGGCTCCCCTGATCTTGTTGTGACCGGATTCTAACCCTTTAAGATGGCGCGAACTCCTGGGGGGACTTCCGCATGCACAGCCCGATCCTCGCGCCGGTGATGGCGCTCGTCGTCTGGACCATGGTCATGTGGGCGTGGATGTATGTCACCCGCATCCCGGCGATCCGGGCCGCGCGCATGCGCCTCGATCCCGATGCGCCGCGCGGCGAGCAGATGAGCCAGCTGCCGCCGCACGTGCGCTGGAAGGCAGACAACTACAACCACCTGTTCGAGCAGCCCACGATCTTCTACGCGACGGCGCTGGTGCTCGCGCTGGTCGGGCAGGGGGCTGGCTTCAACGCAACGCTCGCCTGGATCTATGTTGCGCTGCGCGTCGTGCACAGCCTCGTGCAGGCGCTCGGCAACATCATCTTGCGGCGCTTCGCGGTGTTCTTCGTCTCGTCGCTCGTGCTGCTGGTGCTGATCTTCAACGCGGCGATGGCCGTGTTCTGATGCTCTCACTCGCTGCACGCTTCTATTGTGATCCCGACGTCGCCGCGCTCGAGCAGCGCACGATCTTCCGACGCAGCTGGCAGCTGATCGGCGCCGCCGATGCGCTGACCGGCCCCGGCGATCACATCGTCGGCGAGCTCGGTGGTGTGCCCATCATCGCCGTGCGCGGCGCCGATGGTGGCTTGCGCGCATTCCACAACGTGTGCCGCCATCGCGCGGGCCCGCTCGCGCTGGAAGACGGCCGCGGCGCCAAAGCGCTGCACTGCAAGTATCACGGCTGGACCTACACGCTGACTGGACAGCTCCGCAGCGCGCCCGAGATGCAGGACGCCGCCGACTTCGATGTGAGCAGGATCTGTCTGCCGCCCGCGCGCGTCGCGCAATGGTCGACGCTCGTGTTCGGCGCGCTCGACGTTGCGCCCGGGCTCGATGAAATGCTCGACGGCATCGAGACGCAAGCGCAGGCGACGCTCGCGAAGCCGCTGCGCTTCGATCGGCGCGTGAGCTACGAGCTCGCCTGCAACTGGAAGGTCTACGTCGACAATTACCTCGAGGGCTACCACCTGCCGCACATCCATCCGGCGCTGAGCAGGCTCCTCGACTATCGCAGCTACACGACGACGTGCGCGCGCTGGCATTCGGTGCAGCATTCGCCGCTGGAGCGCGCGCAAGGCGCGCCGTACGGGGGCGGGGATGCGTTCTATTACTTCGTCTGGCCGAACACGATGCTGAACTGCCTGCCGGGGCGGCTGCAGACGAATCGGGTGGTGCCGATCGCGGTGGATCGGTGCAGAGTCGACTTCGACTATTACTATCCCGCCGATTCGACGGGCGACGCGTCGCGAGCGCAGGATCAGCACTTCAGCGATCAGGTGCAGATCGAGGACGCTGCGATCTGCGAAGCAGTACAGAAGGGGCTTGCGTCCGGCAGCTACGAGGCGGGGCGGCTCAATCCGAAACGGGAGACCGGTGTGATGCATTTCCACGAGCTGCTGCGGGCGGCCTACGCGCAATGAGCCAAGATCAGAAGAAACTGCTGTCGCTGCCCATGGCGATCGGGCTCGTCTTCGGCAACATGGTCGGCTCGGGCATCTTCCTGTTGCCCGCGACGATGGCGCCGTACGGCGGCGTCAGCGCGCTCGGATGGTTGTTCACCGCGACGGGGGCGCTGCTGCTGGCGATCACGTTCGCGTGGCTTGCGCGCACGCAAGCCGTCGCGGGCGGCATCTACGCTTACACGCGCATGGCGTTCGGCGACTTCGCCGGATTCCTGGTCGCGTGGTCGTACTGGATCTCGATCTGGGTGACCAACGCGGCGCTGGCGACCGCAACCGTCTCGTATCTCTCCGCGCTGGTACCGTCGCTTGCGCAATCCAACGTGCTCGCCGGCGCGACCGCGCTCGCGTTCCTCTGGATGCTCACCGGCGTCAGCATCCACAGCGTGCGCGCCGCGGGCGTCGTGCAGCTCACGACCAGCATCTTCAAGCTCGCGCCGCTGCTCCTCTTGATGTTGATGGGCGTGCTCTACATGCACCCCGACAATCTCGTGCCGTTCAATCCGACGGGCAAATCGACGATGCAGGCGACGAGCGCCGCCGCGGCGCTCGCGCTGTGGGCGATGCTCGGACTGGAGAGCGCGACGGTGGCGTCGGCGAAAGTGGTCGATCCTGCGCGCAACGTCGCGCGCGCGACGCTGATCGGCACCGCGCTCGCGGCGATCGTCACCGCCCTTGTGTGCGTCGGAGCGATGGCGATCGTGCCGCCGGCCGTGCTCGCAAAATCCAACGCACCGTTCGCGGACGTCGCCAACGTCGTCTGGGGCGGCGCGGGCGGGAAGATCATGGCCGTCGTCGGATTCATCAGCGCGTTCGGCTGCATGAACGGCTGGATCCTGCTGCAGGGCCAGCTGTCGCAGGCGATGGCACGCGACGGACTGCTGCCGCCGTCGTTCGCGCGCGAGAACGAACGCGCCACGCCGACGTTCGCGCTCGTCGTCGGCAGCGTGATCGCATCGATCATGATCGTGCTGAACTACACCGGGCCACTGGTCGCGGTGTTCACGTTCCTGTCGCTCCTCGCGACGCTCGCGAATCTCGTGCCGTATCTGTTCAGTGCGATGGCCGCGCTCATCTTGCTGCGCAAAGGCCCGATCCCGCTCACGCGCGGTCGTGCGACGGTTCTCCTCGCGGCGTCGGCATATGCGCTGTGGACGATCTACGGCGCCGGACAGGAAGTGGTGTTCTGGGGATTCCTGCTGCTGCTCTCAGGCCTGCCGGTATTCGTGTGGCTGCGCCGCGGGAGCTGATTCGTCGAGCCCATAGCGAAGATCGTCCGCACGCGGCGTGTAGGTGCCGAACAACCGATCGTGCATCGAGAAGATGTTCGCGTAGTTCGAGTCGGTCTCGATCGCACGACGCGAGTGATGGATCTTGTGCATGTCGGGCGTGACGATCAGCCAGCGCAGCCAGCGATCCACTCGCGCATCGACGCGAATGTTCGCGTGCTCGAACAGCGCATTGATCCCGGAGATCAGCCGATAGATCGCGGTCGCATTCGCCGACACTCCGAGCGACAACGCAGGCGCCGCGGTGAACGCGAAGCGCAGCGCGCCTTCGAGCGGATGCTGCCGGAACGTCGTGGTGACGTCGACGTGACGATCGCTGTGATGGACGC
This sequence comes from Nevskiaceae bacterium, assembly GCA_035650495.1. Taxonomy (GTDB): domain Bacteria; phylum Pseudomonadota; class Gammaproteobacteria; order Nevskiales; family Nevskiaceae; genus DASRHK01. The sequence continues at coordinate 1,291 of DASRHK010000143.1, read as the reverse complement.
GATGCAGTCGCCACAGCAGCGGCGACTTGTGCATCAGTACGTGCACGACGTAGGCGAAGAAGTCGAGCAGCACGAAGCCGATCGCGAATTGCGCGACAGTCGGCAGGTGCAGCGATCGCAACGCTCCGACCCCACGCGCGTCCATCGACGCGGCAATGCCGATCACGCTGAGCGTCAGCACGAGATTGAGCGCGAGATAGATCGCCGTCAGCGCGAGGTTGATTCGCCATCGCGGTCCTTGCGGGACTTCCGACGCGCGCCGCGGAATCCAGGTCTCGACGATCGCCAGCGCCGCCATCAGCGCGAGCAGCAGTGTCATAGCCTTCAGAGATTCGCCCATTGCCATTGCTCCCTGCGCGCCATGCGCGCCGCGAGGAGCAGGACTTGGAGGACAGAGATCCTCTGAGCGCAACGGGGAGCCTGCGGTCCCCGGCTGGAAGTATAAGATGGATCGGCAACGGGGCTCCGGGGATTCAGGGATGAAACGGTTCTGGCTGGTGACGCTCGCGCTCGTCGTGAGCGCGTGCGGAAATTCTTCGAACGACGAGCTCGCGGTGGCGATCGCGCAATCGCCCGATGCGACGCCGAAGGCGGCGTGCGGACCCGGCTCGAATCCCGAGACCGGAATCCAGGGTCGCGTGAGTCAGGCCGATCACGACAGCGGTCGCGCCGCGCAGGGCTACACCTGCAACACCGAGCTGATCGGCTCGTACACGATCCCCAACGCGGTCGGCACGGTCGCCGGCTTCAAGGTCGAGCGCTACGTCGACTCGACCGGACACGACTGCGCCTACTACGACACCACGCTCGTGTATCCGACCAACCTGTTCGACGGCGAAGCGGGCGTGAACGTGATGGACATGTCCGATCCCGCGCATCCGACGCTGGTCACGCGACTGACCACGCCGGCGATGCTGTCGCCACACGAGTCGGTGGTCGTCAGCAAGGAGCGCGGCATCCTCGCCGCGGTGATGGGCAATCCCGCCGCGGCGCCGGGCGTCGTCGACGTCTACGACATCTCGCAGGATTGCCGCCATCCGATCTGGAAATCGACGACGCCGATCGGCGTGCTCGGTCACGAGAGCGGCATGTCGCCCGACGGCAAGACGTTCTACTCGGCGTCGCCGGGATCGCCCACGCTGGTCGCGATCGACCTCTCCAATCCGAACCTGCCGGTGCCGCTCGCGCTGATGCCGTTCTATTCCCACGGCCTGTCGGTGAGCGCGGACGGCAATCGCATCTACATCGCGAGCATCGGCATCTCCGGCACCGTGCGCGCCTACAGCAACAG
>DASRHK010000142.1:0-31155 GCA_035650495.1 Nevskiaceae bacterium | reverse complement strand
GGCCCATTGATCTGCAGGGTGGTGCCCGTCACCGCCACGTTGATCGAATCGGACGTGCCGCTCGCGGATGCCGTCACGGTGAGATTGCGGTTGGTCGGGTTGCCGCCGGTCGTCAGGATTGCCGTGGCAGTGCCGCTGGCGTCAGTGGTTCCCTGCGTGACCTGGATTCCCGCGCCCGGCGCCGAGAAGGTAACCGGGACACCGCTCACCAGATTGCCGTTGCTGTCCGTGACCAGCGCCGTCAACGTGACGCCTTGCGCGACGGTCGAGGCTGCCGACGGCAGTTGCGGCGCCGAAGCGAGCAACGTGAGAGTGCCGACGGGGCTCACCACGGAAACGTTGGTCGAGCCGGTGATCGATCCCACCTTCGCCGTCACCGTAATCGACGGCGGCAAGCTGTTGGAGCCACCGGTGGTCAGCACCGCGGTGGCCTGACCGTTCGCATCCGTCGTCGCGCTGATGTTGGCGAGTGCACCTGCGCTGGTGCTGAACTGCACGGTCACGCCAGGAACCGGATTCAGGTTCGAGTCGAGCACGGTCGCCGTGATCGGATCGCCGAGCGCCGGCGTGTTCGCCGACGACGACAGCGTCGGCGATGCAGCGATGACGTTGATCGACGACGCATTGACCGACGTGCCGTTGACCACCGTGATCGGAAGCGAAGCGGTATGTCCGCTCGCGGTCGCGGAGACGGTGATGGTCGGCGGCAACGCGTTGTCACCACCGGTCGACAGGACCGCAGTGGCCTGCCCGTTTGCGTCGGACGTCGTCTGCACCTGGCTCAGCTGGCCGGCGGTGGACGAGAACGCGATCGCGGCGCCCGGCACTGCATTGTTGTTCGAATCGCGCACGAAGGCGGTCAGCGTGATCGCTCCCGCCGAGCCCGAGGTCGTCGCGCTCGCTGGGAGCGTGGTGCTGCTGGCCGTGAGGCTGATCGTGTTGACCGTCGGCCCGGAGCCGGCACCGATCACTGCAATGCCGATGGTGCGGGAGATCGAGCCGGTCGACGCGGTGACGTTGATCGTCCGCGGCGATGGATTGCCGCCGGTGGTGAGCACGGCGGTCGCGATGCCATTCGCATCTGTGATGGCCTGCGTCACCGAGATCGCGCCACCCGGCGCGGAGAACGTGACCGGGATGCCGGGCACCGTGACGCCATTGGCATCGGTCACCACTGCGCTGACGGTAACTCCGTTCGCGGGCGCGCTCGCCGTCGACGGAAGGCTCGCGGCACTCGCGAAGACATTGAGCGCGGCGGGCACGGGACCGATCGATCCGACAACCTGGATCGCGGGCGACAGCGTGCGCGTCAGCGTGCCGACGGTCGCCGTGACGTTGATCGTGCGCGGCGCCGGATTGCCGCCGGTCGTCAGGATCGCGATGGCCTGCCCATTCTCGTCCGTCGTCCCTTGCGTGACGATCAGCGCGCCGGAGCTCGGCGGCGGGATCGCGAAGGACACCGGCACGCCGGAAACGACGTTGCCGTGCGAGTCGGTCGCGATCGCGCGGATGGTGATGCCCTCCGCAACCTGGTCCGCATCGGCTGCGAGCTGCGTGCCGCTGGCAACGAGGTTCAGCGCGGAGACGCCGACACCACCGCCGGCGACGGTATACGTCCGCGACTGGCTGTGACCGCCGGCGGTCGCCGTCACGGTGATCGAAGTGAGCGTCGGGTCGCCGCCGGTGGTCAGCGTGGCGTGCGCGTTCCCGGTCGAGTCGCTCACCGACGTGTGATCCGGCAGCGTGAGGCCGGTCAGCAAGCCAGCACTGGTCGCCCAGGTGACCGGGACACCGGCCAAGCCGTTCGGGCTTCCGGAGTTGGCAACGAACGCCGAAAGGTCGAGGCTGCCGCTCGGCGTCAGCGATCCTGTGGCTGGAAGGAGCGCGAGCGAATCGACCGGCGGACCCGACGCGGTGCTCGACACTACTTGTACTGCAGCCGTGCGGCTCACCGAGCCGGAAGCCGCGCCGACGATGATCTGCCGGATCGACGGATCGCCGCCCGTGGTCAGGATCGCGGTGGCGACGCCTGAGGCATCCGTCACCGCCTGCGTAACCTGGAGAGCACCCGAGGTCGCCGCAAACGCGACGGGCGCGCCCTGGATGGTGTTATTGGCGGCGTCCGTGACGATCGCCGTGATGGTGACGCCACCGAGGGCATCGCTCGCCGAGGACAGCAGCGTCGCGCTGGAAAGGACGATGTTGATGTTGGCCGGCGGGGCGGTCGTGCCGCCCGGATTGTCGGGGTTCGGCAAGCCGTCGCCGAACTGGACGTCGCCACTGCAACCGGCGAGACCAACCATCAAGAGTACAGACGAAAAAATCCCCCGCATCCCCATTCGCATCTCAATCCTCGCGTGCCGCGGCAAGTGCGGCTCGTATGTACTCCGAATGAAAGGATGCTAGCGCCAAAGAGTCGCTAAAAACAAGCAACATGGGCTCGGAATTTGCCTACCGTCGCGCGCGGGCGACCGTCGGTCGGGCGCGGAGCGATGCCGCTACACTACGCACCCTTTTCCAGCCGACGCCCATGAGCCAGAGCGAAGCCACTTCGCCGGTCGCGCAGTTCGAATCCGCCCTGAAGGAGCTCGAGGAGATCGTCGCGGCGATGGAGCGCGGGGATCTCACGCTGGAGAAGTCGCTACAGCTGTTCGAGCGCGGCACCCAGCTCAGCCGCCAATGCCAGCAGGCGCTGACCGCCGCCGAGCTCCGGATCAAGACGCTGCTCGAATCGGGCAGCGCGTCGGGCAACGGGGACGATCGTCCTTGAGCGACGGCGCTTTCGCGAGCCGCGTTCCCGCTTATCTCGATCGACTGCAGCACAGCCTCGACCGCTGGCTGCCGCCAGCGCATCAGCATCCCGCCCGCCTGCACGAAGCGATGCGCTACGCGTGCGACGGCGGCAAGCGTCTGCGCGCGCTGTTGATCTATGCAGCCGGCGAGGTGCTCGACGTCCCCGCGGAAGCGCTCGACGCGCCCGCCTGTGCCGTCGAGCTGCTGCACGCTTATTCGTTGGTGCACGACGATCTGCCCTGCATGGACGATGACGACCTGCGGCGTGGCAAGCCGACCGTGCACAAGGCGTTCGACGAAGCGCACGCCGTCCTCGTCGGTGACGCGCTGCAAGCACTGGCGTTCTATGTCCTTGCGCACGACGCCGACGCCGGACTCGATCCGCGTCAGCGCTTGAAGATGATCGACCTGCTCGCCGAGGCTGCCGGATCGCGCGGCATGGTCGGCGGCCAGGTGATCGATCTGGAAGCCGAGGCGCGAGCGCTGACCCTCGCGGAGCTCGAAGCGCTGCACATCCATAAAACGGGCGCCCTGATTCGCGCGTGCCTGCTGATCGCGTGCTACGCGAAGTCGCCGCTCAACGTGAGTCATCTCGAAGCGCTCGATCGCTACGGCAAGTGCATCGGCCTCGCGTTCCAGATCCAGGACGACGTGCTCGACGAGACCGGCCACACCGCGTCGCTCGGCAAGACCGCAGGCAAGGACAAGGCGCACCACAAGTCGACCTATCCGCTGGTGATGGGCCTGCCCGCGGCGCAGCAACGGGCGGCGAACCTGTTCGAAGAAGCCCGTGGCGCCCTCGCCACGTTCGGTGAGCGCGCCACGCCGTTGATCTGGTTGTCGGAGCACATCCAGGGGCGCAAGCGGTGAGCTTTGGCACTCTGGCGATTGCTGGCGGTGGCGCGTAATATCGCGCCGCAACAAAAAGAGCCTTCATGACCGACATCCCCGGATATTCCCTGCTTGGGCGCGTGAACTCGCCCGAGGACCTGCGCAAGCTGCCGGCCTCGGAGCTCCCGCACCTCGCCGTGGAGCTGCGGCGCTGCCTGATCGAGACGCTCGGCCGCGTCGGCGGGCATTTCGCGGCCAATCTGGGCACGGTGGAGCTGACGCTCGCCCTGCACCGCTGCTTCAACACGCCGCAGGATCGGCTCGTGTGGGACGTCGGCCATCAGGCGTATCCGCACAAGATCCTGACCGGACGCCGCGCGCAGCTCGAGACGATCCGCCGCCTCGACGGCTTGCATCCGTTCTGCCATCGCAAGGAAAGCGAGTACGACACGTTCGGCGTCGGCCACTCGAGCACGGCGATCTCGGCCGCGACCGGAATGTGCGCCGCGCTGCGTGCCAAAGGCGACTCCCGTCGCGTCGTCGCGGTGATCGGCGATGGCGGCATGACGGCCGGCATGGCCTACGAGGCGCTCAACCACGCGGGCCATCTCGGTCTCGACCTGCTCGTCATCTACAACGACAACGACATGTCGATCTCCGAGAACGTCGGCGCGCTGCGCGACTACTCGGCGCGATTGGTGAAGAAGCTCGGCCTCGCGCAGGCGCCGCATCACGCGCGGCCTCCGCGCGTCTGCGACGACGAAGAGCACAACGAAGCGCACCTCGACGATCCGGGCGCGCTGTTCCAGACGCTGGGCTTCGCGTATCACGGACCGATCGACGGCCACGATCTCAACGCGCTCACCGGCGCGCTCGAGCGCTTGAAGGATCAGCCTGGCCCTCGCCTGCTGCACGTGATCACGATGAAGGGCAAGGGCTTCGAGCCGGCCGAAGCCGATCCGATCAAGTACCACGGCGTCACGCAGTTCGATCCTGTCACGGGTGAATTCCCGCCGAAGAAGGCTGGCGCGATCCCGAGCTACACGCAGGTGTTCGGCGATTGGCTGTGCGAAGCCGCGAGCCGCGATTCCCGCGTCGTCGGCATCACGCCTGCGATGCGCGAAGGCTCCGGGCTCGTCGAGTTCTCGCGGAAATTCCCGGAGCGGTACTACGACGTCGGCATCGCCGAGCAGCATTCGGTGACGCTCGCGGCTGGCATGGCGTGCGAAGGTGCGCGGCCGATCGTGGCGATCTACTCGACGTTCCTGCAGCGCGCCTACGACCAGCTGATCCACGACGTGGCCGTGCAGAACCTGCCGGTGGTGTTCGCGCTCGATCGCGGTGGCCTCGTCGGCCAGGACGGCGCCACGCATCATGGCGCGTTCGATCTGTCTTATCTCCGCTGCGTTCCGAACATGGTGGTAATGGCCCCGTCGGACGAAGCCGATTGCTGGCGCATGCTGTCGACCGGACTGTCTCTGAATCAGCCGAGCGCGATCCGTTATCCGCGCGGCCTCGCGACCGGTGCGAAGATCCAGCGCGACCTCGAGCCCTTGCCGATCGGCAAAGGCCGCATGCTGCGCGAAGCGCGCGGACGTCGGCGTCCGCGCGTCGCCATCCTCGCTTTCGGGGCGATGGTGCAGCCGGCGCTGGAAGCCGCAGAGATCCTCGACGCCGCCGTCGCCGACATGCGCTTCGTGAAGCCGATCGATCACGAGCTCGTGCTCGAGCTCTCGCAATCGAGCGATCTGCTCGTGACCGTCGAGGACAACGCCCGCCTGGGTGGCGCGGGTAGCGCCGTCAATGAAGTGCTGGCGATGCAGCACCACCTGGTGCCCGTGCTCAATCTCGGATTGCCGGATCACTTCGTCGAGCACGGCGCGCGCGAGGAGTTGCTGGTGCAGTGCGGTCTCGACGCGACGGGCATTCTCCGCGCGATCCAGAAGCGCATCCGCGCCAAGGATCTCGACGAGCGCGCGCAGCAGCGCGCCAATTAACTACTCATCGCGGTCGCGGAAGTTCTCGGCGTAACGCGGCGGCGCATCGGCGAAGCGCGGGATCAGCCAGTACGCCGGCGCCGCCACGCTCTCGATCCGATCCTGCTCGTCGCTGGGAAGCTCGGGAAAGAAATCGAGTCCGGACTTTTCTTCCACGTCGCGCACGGTGACGACGAACTTCGTCAACGTCTCGTCGCCATGGACGCTCTGCGGCGCGAGAAACGCGATCGCGTGCAGCGCCCCTTGCGCATCGCGATCGAGCCAGATCCGGAAGAACGCACTGGGGATCTCCACGCCCGAGCGCAGCCGCGCGTCGCGATCGAACACCGGACCGGTGATCACCCAGAGCTCTTTCGCGTGCGGCGCGACGATGTCGGCCTCCGCTTCCTCGATGCGCTGCCACAGCAGCTGATTGAGCCGCGGCTTCTGCGGCGTGATGTTGCTCATGAGGAAGGTCGCGGTCTGCGCGCGCTCTCCGTACAGCCGGGCCATCAGGAAATTCGGCGCGAGATGGCCGCGATCGAAGCCGGACGCGCGATAGTCCTCGCTCGACACGCGCGCCAGCGTGCGCGAATCGACGTCGAAGTGATCGCGCCGACCCGGCGACTCGCCCGGCGGCAGCGCATGCGCGCGGAACGCAACCCAGAGCGGATCGCGATACCACTCGCTGTAGCCGATCGCGAAACCTGGGTTCTGCAGGACATGCGTCGACCAGCGCAGCCAGCGGTCCTCGATGTGCGGGAATCCCGCGAACACGTCGGGCGACGACGTCGGCGCGATCCAGAACCAGATGAAGGCCGCCGCCGCGACGAGCAGCGAGATCGGCGTCAGACGCCGCGGGATCCGCGCGCGTCTCACGCGCCCGCGCCGAACCAGCGCAATCGATCGTGCAGCTTCACCACTTCGCCGACGATGACGAGGCTCGCGCCCTTCACCTGCGCCGACGCGACGTTCGACGGCAGATCAGCCAGCGTCGCCGCGACGACGCGTTGATGCGTCGACGTGCCTTCCTCGATCAGCGCCGCCGGCCAGTCGCTCGGCAACCCGTGCTCGATCAATTTCGCGCAGAGCTGCGTCAGCGAGCCGAGCCCCATGTAGATGACCAGCGTCTGCCCGCGGCGCGCGAGCTGATCCCAATGCAGCTCGAGCTCGCCGTCCTTGCGCGCGTGACCGGTCACGAAGATGCAGGTCTGCGCGTAAGCGCGATGCGTGAGTGGAATTCCCGCATAGGCCGCACAGCCGTTCGCCGCGGTGATGCCGGGAACGACCTGGAACGGAATCCGCTCCGCAGCGAGCGACTCGATCTCCTCGCCACCGCGCCCGAACACGAACGGATCGCCGCCCTTCAAGCGCAGCACGCGCTTGCCTTGCTTCGCGAGCTTCACCAGCAGCGCATTGATCTCGTCCTGGGACATCTCGTGCTGGCGCGGTCCCTTGCCGACGAAGACGCGCTCGGCGTCACGGCGCACGAGATCCAAGATACCCGGCGTCAGCAAGCGGTCGTACAGCACGACGTCGGCCTGCTGCATGAGACGGATCGCGCGGAACGTGAGGAGATCGGGATCGCCCGGACCCGCACCGACGAGGTACACCTCGCCCGCCGGCGTTTTCTGTGCGAGCAGCTTCTCGAGCTCCACTTCAGCCGCGGCTTCATCGCCGGCGAGCAGCCGATCCACCGCGCCGCTGTCGAGGAAGCGCTCCCAAACGCGGCGCCCGTCCTCGACCTGCTCCTTCACGCGCGGGCGATGCTTCTCCATGAAATCCGCGACGCGGCCGTATTCGGCCGGCAACAGCGTCTCGAGCTTTTCGCGCAGGCGACGCGCGAGCACCGGCGCGGAGCCCGCGGTGGAGATTGCGATGGTGATCGGTCCGCGCTTCACCACGGACGGCGTGATGAACGTTCCGCGCGAGCGGTCGTCGACCACGTTGACCGGGATTCCCGCAGCGTCCGCAGCTTGTGCGACGCGCTCGTTGAGACCGTGATCGGAGGTCGCGGCGATCACGAGACGGCAACCGCGAAGCTGCGCCGCTTCGAATTCCGCCGCGACCTTGCTCGCGCCGTTCTTCTCGACGAGGGCCGCCAGCTCCTCGTTCAGCTCGTGGGCGACGATCTCGATCCTGGCGCCGGCGCTCTGCAGCAAGCGGATCTTCCGCGCAGCGACCTCGCCGCCGCCGACGACCAGCACGCGCGCGCCTTGCAGCCGCAGGAAGATCGGGAAGTGGTTCATCGCCGCCGCCGCGAGAAGGAATAGACATTATACTTTTCATACCGGCTGAGAATATCGAGGGCGCCGATGAAGCTGCGTCAGCTCCGCTACATCAACGAAGTTGCCAAGCGCGGGCTCAACGTCACCGCCGCCGCCGAGGCGCTGTTCACCTCGCAGCCCGGCGTGTCCAAGCAGATCCGCATGCTCGAGGACGAGCTCGGCGTCGACATCTTCCTGCGCAACGGCAAGCATCTGTCGGAAGTCACCGCCGCCGGCAAGCGCATCCTCGAGTACACCGAGCGCCTGCTCGCCGAAGTCGACAACATCACCAACATCGCGGAGGAATTCCGCGACCAGGATCGCGGTGACCTCTCGATCGCGACGACGCACACGCAGGCACGTTACGCGCTGCCGCCGGTGATCCAGAAGTTCAAGGCGCGCTATCCGAAGGTCTCCCTGCACCTGCATCAGGGATCGCCGCCGCAGATCGCCAAGCTCGCCGCCGACGGCGTCACCGATTTCGCGATCGCGACCGAAGCGATGGAGCATTTCGATCAGCTGGTGATGCTTCCCTGCTATCACTGGAACCGCTGCGTGCTGGTGAAGCCTGGGCATCCGCTCGCGGGCAAGAAGAAGGTTGCGCTGAAGGACATCGCCGAGCATCCGATCGTCACCTACACCTTCGGCTTCACCGGTCGATCCAAGCTCGATCAAGCGTTCGCCGCGCACGGCCTGAAACCCGACGTCGTGCTCACCGCCGTCGACGCCGACGTGATCAAGACCTACGTCCGGCTCGGGCTCGGCATCGGCATCGTCGCCGACATGGCCTACGACCCCAAGGTCGACAAGGACCTGGTCCGGCTGGACGCGAGCCATCTGTTCGAGCCCTCGACCACGCACATCGGCTTCCGCCGCGGCATGTTCCTGCGCGGCTACATGTACGACTTCATCAGCATCTTCGCGCCGCACCTCAACCAGAAGCTGGTTGACGAGGTGGCGGGCATCGCCGACCATGAGGCCAGAGCGCGACGAACGCGCCAGTTGATCGAGTCGCTGCATCACATCTGACGGAAATCACGGGGGGAGCCGATGATCTCGCGTCCGCTGCAGTCTCGCTGCGTCCGTGCCGCGGCGTTGCTTCTTGCCACGCTTCCCTTCTCTGCGCACGCCTGGGCGCCCACCGCGACGAAGGCGATCGTGCCGCTCAACCTCACCTCGCTCGGGCCGGTCGCAGCGTCGACGCCCGTGCACGTCACGGTGAGCCTCAGCCTGCGCAATCGCGATCAGCTCCTCCCCTACATCGACGCGATCAGCTCGCCCGGCAACCCGCTCTACAACACGCGGCTCACCGGCAGTCAGTTCGTCGCGTCGTACGCGCCGACGGTGGCACAAGCGCAAGCGGTCGCCACTTATCTTTCATCGCAAGGGTTCAGCAACATCGCGATCGCGCCGAATCGATCGCTGATCGAAGCGACCGGCACCGCGAGCGCCGTGCAGTCGGCGTTCAACACGACGCTGCTCAGCTATCGCGTCGGCGATCGTCTCGCGTTCGCCAACGGCAGCGATGCGCAAGTCCCCGACGCGCTCGGCGGCATCGTGCTCGCCGTCCTGGGTCTGCAGACCCTCGAGCCCTATCACACGCACGCCGTGCCGGCCGCGAAAAGCTTGCTCGGCTACAGCCCGTGGGCGTTCCAGGAGGCATATCACGTCGGCAGCCTGCCCTGGGCTGCGGGGATTCGCATCGCGATCTTCACCGAGGGCGACATGAATCCCGTGATCGCCGATCTGCGCCGGTACGAGTCGCACTTCGGCTTGCCGGCGGTGCCGATCGCCGTGATCCCGGGCCACGGCAGCAGCGACACTTCGATCACCGAAGAGTGGGACCTCGACACGCAGGTCTCCACCGGCATCGCGCACAACGTGGCGCAGCTGCGCCTCTACGCAGCCGACTCGATGTTCGACGCCGATCAGATCCCGAGCTTCAACCGCTTCGTCGCAGAGAACGCCGCCCGCGCGGGGAGCGCTTCGTTCGGCCTCTGCGAAGCGTTCTCGTCGCAGGCCGGCGCGGCCGCGACCGAAGACAACATCTTCCTCCAGGCCGTTGCGCAGGGGCAGACGATTTTCTCGATCACCGGCGACGTCGGTTCCGCTTGTCCGATCCCGATCGCGTTACCGGCCGCGGTGCACACCAACGGTCATCCCCTCCTGGGCGTACCGTTGATGGTGGAGCGGCCGTCGGCTTCGCCGTATGTCGTCAGTGTCGGCGGCACCACGCTCCTCGTCGACGCGAACTACGATCGCTCGCAGGAAATTGCGTGGTACGCCGGCGGCGGCGGCGTGAGCCTGTTCGAGCCGTCGCCGTCGTGGCAGAAAGGTTTGGTTGCTCCGCTCGCAGCCGCGGGCCGCGGCGTGCCCGACATCGCGATGGACGGCGATCCGAACACCGGCGCGATCATCTTCTACAACGGCGCCGAGATCGACGGCGTCGGTGGCACCAGCCTGTCGGGCCCGCTCGCGCTCGGCGCCTGGGCGCGCATCCTGCAGGCGCACGGCGGCGCGCTCGGTTTCGCTGCGCCGATCTTCTACGGATTGCATCCGAGGACCGCGCTGCCGGCGACGCCCACGGTCGATATCACCGGCTTCCACGACATCCTCGCCGGCTGCAATGGCTTCTATTGCGCGACGCCGAAGTGGGACTATGTCACCGGCCTGGGCACCCCCGACATCGAAACCCTGAGCCATCTCATCCACTAAAAACCATGCACAACGTCAGTGCCGGCGATCGGGCCCTTGCGATCGCGCTCTTCATCGTCGCGGCGATCACCGCCGCGTACTGGATCCTCTGGTATCTCGTGCCGGCCGGCGAAGCGATGCTGTCGGTGTTGCCGGGCGATGCAGCGCACAAGCGATTCGAGGATGCATTCCTCGCCGCCGACACCTGGATGGCGATCGCAGCCGTGATCGCCGCGTTGCGCTTGCTGTCGGGGTCGCCGGGCGCATCGGCCTGGCTCTACATGGCCGGCAGCGCCGCGATCTATCTCGCAGGCATGGACATCCTCTACGACGTGCAGAACGGCATCTATGCGCTCGCGGCGATGCCGGAGCATCGTGACGCGGTGGTCACCGAAGCAGTGATCAATCTGGGCACGCTGGTGTTCGCGGGCCTCTCGATCGGACGCGCGCGAAAAGCGTCGGCCTGAAGGCCGACCCACAACTACACCGTCGCGTGCTGGCGCCGCCAGAACGGCGACAGCTTCGCCGGCTTTCGCAGCGCCTCGCGCAGCATCACCATCTGCCACGCCATCGCGAGCCGATCGGCTTGCGCGAATTCCGCTTCGCTCGGCGACGGCTTGTCGATCAGCGCGAAGAGCTTCGCTTCGGTGTCATCGCGCGTCGCGCGCAGCTGCTCGCGCAAATCGAGATCGGCCAGCGCGCGCATGTGGATCGCCTCGTGCGTCTGCCAGAGCGGCGCCGTCTGCTCGTGCTCCGGGGACGTCAGGACGGAGAACACGCCGGTGAACGCAGCGGGACGGAAGATCGACAGGCATGGCGCCGACGTTCCTGTGAACGCGACTCCGATCCCGTCGGGGCTGAGCCGCGCGATCATCGAGCCGGTCGTCTGGTGGCGGCGGATGAAGCCGTTCGCGTGCATGCAGACATCGCGATTGCTCCCGCGCGCCGGATTCTCGTTGCCGGCGGCGTGGCGGCGCAGATGCCGCGCCATCCGCGCAAAGCTCGCATCGTCGGACTGACGAAGGCAGCGCAACGAAAGATTGCGGCGCGCGGCCGCACCGGCGAAGAACGGCAGCAAGCGCGTGTCGTTCGCGGCGGCGAAATCGACACGATCGCGCGTCAAAGCAGAAGAAGCCGCTTCGTAGTCGTCGCCCAGCGACAGCTGATTGGAGATCGCGTAGTGACGCTCGACGCGTTTCGCGGCCCATTCGCGTCCGGCGGTCTCGAGCACGAACACTTCGTTACGGTCGGCGACGAGGAAGCTGTTGTCATAGCAGAACGACTTGTCGCGGAATCCCGCCGGACCGCCCTGCCCGTGCGTTTCCAACAACCGCGTCATCGTACCGATCGCTTCGCGAGCGCTCGCAGCGCGCTCGAGCCCGAGCCGCACCAGGTCCATGCCGAGCAGCGCGGGCACCGACGACACATGACGCGAGAAGATCGCCTCGTTGCCGATGGCCACACCCTGATCGTTGACGCCCATCTCCGCGCCCCAGCACCACGCGGGCTTCGACAGCAGCACGCCATGTCGATCGGCGACTTGCGGGATTTCGATGTGGCTCGCGCGAATGTTGCTCGCGGAATCGCCGCGCACGGCGGCGTAGCGCACGACGGGTTGCGGCTCACCGGGCTCCCGGTCGGAGTTCTTGGCGAACCACACCACGCCGTCGGCGATCAGCACCTGGGTGTCGCACATGTGCACCGAGTTTATCGAGTAAAGTGATCCTCATGCGCAAACTCAATTTCTCGCTTCCCGGACGGCGCTCGATCGTCGGCGCCGCAATCGGTTCTCTCGCCATCGCAGCGATGGCATTCCTCGGCACGGGATGCGGCGGTGGCGGCGGCAGCAGCTGCGGCGTCGACGCGCAGAAGCGCTTCGTTCTGAGCGTCGTCGAGGACTGGTACCTGTTCCAGGATCTGCTGCCGTCGTCGGTGAACCTGAACGATTACGCGACCGCGGACGATCTGCTCGACGCGCTCACCGCGGATGCGCGCGCGCAGGACAAGGATCGCTTCTTCAGCTTCCTCACGACCGACCAGGCCGAGCAGCAGTTCTTCGGCGAAGGTCAGGCCGTCGCGTTCGGCGTCGGCACCGAGCTGCGCGCCGGCTCCGATTCGCAGCACTGGCGGCTGTTCATCACCAAGGTCGAGCCCCAGTCACCCGCCGCGGTTGCCGGCTTCGATCGCGGCGACGAGATCGTCGCGATCGGGACCAGCCCGCAGACGCTCGTCGCGATCGATTCGCTGGCCGGCACGCAGCAGCAGGTCTCCGCAGCGGTGTCGCAGCTGTTCGGCCCATCGCAGGTCGGCGTCCAGCGCACGTTCAGCGTGCACCCGCGCACCGCGCCGAGCCAGACCGTGACCCGCACGGTCACCAAGGCGCTGATCACGCTCGATCCGGTGCCGATCATCCAGATCATCCCGCGCACCGGCACGACGCCGATCGGCTACGTCGCGCTGGAGTCGTTCATCACGCCGGCGGAGCAGCAGCTGCGCGACGCGTTCTCGACGTTCAAGACCAACAACGTGCACGACGTCATCGTCGACCTGCGCTACAACGGCGGCGGTCTCGTCAGCATCGCGCAGACGCTCGCGAGCCTGATGGCCCAGGATCACGTCGGCGATCCGATGTTCACCTTCGAGTTCAACTCGAAGCATCAGGATCAGAACGAGACCGAGGACTTCACCAGCGAGCCGGAAGGCATCAGTGCCGACCACATCGCCTTCATCACCACCGACGCGACCGCGTCGGCGAGCGAGCTCACCATCAATTCGCTCGAGCCGTACGCCGACGTCGCCATCATCGGCGGACAGACGTTCGGCAAGCCCGTCGGCCAGGGCGGCTTCGACATGCCCGACTGCGACGTCGTGCTGCGGCTCATCGCGTTCCAGACCGTGAACGCTAACGGTGAGGGCGGCTATTTCACTGGTCTGCCCGACTCCGAGTTCAGCGGCGACTTCTGCGCCGCCGACGACGATCTGACGCACGAGCGCGCCGATCCGGCTGAAGATTCCACCGGCACTGCCATCTCGTGGCTGAACAACGGCGTGTGCCCGTCGTCCGGCAAGGCGCTCACGAAGGCGCTGTTCCCGCGTACCGAGCGTCCGACGCTGGTCGAGGACAATCAGCCCGGACTGTTCTGATGCTGAAGCTCGATCCTCGCCTGGCGAAGCTGGGCGAGGATTACTTCTCGCGGGTCGATCCCACGCCGCTGCCGTCGCCGCACCTCGTCGCCTTCAACGACGAAGCGGCGAAGCTCGTCGACCTCGATCCTTCCGAAGCGCGCTCGCCGGGCTTCATCGACGTCATGGCGGGCAATCGCAAGCTCGACGGCGGCGATTACCTGTCGATGGTCTACGCCGGCCATCAGTTCGGCGTCTACGTCCCGCAACTCGGCGACGGTCGCGCCATCCTGATCGGACAAGCGCTGAATGGACGCTCTGAGCACTGGGACCTGCAGCTCAAGGGCGCCGGCAAGACGCCGTACTCGCGCTTCGGCGACGGTCGTGCCGTGCTGCGCTCGACCATCCGCGAATATCTCTGCGGCGAGGCGATGCATCACCTCGGCATTCCGACGACGCGCGCCCTGTGCATCGTCGGCTCACCCGAGCCCGTGCAGCGCGAGACGATCGAAACCGCCGCTGTTCTCTGCCGCATGGCGCCGACGCACGTGCGCTTCGGCAACTTCGAGTTCTTCTACTACACGGGGCAGCACGAAAAGCTGATGCCGCTCGCGGACCACGTGATCGCCGAGCACTTCGCGCATCTGGTCGGTCACGGCGATCGCTATCGCGGCTGGCTCGTCGAAATCGTCGAGCGCACGGCGCGCCTGATGGCGCAATGGCAGGCTGTCGGCTTCTGTCACGGCGTGATGAACACCGACAACATGTCGATCATCGGGTTGACGCTCGACTACGGGCCGTATGGATTCATGGAGGGCTTCGACGCCCACTGGATCTGCAATCACTCCGACGAGGGCGGGCGCTACGCCTACGATCAGCAGCCGATGGTCGGACACTGGAATTGCTCGCGGCTCGTGCAGGCCACGTTGCCGCTGCTCGCGGAGAAGCCCGAGGACGCCGTCGTCATCGGCACCGAGATTCTCGAGCGCTACGCGCCCGCCTACACCGAAGCCGTGCTCGCGCTGTGGCGGCGCAAGCTCGGCTTGCGCGACGCGCGCGACGAGGACCGCGACCTGGTCAATCGATTCCTCTCGATCCTGCATCGGGGCCGCACCGACTTCACGCAGAGCTTCCGAGCGCTCGCGACCATCGAAGCGAACAGCGACGCGCCGGCGCCGATGCGCGATCACATCGCCGATCTGGAAGCCTTCGACGCCTGGGTCACGGATTATCGGTCGCGGCTGCGCGCGGAGAGCTCCGTCGACGCCGACCGCGCCACGCAGATGAACGCCGCGAATCCGAAATACGTCCTGCGCAACCACCTCGCACAGGCCGCCATCGAGGCCGCGCAGCGCGGCGACTTCGGCGAGATCGATCGACTGACGACGGTGCTCCGCCGGCCGTTCGACGAGCAGCCCGACATGGAGATCTACGCCGCGGGCCCACCGCCCGGGACCGTACCGATCGAGGTCAGCTGCTCGTCGTAGAAAGAACGCGTCGCGGCCTGCCATTGTCTTAGCGGGGCCGATCTCCTATAAAGGCGCGCCATGAAAACCAACCTGATTGCTGTTGCCCTCTTCGCGGCGTCGCTCGCGGCGGCCGCGCAGGAGAATGCCGACGTCAAATCCTTCCAGGCGCCGCTCCCGCCGGAGCTCACCGCGCCAACGACGAAGAACGAGCCGCTGCCCGGCCCGAAGGTCGTCAAGGCCGGCGAATGCGACCGCGCGCCCGAGATCTGCAAGGCGCGCAAGGAAGAGCTTCGCCGGAAGGAGCAGGCCTGCAAGGACGATCCGTCGAATTGCAGCGACCCTGCCCTGAGATCCGCCAAGCGCGACTAGCAGCGGCCCCCGCCCGCATCGCGCTACGATGCGGGCCCGTGGACAAAGCGGAGCTCCAGCATGATCCGCCATGCGGCGCTGTGCGCAGCGCTGGTTTGCACGTCGGCGATGTGCGCTGATCGCCTCACCGGTCGCGGCTTCGCGACGCGCTCGGAAGTCATCGCGCGGCACGGCATGGCCGCGACCAGCCAGCCGCTCGCGACGCAGATCGCCATCGACATCCTCAAGCACGGCGGCAGCGCGGTCGACGCCGCGATCGCCGCGGATGCTGCGCTCGGATTGATGGAGCCCGTCGGCGCCGGCGTCGGCGGAGATCTCTTCGCGATCGTGTGGGATCCGAAGACGCAGAAGCTCTACGGCTTGAACGCGAGCGGACGCTCGCCGAAGTCGCTCACGCTGGAATATTTCCAGCAGCACGACATCAAGCACATTCCGCCCTTCGGTCCCCTGCCCGTCTCCGTTCCCGGCTGTGTCGACGGCTGGTTCGAGCTGCACAAGAAATTCGGCAAGCTCGCGATCCGCGACGATCTCGCGCCTGCGATCCGCTACGCGCGCGAAGGCTTCCCCGTCACCGAAGTGATCGCGTTTGCATGGCAGAAGAACGCGCCGCGGCTGCTGCAGTTCCCGGGCTTCAAGGAGCAGATGACGATCGACGGCCGCGGGCCGGACAAGGGCGAGATCTGGAAGAACCCGAACCTCGCGCACACGCTCGAGACAATCGCCAGGGGCGGCCGCGACGCGTTCTACAAGGGCGACATCGCGCACACGATCGACAAGTACATCCACGAGCAAGGCGGATTCCTGTCGTACGAGGATTTCGCGTCGCATCACAGCGAATGGGTCGAGCCGGTGTCGACGAGCTATCGCGGCTACGACGTTTGGGAACTGCCGCCGAATTCGCAGGGCATCGCGACGCTTGAGATCATGAATCTGCTCGAAGGCATGGACTTCGCGAAATCCGGCTTCGGCAGCCCGCAGCACCTCCACGCGTTCATCGAAGCGAAGAAGATCGCGTTCGAGGATCGCGCGAAGTACTACGCCGATCCCGCGTTCGCGAAGCTGCCGGTCGCGCAGCTGATCAGCAAGGACTACGCGAACGAGCGCCGCAAGCTGTTCGATCCGCAGAAGGCCGCGCGCCACTACGACGCCGGCGCGCTGCGTCAGGGCGACACGATCTACCTGACGACGGCAGACTCCAGCGGGATGATGGTGTCGCTGATCCAGTCGAACTATCGCGGACTCGGCAGCGGCATGACGCCGCCGGGGTTGGGCTTCGTGCTGCAGGATCGCGGCGAATTGTTCTCGCTGACGCCCGGACATCTCAACGTGTTCGCGCCGGGCAAGCGACCGTTCCAGACGATCATCCCCGCCTTCGTCACCAAGGGCGGCAAGCCGTGGCTGTCCTTTGGCGTGATGGGCGGCGACATGCAGCCGCAAGGCCACGCGCAGATCCTGATGAACCTGATCGACTTCGGCATGAACCTGCAGGAAGCCGGCGACGCGCCGCGCGTGTATCACACCGGATCGTCCGAGCCGACCGACGAAGTGATGAACGACGGCGGCGAGGCGCATCTCGAATCCGGATTCCCGTTCGAGTCGCGCCGCTGGCTCGTCGAGCACGGCCACAAGGTCGTCGACGATCTCGGCAGCTATGGCGGCTATCAGGCGATCAAGCTCGAGAACGGCCTCTATTACGGCGCGTCGGAATCACGCAAGGACGGCATGGCAGCGGGTTATTGATCGGAGCATGTAATGAAGCGAACTCTCTTCTGTCTCGGGTTGCTCGGCGCCGCCATCAGCGCGCAGGCGCAGGACCATCCACTCGTGCCGCGACTCTCCGGCTCGCAAGTGCTCAAGCAGGAAACCAAGGCGAGCGATTCGTATCGACTGCTCGTGCATCCGCTCGAGAATCCGTCGAGCAGCTCGCCGGAGCACAAGGAGACCTATCTGCCGGTGAGCGGCCGCATCACCCGCGTCGCCTACGAGTCGCCGCGCGGCGTGCCGGTGAGCGAGGTCTTCCACTATTACGAAGGCAAGCTGCAGAGCGAGGGCTTCGAGATCCTCTACAACTGCGCGGGCAAGACCTGCTCGCCGAGCAGCGAGGGCCACGGCTTCAACGACGCCATCGCGCCCGCCGATCTCGGCGACAAGGTGAAAGGCAAGGCGAAAAGCCAGCGCTATCTCGCGGCGAAGCTCAAGCGCATGAAAGGCGATCTCTACGAAGGCGACACTTACGTCAGCGTCTACGCGACGCGCACCGATCTCGCGCAAGAGACCAAGGACGATCCGGTCTACGTCAACGTGGTCGTCATCGAGGCGGGCAAGTAGCCATGGGCTTCTCGCTCGGGAGCATCAGCCAGGCAGCGCTCACCGTCGACGATCTCGATCGCGCGGTGGCGTTCTATCGCGACACGCTCGGCTTGAAGCCTCTGTTCCGCGTGCCGAACATGGCGTTCTTCGAATGCGGATCGATGCGCCTGCTGCTCGGGTCGCGCGCGGTCGCCGGCGGCGCGCCGTCGGGCGCGATCCTCTATTTCCGCGTCGACGACATCGACGCCGCGCACAAGACGCTTTCCGGCCGCGGCGTGAAATTCCAGGAGCCGCCGCACATCGTCGCGCGCATGTCCGATCGCGAAGTGTGGCTCGCCGCGTTCCGCGACAGCGAAGGCAACATCTTCCACCTGATCAGCGAGCGTCCCGTTTAGCGCTTGTCGCGATCCGCGATCTTCCCGGTCCTCGCCAGCTCCTCGACCATCGGCCGAATCGACTCGAAGCCCTTCAGGCTGAAGCCCTGGTAGCTGTAGCGCACGACGCCGTCGCGATCGATCAGGTACGCGGCGGGCATTTTCATGATCTCGTAGCGGGTGATGGTCTTCGCATCGACGTCGCGGATCACCGGATAGGTCACGCCCGCGTCGGTCATCAGCTTCTGCGCATGCGCGGCCTCTTCGTCGACGTCGAGGCCGACCACTTCCACGCCGAGCGGCGCGAGCTCCTGGTGCATCTTCTGCAGCTCCGGCAGCGACACGCGGCAAGGCGCGCACCAGCTCGCCCAGATGTCGAGATAGACCACCTTGCCTTTGAACGCCGAGAGCTTGAGCGGCTTGCCGTCGACGATCGACTTGCCGGAGATCTCCGGCGCGGGTTGATCGATGACGACCGCGTGAGCGCTCGCCGATGCGAGCGCCGCGAGGACTGTGCACGCGAGCCGAAAGGTCATCACAACGTCTTTAGATACTCGATCAGCGCCCGGCGTTCCTGATCGGTGAGCACCGACGTGAATTCGTGGCCGGCGTTGCTCTGGCTGTAGTACTTCGTGTTGTAGATCTTGCGATCCTCGATCTGCTGGTCGTTCATGATCGGCAGGTTCGCGAGGTTCCAGACCAGGCCGCCGTTCGCATAGGCGGGGCCGAGCGCGTCCTGCACCGTCACGCTCTCCTGATCCGCGGGATTGCAGTCGAGCAGCGGCGTCGTTCCCGGATCGCCGCATGCGAGCGCGTCGAACTTCCAGCCGAGGTTTTGCGCATCGTAATTGGCGAGATCGGAGACGAAGCCCATCACCACCTGCCCCGCCTGATCCTCGCGCGGGGCGTTCGATAGGCGCCGCCAGATCGTCGGGCGATCCGACGGCTTCAGCACATCCCAAACGCTCGGCACCGCGCCGTTGTGGAAGTACGGCGCCGTCGCCCACACGCCGTAGAGCGGTGGCGCGAGATAGCCGAGCTCGCGATCGCCACGCAGCGCAGTGTCGTTCCAGTCCGCGCAGAGCGGAATGCCGGCGTCGTTGTACGGGCCGTCGGAGTACGCGAACCAATTGGTGCGCGCGTCGAGCGCGACGAGCTGGCTGTTGCCATCGAGGCGGCGCGAATCGGTCGCGATGACGTTGATCGGCACGACGTTGGCGGCAATGCCTTCGAGCACCGGCGTGTCGAGATACGACGGATCGTTCACGAAGCGCGGCGAATACGCGCCGTGACAGCTCGCGCACGAGCCATTGCCGCCGGGAGGCTGCGGCACCGGATTGTGCAGATTCGCGTCCCACAGATTCTTGGTGTGGAACAGGATCGCGCCCTGCTTCGCCAAATCGAGGTCGATCGCGCCGAGCTTCGCTTCGGGCCACGCCGGCGACTTCAGCGAATTGATCCACGCATCGCCATCGTGCTCGTGATCGACGATCCATTGCTTGTCCTCGGGCATCGTCGACCCCGGCGGGAAGCCGTGACTCGGCACGCCCGGCATGTGGAACGACAGCTCGATGCGCTGCGAGTCGGTCACTTGTCCCGCGTCGAAGAATTTCGCCGGACGATGGCCGAGGTTCCACCAGACCGGCGGATCCTCGGTGCCGGTCGAAGGCTGGGTCTGGATCAGGAGATAGCCCGGGATGCCGTTCACGTCGGTGATCGTGAGCGTGCCGAACAGCTGGAAGTTGGTGATGTTGCCAGTGCCGCGCACCTTGTTCTGCGACACCGCCGCGAGCGCGCCTTGCGCGGGATTGAGCTTCGACAGATCGGTGAACAGCACCGTGATGTCCGACAGGCTGTTGGTGCCATACATCGACCCGAGCCCCGCGCCGTCGGCTTCGTCGCCGACCTTGCCGCTGTGACAGATGCTGCAGGTCACGTTGATGTTCCCGGTCCAGGTACCATCGGCGTTGCGCAATTGCGTGAGACCCGACGGCAGCTGCCCGCTGCCGCCGTCGGTCTGATTCGGATCCTCGCCCGGCAGCGGATACGGATTGCGATCCGGCGACAGCGGAGTGCCCCAGCGCTCCGCGATGAGCTCGTCGAAATTGTCGGGGCGCGCCGGCAACTTCATCGCCTTGTCCCAGAGCGTGTTGTAGTCGGCGGCGGAGAACGCGTTGCTCGATTGCGAAGCATCGCCGGAGAAGAACGTGCCGGCGCCGACCTGTCCCGCCGCGGCAACGAGCGAATAGCCGCGCGCGACGCGCGCGCGCTGCTCGCCGCAATTCGCGGGCTTGTCGCCGTCCTGACAGGTCTGCCACCACGCGTTCATGTAGACCGCCTTGCCGCTGTTCACGCCGGGCACGACGAGCGTGCGCGGATCATCGGGCAGGACGGTGTCGTCAGGCTTGCCTTCGCAGAACGTGTCCCACAGATGTCCGCCGCGCGCGCTGCCGAGCAGGTCGAATTTCTCGATGTTGGTGCCGCCGAGGCCCGTGAGCACGCAGGCCGACGGGTCCACGAATCCCAGGAGCAGCCCATCCATCTCGCGATACGCGTCGCTGCCGACCGGCCACGGCGAGCCGCCGGTGTGCGAGCGCGTGTCGGTGCCCGACGCCATCTTGAGGATGCGCGACTTGCCGTTGTTGTTGCGGCCCAGCCGATCCCAGGAGTCGTGCAGGTTGGACCGATCCTGCGAGCGATCCGTCGACAGCATCATCAGCTTCCCATCCGGCGTGTCGGCGATGCCGCCGGGCACGTGACAGTTGCGGCAGTAATCCAGATGCGGCTGCACGAGCGCGAACAGCTGATCGCAATTCGTCGTGGCGATCGTCGCGCCGCCGCCGCCACCGCCGGTCGGCGGCGTCTCGGTCGACAGCGAATAGCTGCCGCATCCCGCGAGCGCGAGGAGCACCGTCGTCAGGCCGATCCGTTTCAGCATTGCCTCACTCCTTCACGCGTTCGTTCGAAACACAGATGACTCAAGCCGAGCTCGGACAGCCACGCCGGCCCCTGCTCTTCCTTCAGGATCGCGATCGTCGTCGCCGTGCCCGCGATCAGGCACTGCGGCGCCAGCACGCTGACCGAGGCCAGGTGCTGCGCCGGCCAGCCGGTCCGCGGATTGAGGATGTGGCAGTAGCGCGTGCCGTCCACTTCCATGAAGCGCTCGTAGTCGCCGCTCGTCGCGATCGCGCCCTGATCCAGCTCGACGTACGCGATCGCGTTCGCAAGATCGCGCGGATGCTGGACGCCGACGCGCCACGCCGAGCCATCCGGATGCGGGCCGATCAGCGCGATGTCGCCGCCGAGATCGACCAGCCCGTGCGCGATGCCCGCAGCCCGACACGCTTGCGCCGCGCAGTCCGCGGTGTATTCCTTCACGAAGCCGCCGAAGTCGAGCTCCATGCCCGCAACCGGCAGCACGATGCGCGGCCGGCGCCAGATGATCTTGTCCCAGCCGACCAGCGGCAACAGTTCCTCGACGCGCTTGCGATCCGGCACCCGACCCGATCTGAAATCCCACGCCCGGCGCAACACACCCGACGTGAGATCGAAGAGACCGTCGCTCTCTCCGTACGCCGACGCCGCGTAATCGAGCAACCCCGCCGTCTCGGCGTCGACGTCCACGCCGCGCGCAATGCCCGCCGAGCGATTGATGCGCGTGGTCACGCTGTCGGGACGATAACGGCTGTAGACGCGCTCCAGTCTCGAGATCTCGCCCGTCGCGCGATCCGCCGCCGCGTCGGCTTGCGCGCGATCCTCGGCGTAGAGCTTGAGCTCGCACGGGCTGCCCATGGCTTTGAACGGATAGCTGTGGATCTGCACGCACGCCTCAGAATTTCCGGCTCACCGACGCGCTGATCACCGCGAAGTCGACCAATCCCGGATTGGCCTGATCGACCGAGTGCAGCGTGTAGCCGTCGTTGGAATCGTAGTACTCGAGCGCCATCGAGAACGACCATTGCTTCCACGTGTCCATCACGCCGAGTCGATACGCGAGGGCGCCATACGCGGACAGTCGATAGTCGCTGCTGTAGTGACCGTCGTCGCGCGTCACCGTGTAGTACGGACGATAGAAGTCGGCGTGGCCCTGCTCGTACCAGCGCACCGACGGCGACACGGTCCAGCTGTCGCCCACGCTCTGATACCAGCCGAGCTCGACGGTGTCGGCAGCCACGCCCCAGTCATCGTGGAAATAACGCGCGTCCAGATGCAGCGCGCCTTTCCAGCCGGCCCAGTACTGGCGCAGCTTGAAGTTCACCGCGAACTGATTGCGCCGATCGGGACGGCTGTCGGCGACGATGTTGCCCGCGACATAAGCCTCTTTATATGGATCGGAGAGGAAGCCGTCGGAGAACGTGTAGGAGAGCGCGAGCTGCGCCACGGTCTGCTCGTTCAGGATCTCGCTGACGCCGCCGTACGCGGTCATTGTGTTCTTGGTCGCATGATCGATCCGATCGGGGAAGCGATCGCTGCGGCCGTCGGTCGGATTGAGCGTGTCGTGCGAATACAGCGCGCCCGCGCTGATCGTCGTGCGCTTGCCGTCGAGCTCGAAGTCGACGTCGCCGCCGCCGGAGATCGAGAGATAGTCGCGCTCGTTGGAGACCGACGCCGTGAACGATTCCTTGCCGTCCTCGCGGAATTTACGCGCGCGGCCCTGCAATGCGTAGCGTGTGTCCTCGATGCTCGCGCCGCTCATCACCTGGATCGGCTTGCCGCTGTCGCCGGGCACGATGTACCAGGGCGACGCGCCGCTCATCGTCTCCAGCGTGACGTCGGCGGCGTACTCCCACTCCTCGCCGCGCGGCATCAGCAGATGGAACTGATTCGAGATGACCTGATAGCGCTCGCTCGAGTGACCGTTGGTCGCCTCGGCCGAGATGTCGCCTTCCTTGTAGAACGAGAAGCGATAGCCGGCGTCGGACTCGGTGTCGGCCCAGGCTTCAGCATTCGGCGCGTAGCCGGGAAGCGCGAGCGCGGCGGTGGTCAGAGCAAGCAGCGACGACGATGGCTTCTTCAGTTGCATCCGCAGCCTCCTCCGCCGATCGTCGCGCCGCCAGTCGCCGCTTCCTTGCTGACGTAAGTGTGATCGCGCATGTCCTGCTCGCCGACGAGACCCGCGTCCCAGTTCATCTCGGGCCGCGCGAGATACTCGCGCTGCCAGGGCTGCACTTTCTCCAGCGCGCAGCCGCTCGCGGCGAGCGCGAGCAGGATCGTGATCGTGACTCGCTTCATTTGGCTCTCCTTGAGCGCACCGGCCCGACGTGACGAACGAGATAGGCCTCCATCGCGGCCACCGCCTCCTCGCGATATTCGTTGGTGATCTCGCCGTGCAGGAACTGCGAGACGCGGAAGCAGGTCGTGCCGATGTCGACCAGCAACATCGCCGCATCGGGCCGCGAGCGCGGCAGGTGGATGCCGCGCGCTTCCAGCAATCCGCGCGTCAGCCCGCCGAGCTTCTGGATCGCCAGCTCCTGCACGCGATAGCTGTCGTCGCTGACCGGTCCGCCGAGCACGAGCAGACGCGCGACCGGATCCTCGTTGTAGAACGCAGCCGCCTCGAACGTCACCGCTCGCAGCGCTTCGGGCCACGGCCGATCGACGAGCTGCCCCGCCCGCGCCGTGAGTCGCGCATCGAGCCGCTCGAGCGCGAGGCGCACGAGCTCGTTGAGCACGGCGTACGGCGTCGGGAAGAACTTGTAGATGCTCGCCCGGTTGAACTTGAGCTTTTCCGCGAGCACCGGAATGGAGAATCCCGAAAGTCCGTCCTTGCGCAGGATGTCGCGTGCCCGATCCAGGACCAGATCGAATCGCTCACGCGCGCGCACCTGCTGCGGCTGGCGCGCCAGCGCACGGCGGTCGACTCCGTTGTCGGCGTCCGCGATGTCCACGGCAACTCCCCAAAAGTTACAAAAGTAACCTATTCCCTGGACCCTGGAGCCGTCAAGGTCGCGGGTCGGCCTTCAGGCCGACGCGCGGCCGGTCGCGACCCGAACGATCGTTTGCCTTCGCCGCCGGCCGGGAGTAGATTGCCTCGCAACCGACCCGAACGATCGTTCGTATGACCCGACCGAGCGCCGCCCTGCACCGCCGGCTCCTGACCCAGGAGATGCTGCTGCCGCCCGGCGTGACGCCGCCCGGATCGCGTGGTGTCGTCCTCGGCGCCGCGCTGCGTTTGTTCGCCGAGCACGGCTACGGCGGCACGTCGGTCCGCGACATCGCCAAGGCGACCGGGATCCAGCCGGCGACGATGTACGCGCACTACCCGTCCAAGGAACACGTGCTCTCCGAGCTGATCAAGATCGCGCACGACGAGCACCATCGCCGGCTCAAGGCCGCGCTGCAGGACGCGGGCGACGATCCGCGCAAGCAGCTCGCCGCGTTCGTGCGGGCGCACGTCCGCACGCACGCCGATTACTCGATGCTCTGCGTCGTCGGCAACTCGGAATTGCACGCGCTGTCGCCGAAATTCGCGGCGCCGGCGCTCGAGCTGCGCGAGCAGTCGGAGCAGCTCCTGCTCGACGTCATCCAGCGCGGGATCAAGGCGCGCGTGTTCAAGACGCCGGACACGTGGCTTGCGATGGCCGCGATCGGCGCGATGGGGATCCGCGTCGCGCATTGGTACACGCCGGCGTTCGACAAGAGCGCCGACGAGATCGCCGACATCTATGCCGACCTCGTGTTGAGGATGCTGGGCGCGAAATAGCAATTGGTGCGAGGCCGGCGAAGCTCGGTCCGCGGAGGAGGAACGATGAAGGTTCATCTGGGGCTCGTCGCTTTGCTCGTTTCCTGCGTCGCTCTCGCCGAGGAGAGCGCGCCGGCGCCCGAAGCAACACCGCAACCCTATCCGGAAACGGTTCCGGTGCCGAGCAGCGACAAGGCGCCGCCGCCCGCGACGGATGCGCCGCAGGAGAAATACAAGTTCGAGGAAGTCGTCGTCACCGCGCAGAAGGTGAAGCAGTCGGCGCGCGACGTGCCGATCTCGATGTCGGTGATGTCGGACAAGTTCGTCGCCGAGAAAGGCATCGTCGACATCGTGCAGGCGATGCAGTACGTGCCGAACGTGAAGATCGCCTCCGGCGGCTTCTTCGCGGCGCCGCAGGCGCGCGGCTTCAGCTTCAACAACAACAATAAGGCGTTCGAGTCGCCGCTCGGCATCGCCTTCGACGGCATTCCCTACACCAACACGACCTACTTCAATTCGGGCCTGTTCGACATCCAGCGCGTCGAAGTGCTGCGCGGTCCGCAGGGCACGACCTTCGGCAAGAACACCACCGCGGGTCTCGTCTCGATCGTCACCGCCGACCCCACGCCGAACTGGAGCGGCGTCGTCATGGGCCAGTACGGACAAGTCGGCCGCAAGCATGCCGAGGCCGCGATCGCCGGCCCGATCGTCAGCGACGTCGTCGAATTCCGCGTCGCCTACATCTACGACAAGCGCGACGGCTTCGTGAAGAACACCGCGAAGGACGAGTCGCCGGACGCGATCGACCCGATGCGCGGCTACGACCACAAGGGCTATCGCGCGAAGCTGAAATTCCCCGATCTCTTCGGGACCGATCTCAAGCTTTCCTACGAGAGCGTCGACCTCGACAACACCGGCGCCGGCGTCGAGCTGTGGCACATCTATCCCGCGGTGCAGGCGGTCGTGCGCAAGTACGACGCCGACGCGGACTTCACGCTCAACAACTACACCGCTTCGGAAGACGGCCAGGATTTCCGCTACGCGCACACCAACACGGCCGTCGCCGAATGGAACGTGCCGCTGGGCGGCTGGACCTTCACCGCGCTCGGCGGGCATTCGGAGCTGAAGGAGACGATGGCGGTCGACGTCGACTTCACGTCGGTGCCCGGATTGCCGGCGACGGCGCGCGATCGCTTCCCGACCACGACCGTCGAAGGCCGCATCAAGGCGCCGACGCTCGATGGCCTGTTCGGCATCGGCGGCGACACGCTCGGCCACACGGAATTCCTGACCGGCGTGTTCTGGCAGCACCGCCAGATCCGCGACAGCGCGTTCCGCTTCGTGCTGCACGACGGTCCGCTGCTCGAGCTCACCGCCGCGGCCGAGACGGGCAATTCGAGCGAGAGCCTCGATCCCGCCGTCCTCTCGACGCTGCTGAACATCATCGGCGGGCCGCTCAATCCCATCGAGCTGATGGCGCACGACGAAGTGTTCAACCAGATCTACGACCAGACCGGCAGCGTCGTCGCTTTCTTCCAGCAGACCGACTGGCAATTCCTGCCGCACTGGAAGCTGCTGCTCGGCGCGCGCTACAGCAAGGAGAAGAAGGAAGGCTTCTGGGATCTGCATTTCGACCAGCCCGGCGCCGCGGCGAATCCGCTGGCGACCGCGCTCGGCTTGCAGGAATTCAGCGACGTGCGCTCGCAGTCGGAGAACCAGTTCATGCCGAAGGTCTCGCTCAACTGGCAGCCGACCAAGCAGCTGTCGCTGTTCGCGCACTGGGCGCGCGGGTTCAAGGGCGGCGGCTTCAACGCGTTCGCCTATCGCGACATCCCCGAAGAGCTCGAATACAAGCCCGAGACGACCGACGAGATCGGCTTCGATCTCAAGGCGACCTTCTTCGGCGGCCGCTTCCGTCCCAATCTCTCGTTCTACCGGATGGACGCGCGCGACTTCCAGGTGCTGGGCCGCGAGAAGCCGCCGGTGGCCGGCAATCCGCAGGATCAGATGTGCGAGAGCACCGGCACGGGCAGCAACGTCTGCTTCCCGCCGAGCACGGTGATCGGGCTCGGCACGACGCGCGTGTTCAACGCCGAGAAGGCGTACGCGCAAGGCGTCGAGGGGGATCTCAACTGGATGGTCGGCGGCGGCTTCAACCTGTTCGCGACGCTCGGCTACAACGACACCAAGTACACGAAGTTCACACAGAACGAATGCGCGGCCGACAACACCGCGACCTACTGCGACGCGACCGGCCGCCCGTTCGCATTCGCGCCGAAGTGGGACACGACGCTGACGCCAAGCTGGCTGATCTCGCTGCCGTGGGGACTCACGCTGACGCCGAGCTTCACCGTGATCTACATGGGCACGCAGCTGCTCGACACCGACCTCGACGAGCGCAAGCGCCAGGGCGGCTTCGTCAAGTACAACGCGACCATTGCGCTCGCCAACCTCGGTCAGGGCTGGACGCTGCAGGTCATCGGCAACAACCTCGGCGACAAGCGCACCTCGGTGCGCTACGGCGACGCGCTCGCGAACATCTTCGTTAGCGTTCCCGAGCCGCGGCGCGAAGTGTTCGCGCAGCTGCGCTACGTGTTCTGACAATCGCGATGCGCGTGCGGGATGCGATCGTCGGGTTCAGCCTCGCGCTCTGCGCGTGCGCGAACTCGAACACGCCCTCGCCGGTCGGCGACGGTGAGAGCAGCGACGCGAATTCAGACCCCGAAAAGCTGGGGCCGGGCTCGTTCACCAAGCACACGTTCACCGGCGATTCGCTGCCGCATCGCGACTACTACGTGTACGTCCCGAGCACGCTGCCCTCGGGTGCCGTGCCGCTCGTCGTGTATCTGCACGGCTGTCAGCAGACCGCGATGGATGCCGCGCTCGGCACGCTGTGGAATCAAACCGCGGAGAGCGACGGCTTCATCGTCGTCTATCCGGAGCAGCAGGTGAACGCCGAAGGCACCGACGGCAACGCGGGTCACTGCTGGAACTGGTATCTGCCGGAGAACATCTCGCGCGATACCGGCGAAGCGGGAACCATTGCCGGCATCACCCGCGACGTGATCGCCGCGAATCCGATCGACCCGGATCGCGTCTTCATCATGGGCATCTCGGCCGGCGGTGCGATGACCGCAGTGATGGGCGCGACGTATCCCGATCTGTATGCAGCGCTCGGCATCGACGCCGGCGTCGCCTATCAAGGCGACGCGAGCGGCGAATCCGCCGCGACTGCGATGGGCCAATACGCGCGCGTCATGCCGGTCATCGTGATCCAGGGAACGGCAGACGAAGTCGTCCTGTTCGGCGCCGGCTACAGCGCCGTGCAGCAGTGGCTCGGCACCGACGATCTCGTCGACGACGGCGCCGCGAACGACAGCGTCTCTTCCCGGCCGGCGTCGATCGAGAACTTCGGCGTCGATGCGTCGATGCTCGCCAACATCGGCACGATCGGCGATCTCTGCATCACGCCGCCGCTCGACGTTCCCTGTCTCGGCGCGGCACTGGGGCTCGATCAATATCCATACACGATCGCGCACTACGTCGATGCGAGCGGAGCACCGCTGATCGACTTCTGGATCATCCACGGCCTCGGCCACACCTATCCGGGCGGCAGCCGCAACGGCAACTTCACCGACCCGATCGGCCCCAGCGCGACGATCGCGACGTGGGAATTCTTCAAGGCGCATCCAAGGAGCAGCTCGCCATGAAGGCGACGATGATGACCACGCCGCTGTCGCTCAACACGATCCTCGAGCGCGCGGGTTCCTTGTTCAAGAACGTGCCCGTGATCTCGCGGCGGCCGGACAAATCCCTGCATCGCTACACCTACGCGGACATGTACGTGCGCGCGCGTCAGCTCGCCAACGCGCTCGTGCGCGCGGGGATCAAGCCCGGCGATCGCGTCGCGACGCTCATGTGGAATCACTACGCGCATCTCGAGTGCTACTACGGCGTTCCCGCGGCGGGCGGCGTGCTGCACACGCTGAACCTGCGCCTGTACCCGGAAGACATCGCCTACATCGCGAATCACGCGAAGGATCGCATCCTGATCGTCGACGATTGCCTGCTGCCGCTCTACGAGAAGTTCAAGAGTGAGGTGAAGTTCGAGAAGGTGATCGTGTTCGGATTCGAGCGCGACGTTCACGGAGCGCCGTACGAGGACTACGAAGCGTTCCTGAAATCCGGCGAAGGCGCATTCGAGTACGTCGAGGTCGACGAGAACGCGCCGTGCGGCATGTGCTACACGTCGGGCACGACGGGCAAGCCCAAGGGCGTCGTCTATTCGCATCGCTCGTCGGTGCTGCATGCGCTGACGATGTCGCTGCCCGACGCGACCTGCCTGTCGATGCGCGACGTCGTGCTGCCGGTCGTGCCGATGTTTCACGCCAACGCGTGGGGGTTGGCCTACTCCGCCGCGATGGTCGGCGCGACGCAGGTGTTTCCCGGCCCACATCTCGATGCCGAAAGCCTGCTCGATCTGTTCGACGCCACGGGCGTGACCTTCACCGGCGGCGTGCCGACGATCTGGATGGGCGTGCTGCAATGCCTGCAGCGCGAGCCGAAGCGCTGGAAGAATCTCAAGCGCGGCATGCGGCTGATGGTCGGTGGATCGGCAGTGCCGCCTTCGCTCATCGAGGCGCTCGACAAGTTCGGCCTCAACATCCTCGCTGCGTGGGGTCTCACCGAAACCTCGCCGCTCGCGAGCATCGGCCGCATCAGGCCCGAGCTCGACGATCGCAGCGAAGCGGAGAAGGTCCGGATTCGCGCGCGCGCCGGCTTGCCGCTGCCGCTGGTCGATCTGCGCATCTTCGGCGACGACGGCGTCGCACCCTGGGATGGCGAGACCGTCGGCGAGATCGAATGCCGCGGTCCGTTCATCACCGGCAGCTATCACGAGCGACCAGACGCAGCAGATCGCTTCAGCGCCGACGGATGGTTCAAGACCGGCGACGTCGCCAATCTCACGGCCGAGGGCTACATCCAGATCACCGATCGCGCCAAGGACCTGATCAAGTCCGGCGGCGAATGGATCAGCTCGCAGGCGCTCGAGAACGAACTGATGGCGCATCCGTCGGTCGCCGAAGCCGCGGTGATCGCGGTCGCGCACGAGAAATGGATGGAGCGTCCGCTCGCGTGCGTCGTGCTCAAGAAAGGATCGAGCGCGACCAAGGACGAGCTGCGCGCGCATCTCAAGGGCAAGTTCGCCGACTGGTGGCTGCCGGACGACATCGTCTTCATCGATGCGATCCCGCGCACCTCCACCGGCAAGTTCCAGAAGCTGAAGTTGCGGGAGATGTTTCCAACCTGGCCGGGGAACGCATAGGAGGATTCGCTCATGAGTCGCAGCTTGAAAGGTCTCGTCGCTGTCGTGGTGCTTGCTTTCGGATTCGCTCACCCCGCGCTCGCCGCGCAGCCCGGCACTTACTTCGCCGGCTACTACACCAATGCGTACGGCACGCGTTACTACCAGGGCTACGTGCCGACGAGCTACCACGGCACCGCGATGCCGCTCGTCGTCGGCCTGCACGGCTGCAGCGAGACTGCGGCAACGTTCCAGCAGCTCACCGGTCTCGACGCGCTCGCCGAGCAGCGCGGCTTCATCCTCGTGCTGCCGCAGCAGGACTACAACGCCAACGGCGCCGGGTGCTGGAACTGGTTCCTGTCCTACGAGCAGGTGCGCGGACAGTACGAGCCGTCGCAGATCGCCGGCATCACCAACTGGGTGAAGAGCAACTGGAGCGTCGACGCGAAGAAGGTCTTCGTCACCGGCATCTCCGCCGGCGGCGCGATGTCGGTGATCATGGGCGCGACCTATCCGGATCTCTATGCGTCGATCGGCGTGCATTCGGGCTGCGAGTACAAAGGTTATCCCTGCGGCTCGAGCGGCGGCCCCGATCCCACCACCGAGGGCAACAACATCTACAGCGCGATGGGCAGCTTCAAGCGCGTCGTGCCGGTGATCGCGTTCGTCGGCTCGAGTGACACGATCGCGCCGCCGATCAACACATCGCAGGTGATCACGTCGTGGGCCCAGGCCGACGACAAGGCTTCCGACGGGCTGGACAACAACAACATCGACGACGTCGCCGACACGACCACCAACGGACAAGTGCCCGGTGGCCGCTCGTACACGCAGTACGATTACAAGAACTCGACCGGCGGCGCGGTCGTGCTCACCAAGTACGTCGTCAACGGCATGGGCCACATGTGGTCCGGCGGCTGCGGCTGCGATCCGTTCGGCGATCCGTCGGGCCCGAATGCGAG
>DASRHK010000141.1:0-16911 GCA_035650495.1 Nevskiaceae bacterium | reverse complement strand
TCGACGTCGACGTCGGACTCGACGCCGAGCGCGCGGGTCACGATGTTCTTCGACACCAGCTGGTGCGCGTCGGCCTTGCTGTAGTGGCCGTGGTCGATCAGCTCCTGCACCAGCGAGTGATCGCGCGTGATCTGCTTCAGGGTGCGATCGCGGAAGCGGTAGAGGCGCGAGTCGCCGACCCAGCCGACGATGAAGCGATCGTCGACCGCTTCGCAGGCGACGACGGTCGTGCCCATGCCTTGATACTGCATGTGCTTGTGCGCCGCGTCGAAGATCGCGCGATTGGCCTGCTCGACCGCGGCGCGCAGGAGCGTGCACTTGCTCTCGAGATCCTTGGCATCGGCGTGCTGCTCGCGCACGGTCTCGACGATCGTGGTGACGGCCATGCGGCTCGCCACTTCGCCGGCCTGATAGCCGCCCATGCCGTCGGCGAGCACCAGCAGCCCGAGGGAGAGATCCTCGGCGATCGAGTCCTCGTTGTTGTCGCGCACCTTGCCGACATCGGACAGCAGCGCTGTGCGTAGCTGCACGGTTCGACGCTCCGTTCTTCTTGTTAGGCGACTGCGGGCGCGGGGGCCGCTGCCGGCTTCGGGGGCATCCTGAGATCGCGGGCCATCTCCGATCCGCGCTGATAACGCTGCTCGCGATCCTTCGCCAGCGCCTTGTCGAGCACGGCGACGACCTGCGGCGGCACGCCCTGACGCAGCTTGGTCACGTCGGGATGCTTCTCGGTGACGATCTTCATCATCAGCGTCGCCAGCGATTCAGCCTGGAACGGCAGCTGACCCGTGAGCAGCTGGAATAGCGTCGCGCCGAGCGAGAACAGATCGGAGCGGCCGTCGACTTTCTGTCCGCGCAGCTGCTCGGGCGACATGTAGCTCGGCGATCCGAGCACGAGCCCGGTGCGGGTACGGCTCGCGTCCGAGATGCGCGCGATGCCGAAGTCGGTGAGCTTGATGATGCCCTTGTCGGGGATCAGCATCATGTTCGCCGGCTTGATGTCGCGATGGACCACGCCGTTGCTGTGCGCGTAGTCGAGCGCGTCGGCAGCCTGCGCGATGAACTTCACCACCAGATGCACCGGCAGGAGCGATTCGGCCTTGCAGAACTTGGTGAGGTCGTTGCCCTTCAGCAATTCCATCGCGATGTAGGCGAGGTCGTGCTCTTCGCCGGCGTCGTAGATGGCGACGATGTTCGGATGCTGCAGGCGGCCCGCGCTCTCGGCTTCGCGGAAGAAGCGCTCCTTCACCGTCTTCAATTCGTCCGCCTCGAATTCGTTCGACAGCGCCATCGTCTTGATCGCGACCATGCGGCCGATGCGCGGATCCTTGCCGAGGTAGACGACGCCCATCGCGCCCTTGCCGAGCTCCTTCTCGATCTCATAGCGGCCGAGCTTGGCTTTCTCGCCGCCGGCTTCGGCCGCGAGCAACAGTGAGGAATTCGCGCCGCTCGAAGTGCCGCCGAGCATCACCGTTTCCGAGAGCTTCTTCGCGCGCGCCTGCTTCTGTCCGGCGTCGCGAAAGTCGGCCTGGTGCTCGACGATGTACGCGTAGACCGATTCGGCCTTGTTGAATTGGCGCTTGCGCTCGAAGTCCTGGCCGAGGTTGTAGAGTGCGTCGAGGACCTTCTCGTCGGGCGGTTGCACGCGCTTGAACTTGTCGAACGCCATGTCGAGCTGGCCCTGCGTCTGGAACGCGAGCCCGAGCATGCGGTTGCTCTCCGCGCTTTCGGTTTCCGACGTGACCTTCAGACGCTCGGTGAGACGCAGACGCTTGAGCATCATGAAGCCGTGACCGGTGACGAGCAGCAGCGCCGGCGTCGCCAGCGGAATCGACATCTGGCTCTTCACCATCAGCACGAACTCGCCGACCAGGAAGCCGATCAGCAACACGGCGCTGATGATCGCGCCGAGCAGCGGCGATAGCGACGGCAAAGCGAACGCGAGATAGAGCGCGACGAGCACGCACAATCCAAGCCGCGCGTAGGTGCCCCAGGCCGGGCGCGAGTAGTAATCGCCCTGCAGGAGGCTCGAGGTGAGATTGGCCAGCAGCACCGGCGGCGGCATCAAAGCGGAAACCGGAGTCGGGAACGCCTGTGCCACACCGCGCGCCGTCGGCCCGACGATCACGATCTTGTTCTTGTACTTGTCGGGACGGATCTTGCCGGCGATCACGTCGTAGAACGAATCGGTCTGGAATGCAGGCTTGCCCGCCTGGTCCTGATAGAAGTTGGAGAGGAAGATCTCCTGCGCGTCGGTCTTGACGTCGACGCCGCCGAGCGCGACGCCTTCGCCGAGCCGCACCGAAACATCGTCGATCGGCATCTCGAGCTCCGCCGATGCGAGCCGCAGCGCGAGCGAAGGGTAGAGCGCGTCGCCGTACTTGAGGACCAGCGCGTCGGCGCGGACGTAACCGTCGACGCCGTCGAGCAGCTGCGCGAGATGGCCGATGCCAGCAGCAACGGCGCCCACCGCCGCGATGGGCAGCTGCGGCGCGCTCGCTTCGATCGGCGTCGCGCCGGCGTGCACGCGATCGACGACGTGCGTCATCGCGCTCGCCTTGAGAAAGTCGGGCACCGGTTGCTCCGAGCCGGGCTCCGCCGGCTGCAGCGCGAAGCTCATCGGCAGATAGACATTCCCCGCCTTCTTGATCGCGCCGACGATCGCCTTGTCCGCGGAGGTGTCGCCGCTCGCTTCCTTGAGCTGCGCGCGCAGCACGTCGAGCTCTTGGCGATAGCGGCTGCCGAGCACCGAGTCGTGCCAGGTCTTGTAGATGCCGGTGACCGGGGGCCGCGCGGCGTTGTCGTGCAGCTGCTGCTCGAGCGCGTCGATCTCGCCGGGCACCTGACGGACCAGCGGCGATTTCTCGAGCTGCTCCGAGATCCGTGCGAGCGCAGTGCCGCCGGCGTCGGGCGCGGCTTCGGAGAAGAACACTTCGTAGCCGATCGCCTTGGCGCCCGCTTCGTGGAGCTTGTCGATCAGCTGTGCGTGCAGCGTGCGCGGCCACGGCCAGGTGCCGATGTTGGCGATGCTCTCGTCGTCGATCTTGATGACGGCGATGCGATCCGACGGTGGCTTGTCGTTGCCGCGCACGCCGAGGTCGTAGACCGCCCGCTCCATGCTCTGCATGCTGCCCGAGAACAGGGTGACGACGAGTCCGAAGACCAGGCTGAACGCCAGCGCGGCAAGCCAGTCGCGCGACCACAGTTTCTTTTCCACGCCGCTATCCCCCATCCCCTTTGCCGGGCATCATACTGTCTGTCCTCCCCAAAACACCACGATGGCGAAAGCCCGGCTCATCTATGTCTGCCAGTCCTGCGGCGCAGCCGCGTCGAAGTGGGCGGGGCAGTGCGCCGACTGCGGTGAGTGGAACACCATGGTGGAGTCGGCGGAGGGCGGCGGCGCGCGTAGTCGCGGAACGTCGGCGCGCGCAGACATCAGCATCCAGCAGCTCTCCGACGTCGAGGCCGAAGCTTCGTCGCGCGTAGGCACCGGGCTCGTCGAGATGGACCGCGTGCTCGGCGGCGGCATCGTCCCCGGCGCCGTGATCCTGATCGGCGGCGATCCGGGCATCGGCAAGTCGACGCTGTTGCTGCAAGTGCTCGCGGCATTGCAGGGGCGCTTGCCGACGCTCTACGTCACCGGCGAAGAGTCGCTCTCGCAGGTGCGCATGCGCGCGCAGCGGCTCGATCTGCCGAAGCTCGATCTGCCGGTGGTCTCGGAGACGTCGCTCGAAACCGTGCTCGAGACGCTGCGGCGCGCCAAGCCGGGGCTGGCGGTGATCGATTCGATCCAGACGCTTTATTCGGAAGCGCTCGACTCCGCGCCGGGATCGGTGTCGCAGCTGCGCGAGTGCGCGGCGCAGCTCGTGCGCTACGCGAAGACCAACGGCACGACCGTCGTGCTGGTTGGCCACGTGACGAAGGAAGGTGCGATCGCTGGCCCGCGCGTGCTGGAGCACATGGTCGACACGGTGCTCTACTTCGAGCACGACGCCGGCTCGCGCTATCGCATCCTGCGCGCCGTGAAGAACCGCTTCGGCGCGGTCAACGAGCTCGGCGTGTTCGCGATGACCGATGCCGGATTGAAAGAGGTCAGCAATCCCTCGGCGATCTTCCTGTCGCGTCACGAGGAGCCGGTACCCGGAAGCGTGATCACCGTCACGCGACAGGGCAGCCGTCCGCTGCTCGTCGAGGTTCAGGCGCTCGTCGACACCTCGCAGCTCGGCAATCCGAAGCGCGTCGCGCTTGGACTGGAATCGAATCGCCTTGCGATGCTGCTTGCGGTGCTGCATCGTCACGCCGGCGTCGCGCTCGGCGATCAGGATGTGTTCGTCAACGTCGTCGGCGGAATGCGCATCCAGGAAACCGCGGCCGATCTGCCGCTGTTGCTCGCCGCGTTGTCGAGCCTGAAGGGCAAGCCGGTTGCCGGCGATCTCATCGTGTTCGGCGAAGTCGGGCTCGCCGGCGAAATTCGTCCCGTGCAAGGCGGCGAAGACCGCCTGCAGGAAGCGGCGAAGCAAGGCTTCAAGCGCGCGATCGTTCCGGAAGCGAATCGGCCGCGCAAAGGACGCATCGACATGGAAGTGAATGCCGTCGCGCGGCTCGAGCAGGCCGTCCGGCTTGTCTGACGTCGCCGCGACGTCGCGCCCGGCGCCCGTCAGTTTCGGCGAAGCGTTCCGTTACTGGCTCAAGCTCGGCTGCATCAGCTTCGGCGGACCCGCCGGGCAGATCGCGATCATGCACGCCGAGCTGGTCGAGAAACGGCGCTGGATTTCCGAGCGTCGATTCCTCCACGCGCTGAACTACTGCATGTTGCTGCCGGGTCCCGAGGCGCAACAGCTCGCGACTTACATCGGCTGGCTCATGCATGGCACGCCCGGTGGCATCGTCGCCGGCGCGCTGTTCGTGCTGCCATCGCTGCTGTTGCTGATCGCGCTCACGTGGATCTATCTCGTGTACGGATCGGTGCCGGTCATCGCCGGCGTGCTGTGGGGCATCAAGCCAGCGGTGGTCGCGATCGTCGCCTTCGCGGCGTACCGCATCGGCTCGCGCGCGTTGACCAACGGTCTGCTGTGGCTGATCGCCGCAGCGTCACTCGTTGCCACCATGCTGCAGG
This sequence comes from Nevskiaceae bacterium, assembly GCA_035650495.1. Taxonomy (GTDB): domain Bacteria; phylum Pseudomonadota; class Gammaproteobacteria; order Nevskiales; family Nevskiaceae; genus DASRHK01. The sequence continues at coordinate 11,795 of DASRHK010000141.1, read as the reverse complement.
TTCCTTTTCCGCTCATCGTCTTCTCCGCTGGCGTGATCGGATTCGTCGGCGGCAAGGTCGCGCCTCGACTGTTCGCGACCGGCGGACATGGCGGCGGCAACCAGAAGAGCTACGGCGCGTCGTTGATCGACGACGACACGCCGACGCCGGCGCACGCGCGCTTCAGCCCGCTGAGACTGGCGCGAGTCCTGATCGTCGGGTTGGTCCTGTGGAGTGGTGTCATTGCCTTGCTCAGCGCAGCCACGCTGAAGGACATGGGCTGGTTCTTCAGCAAGGCCGCTCTGCTCACGTTCGGCGGCGCGTACGCCGTGCTGCCGTACGTCTTCCAGGGATCGGTGCTGCACTACGGCTGGCTCAGCGCGCCGCAGATGATGGACGGCCTCGCCCTCGGCGAGTCGACGCCCGGTCCGCTCATCATGATCGTCGCGTTCGTCGGCTTCGTCGGCGGCTGGAACGCGGCGCTGTTCGGGCCGGAGCATCTCGTCGCGTCGGGTGCCATCGCGGCCAGTGTCGCGACCTACTTCACGTTCCTGCCGTCGTTCGTGTTCATCCTCGCCGGCGGACCGCTCGTCGAGCGCACGCACGATGATCTGCGCTTCACCGCGCCGCTGACGGCGATCACCGCCGCGGTGGTTGGCGTGATCCTGAATCTCGCGCGCTTCTTCGGCTATCACGTGTTCTGGCCGCAGGGATTCGGCGTGCACGCCGACTGGGCGGCGCTTGCGATCGGCGCTGGTGCGTTCATCGCGCTCTATCGTTTCAAGGCCGGCATCATCAAGACCATCGCGATCTGCGGCGGGAGCGGTGCCATTCTTCACCTGTTGGGCTGAGACGAGGCTCTGCTAGCCTTGGGTGCAGGCGTTCACGGGGAAACGAAATGCTTTCGCTCATCTGCGCGGCGCTCTTCTTCGTCGGCATTCACCTGCTGATCTCGGGGACGTCGGTTCGCGACGCGCTCGTCGCCAAGCTCGGCGAGCAGCCTTATCGCGGCGTGTTCTCGTTGCTATCGGCCGGCGGACTCACGTGGCTGATCTGGTCCTTCATCCACGTGCGCGTGCCGCAGGCGACGGTGTTGATCGATTGGCGCTGGCTCGCGGCGACGCTGAACCTGATCGCGTTCGTGTTCATCGTGTTCGGCGTGATGTCGCGCAGTCCGACCGGCGTCGGCGGCGAAGGTGCGCTGCACGATCCTGATCCGGCGAAAGCGGCGCACCGCATCACGCGGCATCCGATGCTTTGGGGCTTTGCGCTGTGGGCCGCGACACACATGCTCTTCAATCCGCAGTTGCCGACGCTCGTGTTCTTCGGCGCGTTCCTCGCGCTCGCGCTGATCGGTCCGCGGTCGATCGATGCGAAGCGCGCGAAGGCGCTCGGCCCGCTGTGGGAAAGCTACGTGCAGAAGACCTCGAACGTACCGTTCGTCGCGATCGCGCAGGGACGCAATCGCTTATCGATCGCGGAGCTCTTCGATCACCGCCTGTTGATCGCGCTCGGCGTCTGGGCGGTGTTCCTCATGTACCACGCGAAGATGTTCGGGCTGCCGGCGATCTAAGGCCGGCGCCCGCTCACGTCACGGAGCGGACTGCGCCTCTTCAGTCTTCACGCTCTCGGGCTCCGGCGCGTCGTCGATCTTGCGGATGCGCGCCGCCTTCACCGCGTTGCCGCGCACTTCGGTGATCTCGATCAGATAGCTCTTCACCTGCACCTGGCGGCCGGGCTTGGGGATGTCCTCGAGGTGCTCGAGCACGAGGCCGTTCACGGTCTTGGGTCCCGCGATCGGGAGCTTCCAGCCGAGCGAGCGATTCAGGCTGCGCAGCGTGACAGCGCCGGTGACGCGCACGCTGCCGTCGGGCTCCATGTACACGTTCTTGATGCGCGTCGCCGGATCCGACGTGAAATCGCCGACCACTTCTTCGAGGATGTCCTCCAGCGTGACCAATCCCTGGATGTCGCCGTACTCGTCGACCACGAAGCCGATCCGCCGCTTCTGGTTCTGGAAGTTCAGCAGCTGCTGATTGAGCGGCGTGCCTTCGGGGATGAAGTACGGCTCGCGCGCGAGCGCGAGCAGGCTCTCCGCCGTGAGCTGACCTTCGGAGGCGAGCTTGAGCGCGTTGCGCAGATGCACGATGCCGCGCAGATCGTCGATCGATCCCATGTACACCGGCAGGCGCGTGTGCTGACTGTTGATCAGCTGCTCGCGCAATTTCTCCCACGGCTCGGACACGTCGATGCCGACGATCTCGTTGCGCGGGACCATGATGTCTTCCACCGTCGCGCGCTCGAGATCGAGGATCGACAGCAGCATGCGCTGGTGGCGCTCCGGGATCATCGCGCCGGCTTCGGCGACGACGGATCGCAGTTCCTCGACCGAGAGGCTGTGCGCAGCCGCTTCCTCCGGCGACACGCCGAGAAGCCGGAGCAAGCCGTTCGACAGGATCGTCGTCACCCAGACGATCGGATAGAGCAGCCAGCGCAGCCCCATGTAGACGTAGGCCGCCGGGATGGCCACGCGCTCGGGATACAGCGCCGACAAGGTCTTCGGGGCGATCTCGCCGAAGATCAGGATGAAGATCGCCGCGATCAGCGTCGTCAGCGCGATCCAACTCTGCCCGAACGTCTCGAGCGTGAGGTAGGTGATGATCGACGAGCTCGCGAACGTCACCGCGATGTTGCCGAGCAGGATCATGCCGATCAGGCGATCGGGCCGTTGCAACAGTTGCTCCGCATAACGCGCGCCGCGATTGCCGGATTTGGCGAGGTGCCGCAGTCGGTAGCGATTGAGCGCCATCAATGCGGTTTCGGAGCCCGCGAAGAACGCAGCCAGCAGGACCAGGACGACGAGGAGTCCGAGGTACAGCGCGAGGGTGACTTGGTCCAAGGGCGGGCCGGGCGCAGCTAGCAGGGGTCGGGCAGGATTTACTTACGGAAGCGGGTGCCACACTGTCAAGGCGCTTCCCGAGAGATAACTTTAATTAGATCATCTAAGTCCATTGACGGTGAAGGACTTCCTCAAGGACCCATTTGCTACCGAAATAAGCGAGGATGAGCAGGGCATAGCCGGAGAGAGCCCAGCGGATCGCGACGCGTCCGCGCCAGCCGTGGTAGCGGCGTCCCCACAGCAGGATCGCGAACAGGAGCCACGCGACGACCGACAGGATCGTCTTGTGCGCAAGATGCTGCGCGACGAGATCGTGCACGAACGGGGCGGCGCTGATCAGCGTGAGCGACAGCAGGAAGAACCCGAGCGCGATCAGCTGGAACAGCAGGCGCTCCATCGTCTGGAGTGGCGGCAGGCTCTGCGTCAGCTCGAAGCGTTGGTGCTGGTGCAGCAGCCGATCCTGGATCGCGAGCGCGAGCGCTTGTGCAGCCGCGAGCGTCAGCAGGCCCGCGGACAGCAGTGAGAGCACGACGTGCAGTTCGATCTTCCAGTCGCTGATCGGCACGGGCTGGACCGGCGAAGGCAGGAACGTCGCGACCAACGCTGCGAGCGCAGCAAGTGGATAGAGCACGACACCGAGGATGCGCAGTGGCTCGCGCAAACTGAAGAGCCACAGCAGCACTGCCGACTGCCAGGCGAAGAGCGAGAGCGCTTCGTGCAATCCGAGCGTCATCGCATGCTGGGCGAACAACTGGTTGATCAGCACGACGAGGTGCAGCAACAGCGCGACTGGGGCGATCCAGGGCGCCGCGCCGCGCGAGGCTCGCCAGGCCGCGATGAGATAGAGCGCGGCGGCCGCGACCGCAAGATAGCTCGCGAGCATGGAGGACATGGGGGCGCGAGCATAGCATCGCGGCCAGGTGTGATCCGATGCCGGGGAACTGCGCATGCGCTGTGCTAGTATCCAAGCGAATCCAGCGGCGGACCAGCATGCGGATCAAGGTGTTAGGCTGCAGCGGCGGGGTGGGGCCCGGGCTTCGCACCACCAGCCTCCTGATCGACGACGAGATCCTCATCGACGCCGGTACGGGCGTCGGCGAGCTGTCGTTGGCGCAGATGCGCCGCATCGGCAACATCTTCCTCACGCACTCGCATCTCGATCACGTCTGCGGGCTCGCGTTCATGGCCGATAACCTGTTCGATCTCATCGATCGTCCTGTGCAAGTGCATGCGACCGCCGAGACGCTCTCCGCGATCCAGCAGCACATCTTCAACTGGAAGATCTGGCCAGACTTCTCGAAGCTGCCGACCGAAGAGGCGCCGCTGATCGAGTTCCACGAGACCAAGGTCGGCAAGACCACCGAGCGCAACGGCATCCGCTTCACGCCATTCTCCGTGCTGCACACGGTGCCGGCAGTCGGCTACGCGGCGGAGAAGGACGGGCACACCTTCGTCTTCAGCGGCGACACCTACGCAAACGAGCCGCTCTGGGAATTCCTGAACAAGCTGCCGCGGCTCGACAAGTTCATGGTCGAGATCGCGTTCCCCGACGAGCAGGAAGAACTCGGGAAGGCCTCAAAGCATTTCACGCCGGCGCTGCTGGGTCGTGAGCTCAAGAAGCTCAAGCATCAGCCGCAGCTGTTCCTGACGCATCACAAGCCAGGGCTCGAGCAGGTGATCGAGAAGCAGTGCCGCAAGGCGCTCGCCGGCTGGGAATATCAGCACCTGCGCCGCGGGGACGTCATCCTTCCGTAGGCGGTAAAATTCTTCGATGTTCGAAAATCTCCAGTCCCGGCTGTCGCGGGTCCTCGACGCGATCCGCGGCCAGGGCCGGCTCACCGAAGATCAGATCCGCGATGCGACGCGCGAGCTGCGCATGGCGCTGCTCGAAGCCGACGTCGCGCTGCCGGTGGTCAAGGCCTTCACCGATGCCGTGCGCGAGCGCGCTGTCGGCGCCGAAGTCACCGAGAGCCTGACGCCTGGCCAATCGCTGCTGCGCATCGTTCATCAGCTGCTCACCGAAACGCTCGGCGGTACGACCGAAGGACTCAACCTCCGCCAACAGCCGCCCGCGATCATCCTCATGGCGGGCCTGCAGGGCTCGGGCAAGACCACGACCGTCGCGAAGCTCGCGCGCTGGCTCAAGGAGCGCGAAGGCAAGAAGAACGTCGTCGTCGTTTCGGCTGACGTCTATCGGCCCGCTGCGATCGAGCAGCTGAAGATCGCTGCTGGCGCGGTCGGCGCGGAGTGGTTCCCGTCGCAGGCGGGACAGAATCCCGTCGAGATCGCGAACGCGGCGCTCGCGCACGCGCGCAAGGAATACGCGGATGTGCTGATCGTCGATACCGCCGGCCGCACGACGGTCGACGAGCCGATGATGCAGGAGATCGCCGCGCTCGAAGCGGCGCTGAAGCCGATCGAGACGCTGTTCGTCGTCGACAGCATGACGGGCCAGGACGCCGCGAACACGGCGAAGGCGTTCGCCGATCGACTCCCGCTCACCGGCGTCGTGCTCACCAAGGTCGACGGCGACGCGCGCGGCGGCGCAGCGCTCTCCGTGCGTCACGTCACCGGCAAGCCGATCAAGTTCATCGGCGTCGGCGAGAAGTCCGACAAGCTCGAGCTGTTCCATCCCGATCGCATTGCCGCGCGCATCCTCGGACAGGGCGACGTGTTGTCGCTGATCGAAGAGACGGTCCAGAAGGTCGATCACGAGAAAGCCGCCGAGCTCGCGCAGAAAGTGCGCAAGGGCAAGGGATTCGACTTCAACGATTTCCGCGACCAGATGCTGCAGATGCAGAAGATGGGCAGCATCGAGTCGATGCTCGAGAAGCTGCCGGGCGGGGCGAAGCTGCAGGCGCAGATCAAGAACGTCAACGCCGAAAAAGAGATGAAGCGCGCGATCGCGATCATCAATTCGATGACCGCACAGGAGCGCCGATTCCCCGATCTCATCAAGGCTTCGCGCAAGCGGCGCATCGCGGCCGGGTCGGGCGTGCAGGTGCAGCAGGTCAACCAGCTGCTGCGCCAGTTCGAGCAGGGACGCGACATGATGAAGAAACTTGCCGGCGGTGGAGTGTCCAAGCTCATGCGCAGCCTCGCCGGCCGCATGCCGCCGGGCATGTTCCAGCCGCGGCGCTGACGTCACCACCTTTCGCGAGAAGCTCCCACCTCCATGGCTGAAGAACACCGGACACCGATCCTCCTGCGGCCATTCAAATGGCTCTGGCTGCTGGCCGTGGGTCTCTACCGCACGATCTTCGTGCTTCTGATGATCCTGCTCGTCGTCGCGTTCTTCGCGGCACGCCAGGATCACCCGCTGGTGCAGGTCAAGAATGGCGAAGCGCTGGTGATCGCTCCCAGCGGCGAGCTCGTCGACGAGCTCGACACCGACAGCGTGCAGCGGCTGTTCGAGAACTGGTCCGATCAGCCGCCGCCGAAGACTGCGCTGCGCGATGTGATCGACGCGCTCGAGATCGGCGCCGGCGACACGCGCGTTCCCGTCGCCGTGCTCAAGCTCGACGATCTCACCTCCGCCGGCATGCCGCAGATCGAGGAGATCAACGCGGCGATCGAGAAATTCCGCGCCGCCGGCAAGCCGGTCTACGCGTGGGCGCCGAGCTACGACCAGACGCAGTACCTGCTCGCCTCGCAGGCGGACAAGATCTCGGTCGATCCGCTCGGCATGGTCCTGCTCGAAGGCTTGTCGGTCTACAACAACTATTTCCGCGAGGCGCTCGACAAGCTCGGGGTCAACGTGCACGTGTTCCGCGTCGGCGAATACAAGGCCGCGGTCGAGCCGTTCCTGCGCAATGACATGTCGCCGGAAGCGCGCGAAGCCGATCGTGAGTGGCTCAACGATCTCTGGGGCAACTACACGCATCTCGTCGCCACCGCGCGCAAGCTGCCGGAGGATGCGGTCGGTAGCTACGTGAGCGGTCTCAAGGACGGCTTGCAGCGCAATCACGGCGACGCCGCCGCCTACGCGAAGGAAACCAAGATCGTCGACGCGGTCGAGAAGCTCGACGAGTTCCGCGCCGCCGTCGGCGAGAAGGTCGGCATGGACGACGAGTCGGGCAGCTTCCGGCAGATCAATTTCCGCGACTATCTCGCCGCGACGCGCCGCGAGCAGCACAAGTCGAGCAGCGACGAGCAGTCGGTCGCGCTGGTTTCCGTGCAGGGGGACATCGTCGACGGGCAGGGCGAGCCGGGCATGGCCGGTGGCGACATGGTGTCGAGCCTGCTGTCCGACGCGCGTCGCAATTCCGAGGTCGCGGCCGTCGTGCTGCGCGTGGACTCTCCCGGCGGCAGCGTCTACGCGGCCGAGCAGATCCGTCGCGAAGTCGATGCGCTGCAGGACGCGGGCAAGCCCGTCGTCGTCTCGATGGGCTCCGTCGCTGCGTCGGGTGGCTACTGGGTCTCGATGGACGCCGACGAGATCTGGGCGCACGACAGCACGGTGACGGGCTCGATCGGCATCTTCGGCATGATCCCGACCTTCGAGAAGCCGCTCGAGAAGCTCGGCATCCATACCGACGGCGTGGGCACGACGTCGCTCGCGGGCAGCTTGCGGCTCGATCGTCCCATCGGTCCGGAGGTCTCGACGATCCTGCAGTCCGAGGTCGACTACGGCTATCAGACGTTCATCAACGGCGTCGCCAGCGGTCGCGACATGAACGTCGAGGACGTCGACAAGATCGCGCGCGGGCGCGTGTGGAGCGGCGCGCAGGCGCGCAAGCTCGGGCTGGTCGACGAGATCGGCAGCCTCGACGACGCGATCGCGTCGGCCGCGAAGATGGCAGGACTCGAGGAAGGGCACTACCAGCTGCAGGAGCTCAAGCCCGAGACGCTGTTCCCGATCCGGCGCTGGCTCGGGCTGTTCGGCGACCAGGGCAAGGAAGATTCGCTGGTGACGCAGGTCCTGCAGAAGCCGCTCGCGCAGCTCCGGCGCGTGGTGAGAGTCTTCGGCGATCCGCGCGGCGTCTACGCACACTGCTTCTGCGTGCCGAGCCTCGATAGTCGCTAATGCCGACCGCCCACATCGGCGGCTGGCGCTGTCACTACCTCGATCAGGGATCCGGCCCGCCGCTCGTCCTGCTGCACGGTCTGGGATCGAGCGCGCGCGACTGGGCGTACCAGCTGCGCGTCTATTCGCGGACCTTCCGCGTCATCGCGCCGGACCTGCGCGGCTTCGGCGCGAGCGAGCGCAAGGGGCCGTTCCGCATCGAGCAATTCGCGAATGACATCTGGGCGCTGCTCGCGCAGCTCGGCATCGATCGCTTCCGCCTGCTCGGTTATTCGATGGGCGGAGCCGTCGCGCTGCAGATGGCCGTCACCCAGCCGTGGCGGATCGAGCGCCTGGTGATCGCCAACAGCGTGCCGAGCTTCCGGCCGACGCATCCATCGCACTGGTACATGATCGGCTACCGCGTGTTCCTGATGGCGTTGCTCGGTCCCAAGATCCTCGGGAAGCGCACCGCCGAGCAGTTATTCCCCAAGCCGGAGCACGAGGCGCTGCGCCGGATCAACGCGGTGCGCGCGGGGCGCAACAGCCGCTGGACTTATCTGCGCGCGCTCTGGGGACTCACGCGCTGGTCGGCGGTCGACGGGCTGAACAAGCTCGACATGCCGACCATGGTCATCGCGGCGGATCACGACTATTTCTCGCGCGAGGAGATCGTGAGCTTTGCGCACGTCCTGCCGCGCGGCCGTCTGCAGATCATCCGCGACTCTCACCACGGGCTGCCGCAGGAGTGCGCGCCCGAGTTCAACAAGCTGACGCTGAAGTTCCTGCTGCGCGGGATCGCGCAGGTCGGGCTCAGCGAGCCTGAGCCGGTTTCGTCGCGGCTGGCTTCGTCGCTGCCGCGTTGACGAAGCGCATCGACAGGTCGGAGGCCTGCACGTTCTTGGTCAGGCTGCCGACGGAGATGCGATCCACGCCGGTGTCGGCGATGTCGCGCACGTTCTGCAGCGTCACGCCGCCGGAGGCCTCCAGCAGCGAGTGCGCCTTGTTGAACTTGCGATAGTCGCGCGCCATCGCGACCGCTTTCGACAGGAGATGGGTCGGGAAGTCGTCGAGCAGCAGCACGTCGACCTTGCCGTCGAGTCCCGCCTTCACTTCGTCGAGGTTCTCCGCCTCCGCCATCAGCGGCAGCTTCGGATGCAATCCGCGCGCGAGCTCGATCGCCTTCGCCAGCGAGCCGGCCGCGGCGATGTGGTTCTCCTTGATCAGGATCGCGTCGTAGAGACCGAAGCGATGATTGGTGCCGCCGCCGAGGCGAACCGCGTACTTCTGCGCGGCGCGCAGGCCGGGGAGCGTCTTGCGCGTGTCGACGATCTTCACCGTGGTGCCGCGTAGGCGATCCATGAACTTTCGCGTCATTGTCGCCGTGCCGGTGAGGAGCTGCAGGAAATTGAGCGCGGTGCGCTCGCCGGTGAGCAGGCTGCGCGAAGGGCCGGTGACGACGCAGACGCGCTGCTCGGCGCGAGCGGCGGCGCCTTCCATCACGTCCCACTGCACTTTCACGCGCGGATCGAGCTGCGCGAACACTTCGTTGAACCATGGCTTGCCGCAGACGATGCACGGCTCCTTGGCGATGACGTACGCGGTGGCGGTGGCGTCCTCGGCAACCAGCGCCGCAGTGACATCGCCTTCGCCGACGTCCTCGGCGATGGCGCGAGCGACGGTGGGCTTGATGTCTTTCGGGAGCTGGCTCTCTTCCATGGGACGCGATTGTAACCGTTCGATTGCGCGCTTTATGTGAGCAAGAACTCCAATAGCGCCTTCTGCGCGTGCAGCCGGTTCTCGGCCTCGTCCCAGACCGCCGATTGCGGGCCGTCGATCACCTCGGCGGCGACTTCCTCGCCGCGATGCGCAGGCAGGCAGTGCATGAACAGCGCGTCGCGCCTGGCCAGCTTCATCAGCGCCGCGTCGACCTGATATGACGCGAACGCCGCGGCGCGCTTCTGCTGCTCTTCTTCCTGCCCCATGCTCGCCCAGACGTCGGTGACGACGAGGTCGGCGTCGCGCACGGCGGCTTTCGGATCGGTCATCACGTCGACCGCTTTGCCGGCGGCTTTCAGCGTCGCGGCGTCGGGCTCATAGCCGGACGGGCAGGCGACGCGCAGCTTGAAGCCGAGCAGGGCGGCGGCCTCGGCGAACGAATTGCACACGTTATTGCCGTCGCCGATCCAGGCCACGGTCGCGCCCGAGATCTCGCCGCGGCGCTCGACCCAGGTCTGGAGATCGGCCAGCAGCTGGCAAGGGTGATGCAGGTTCGACAGCCCGTTGATCACCGGCACACGCGAATAGCGCGCGATCTCTTCCTGATCCTTTTGCGAATCGTTGCGCACCATGATCGCGTCGCACATCGACGAGATGATGCGTGCGGTGTCTGCGAGCGGCTCGTTGCGGCCGAGCTGCGTGTCGCGCGGCGACAGGAAGATCGCGTGGCCGCCGAGCTGCGCCATGCCGGCTTCGAACGACACTCGCGTTCGCGTCGAGCTCTTGGTGAAGATCATCGCAAGCGTGCGGCCCGCGAGCGGGCGGCGCTCGCGCTCCTTGCCGGATTTCTGCGCGATCGCGCGCGCAGTCAGCTGCCGCAGCTCGGCGGCGGTCAGATCACCCAGGCGAAGGAAATTTCTCGGCACGTGCGCCTCCCAAAAAGCATTGGGGCCGCGACACCGCGGCCCCAGAGGCGCGACATTCTAGCGCAACGGATCGCTAGCGCATCAAGCGAGCTCGGCGGCTCGCCCGGAGGCGATCGAATCGAGGTTCTTCTCGACGAACGCCCAGTTCACGATCGACCAGTACTGCTCGAGATACTTGGGGCGCGCGTTCTTGTGATCGAGGTAGTACGCGTGCTCCCAGACGTCGCAGGTCAGGAGCGGCGTCTGCCCGGCCGTCAGCGGATTGCCGGCGTTGGCAGTCGAGACGATCGCAAGCGCGCCCGCCGCATCCTTCACGAGCCACGCCCAGCCGGATCCGAACGTGCTCACCGCGGTTTCGGTGAACTGCTTCTTGAAGTTGTCGAGGCTCTCGAACTGCTTGGCGATCGCGTCGGCGAGCTTGCCCTGCGGCTGGCTCTGCTTCGGCGTCAGGCAATTCCAGAAGAAGTTGTGGTTCCAGACCTGCGCGGCGTTGTTGAACAGCTTGCCGGAGGATTTGCGCACGATGTCGTCGAGCGTCATGTCCTCGAACTCGGTGCCCGCCATCAGCTTGTTCGCGGTGTCGACGTAGGTCTTGTGGTGCTTGCCGTAATGGAAGTCGAGCGTCTCGCGCGACATGTGCGGCTCGAGCGCCTCGCGGGCGAACGGCAGCGGGGGGAGCGTCAGTGCCATGGAAATCTCCATTTGTCGGGGCCGTCGTACAGAAAAAGTCCCTCCGAAGAGGGACCTTTTCGCCGGCGGATGGTTCGCGTCTAGAACAAGTTGCCGTGCACCGAGGACGCCATGAACAGGATCATCGGGATCGACAGCATCGTGTTGGTGCGCGAAGCGAGGAAGGCGACGCGGCGCGCCTTGGCCTTCTCGTCGTCGGTCGCGGGCTTCATGCCGAGGATCTTCTGCTGGTTCGGCCAGATCAGGACCCACACGTTGAAGATCATGATGGTGCCGAGCCAGGCGCCGATCATGATCGTCGGGCGCGCCGCGCCTGCGAGGCCGAACGTGAACACGCCGAGGAGCTCGCCGGTCCGGATCAGGTAGAGCGCGCCTGAGAGCCAGGTCACCACCGCAGCCCAGCGGAACCACAGGAGCGCGCGCGGAGCGACGTACTTGGTGATGCCGGCGCCGCCCGGCCCGCCCTTGTCGGCCGCCGCCGCAGCGAGCGAGGGCACCTGCACGAAGTTGAAGTAGTACAGCAGCCCGATCCAGGTGATGCCGGCCGCGATGTGCAGCCAACGCATGAAGACGAGGT
>DASRHK010000140.1:0-24787 GCA_035650495.1 Nevskiaceae bacterium | reverse complement strand
GCAGCAACAGCTCGAAGGTCGACACCTCCGAGATGCCGGTTGCGTTTGAAGTGCTGGGGCAGCCGGACTTCGTCAGCAAGAATGCCAATCGCGGCACGCCGACCAACGCGCTCGGCCTCGCGCAGCCGCTCGGCGGCATCGCGACCGACGGCGAGCACCTCTACATCGCCGACTACGGCAACAACCGCATCCTTGGATGGAACACGCTGCCGAGCGGCCCGACCGCCGAGCCGGACTTCGTCATCGGCCAAGCCGATTTCACGGGCAATCAGCCGGGCACGTCGGCGACCTCGCTGGCGCTGCCCTCCAGCGTGCAGATCGCCAACGGCAGGCTGGTCGTCGCCGACAGCGGCAACAACCGCGTCCTGATCTGGAATTCCCTGCCAACGTCGAGCGTCGCGCCCGACCTCGTCGTCGGGCAGACGTCTTTTGCGAGCAGCGCATCGCCGACACCCCCTTCCGCTGCCTCGCTTTCTTTTCCCGTATCGGCTTCCATCGTCAACGGGAAGCTGTTCGTCTCCGATCAGAACAACGACCGCGTGCTGATCTGGAATACCGTGCCGACGAGCAACGGCGTGGCCGCCGACGTCGTGGTCGGCCAGCCGGACAAGACCAGCCAGAACACGACCACCACCATCCCCGGCGACACGACGCTGAACGCGCCGGCCGGCCTGTGGACCGACGGCTTCCGCCTGCTGGTCGCCGACAGCGGCAACAACCGCGTGATGTACTGGTCGCAGATCCCGTCGACCGACGGCGCCAAGGCGACCGACGCCATCGGCCAGGCGGACTTCGTGCGCGTCACCAACGGCACCTCGGCATCGCAGTTCTTCACGCCGTACGGCATCACCTCGGACGGGACGCAGATCTACATCGCGGACTCCAACAACAACCGGGTGCTGAAGCTGGATTCGTTCCCGATCGCCAATGGCGCCGCGGCGATCCAGGTGTTCGGCCAGAACACGTTCACTTCGCGCGTGCCCAACGACGACGACCAGAACGGCACGGCGGACACGACGCCGTCGGCGCGCACCCTGTCGTCGCCGACCGGCGTGACGGTGTTCAACGGCGTCCTCTACGTCACCGATCGCAACAATCACCGCGTCCTGCTGTTCCCGGGATGAGTCGATTCGGCGTCCTCGCGGCCAGCGGATGGCTGCTCGTTGCGTGCTCGCAAGGCAGTCCGGTCGGCAAGGGTGAGCGGCCGGTCCAGTTCTACCTGAGCACGCCGACCGGCGGACAATCCTTCGGCTTGTCGGAATGCAGCGCCGGCGCCGTGCAGGCGATCCTGGTGTTCGACGGCAGCAGCGGTCGCCAGACGGGCGACTACAGCTCGCGCGCGACCTGGACGTCCGATGCGCCCGGCATCGTGTCGGTCAGCGGCGGCAACCTGCTCGCGCATGCGCCGGGCACGGCGAACATCACCGCGCAGTACCTCGACTTCACCGCGAGCGCGTCGGTGGTCGTGCTTCCCGCGCAACAGCTCTACATCACGCCGAGCCTCACCGATCTCGCGCCGGACGTCGACCAGCAGTACCTGCTCTGGGGCGTGTTCGCCGACAGCCCGGTGCCGATCAATCTCACCACGCAAGCGCAATGGGACCTGAATGGCGAGAATTCGCGCGCGACCGTCGGCTCGGCGACCGGCATCGTGCACACGGGCGCCGCATCGATCGGCGCGCCGGTGCAGGTGTTCGCGCACCTGCCGGTCTGCGGGCTCGAGGCGCACAGCCAGTTCCAGGTCACCAATGTCAGCGCGCTGAAGCTCAAGTACGAGTTCACCTGCGACGCCAACGGCGAGAACTGCGTGCCGCCCCAAGATCTCCCGGTCGGCACGTCGATCAAGCTGCGCGTGCTCGGTGAATTCGGGGACAAGAGTCACACCGAGCAGAATCTGTCGCAGGCGGTGACCATCCACAACCTGTTCGATCCGAAGCTGCTGCTCGTGCAAGCGATCGATGCGACCGGCGACAGCAGCATCATCATGCAGGCGACCGATCTCGTCAGCGGCGCCTACATCGACGTCGGGCTCTACAACTTCGCCTTGTCGGCGCAGACGCAGCCGATCAACCTCGTCACCGATCCGCTCGTGTCGGTGGCGATCCCGCCGCAAGACAAGAATCTGGAGCTGATGTACCCCAGCACGGGACACATCGACGCGATCGGCACGTTCACCAGCGGCCTGCAGATCCCGATCACGCGCCACGTGGCGTGGTCGGTCAGCGATCCCACCGCTGCCAAGGTGGATCCCACCTTCAACAACGCCGGGCTCATCACCATCCGCGACGTCAACGAGGACGTGACGATCACCGCGGCGTCCGGCAGCGCATCGGTGCAGACGACCGACACGGCGGACCTGAAGATCTTCGCGCAGCAGTAGAACCGCGAGTAGCGTGCCCCAATGCCGCGCGGCGGCGCGCGCGATCAATGGTACGCGTCTTCGATCCGCACTTTCCCGCGGAACACGTAGTACGCGTGTCCGGTGTAGACCAGGATCACCGGCACGATGAGCAGCACGCCGACCAGCATGAACATCAGCGAGTCATCCGGCGCAGCGACCTGCCAGAAGGTGAAGATGCGCGGCACGATGAACGGCCACAGGCTCACGACGAGTCCGAGCAGCGTCATCAGGTAAAGCCCGACGCAGCAGATGAACGGCATGCCGTCGGGCCAGCGGTCCGAGTGCAGCAGGCGATTCAGCACGAACGCGATCACGCCGGTCCAGATCGGGATCGGCGACAGCAGGATGAGGTTCGGCCAGTCGAACCAGCGCTCGCGGATCGCGGGCACTGCGAGCGGCGTCCACACGCAGATCAGCGCGACCGTGGCCAGAACCAGCGGCAGCAGCAGCCGCGCGCGCTGGCGAGCCCATTCTTTCAAGCTGCCCTCGCCTTTCAGGATCAGCCAGCACGATCCCAGCAGCGCGTACGCGAGCAGCACGCCGAGCGCAGTCGCGATCGAGAACGGCGTGATGAACCCGAGCGGCCCCGAGATCAGCTGCGAGCCGTCGAACCGGAAGCCCTGCACGAACGTGCCGAGCACGAGCCCCTGGCAGAGCGCGGCGATCGTCGAGCCCGCGGTGAACGCGAGGCTCCAGAGCTCGGGACGTCGCGCCTTGAAGCGGAACTCGAACGCGACGCCGCGGAACACGAGCGCGAGCAACATCATCATCAGCGGCAGATACAGCACCGCGCCCAGCAGGTTGAACGCCTTCGGGAACGCGGTGAACAACGCTGCGCCGCCGCCGACCAGCCAGGTCTGGTTGCCGTCCCACACCGGCGCGACGCTCGCCATCATCAGGCTGCGATCGTCTTCCTTGCGCGCCCACGGGAACAGGATGCCGACGCCGAGCGAGAACCCGTCGAGCAGCACGTAGAGCGTGATGTTGAAGCACAGGATCGCCATCCAGATCGACGGGAGCAGCGAGGGCGAGCCGCTCATGATTTGCGATCCTGCGTGACGAGGAATGCGGGCCGGGCGCCCTGCTTCGTGCGCTTCGGCTCGGGCTCTTCGTCCGGGCCTTTGCGCACGAGGTGACGGAAGAAGAGCACGAACGCGAAGAACAGCAGCGCGTAGCCGATCGCAAATCCCGACAGCGACGCTGCGACCTTGCCGCCCGATACCGCCGACACCGAGTCGTGCGTGCGCAGCAATCCGTACACGGTCCACGGCTGACGCCCGCATTCGGTCGTGATCCAGCCCGCGAGCACGGCGATGAACCCGAGCGGTCCGGCGAGCGTGAGGATGCGCAGGAGCCACCCCATGTCGGGAAGCAGCTTGCGACGCAGCAGGAACGCGCCGCTCCACGCGAGCGCGAGCATCAGCAGTCCGCAGCCGACCATCACGCGAAAGCCCCAGAACACGATCGCGACCGGCGGTCGATCCTGCGGCGCGACTTCGGTGAGTCCGGGGACTTCGCCGTCCCACTGGTGCGTGAGGATCACGCTGCCGAGATTGGGGATCGCGACTTCGAGGTGATTCTTCTCCGCTTCCTGATCCGGCCATGCGAACAGGATCAGCGGCACGTCGCGCGAGGTCTGCCAGTGGCCTTCGATCGCCGCGACCTTCATCGGCTGGTGATGGAAGGTGCTGAGCCCGTGCTGGTCGCCGATGAAGATCTGCAGCGGTGCCAGCAGCGCGGCGGCGCCGAGCCCCCAGCGCAGCGTGGTCAGCGCGAACTCGCCATGCCGCCGGTGCCGCACGTACCACGCGCCGACCGCGATGACGAGGAAGCTCGTCGACAGATACGACGCCGTCACCATGTGCGCGAGGCGGAACGGGAACGACGGATTGAAGATCGCCTGCGGCCACGACGCGACGTGGAGGATGCCGTCCTCGATCCGATAGCCGGCCGGCGTGTGCATGAACGAGTTCGCGGAGATCACCCAGAACGCGGACATCACCGTGCCGAGCGCCACCATGCAGGTCGCGAAGAAATGCACGCCGCGCGGAACGCGATGGCGTCCGAACAGCATGATCCCGAGGAAGCCGGCTTCGAGGAAGAACGCGGAGAGCACCTCATAGCTCATCAGCGGACCGACCACCGGGCCCGCGAATTCGGCGAAGCGCCCCCAGTTGGTGCCGACCTCGTAGGACAGCACGACGCCGCTGACGACGCCCATGCCGAACGACAGCGCGAAGATCCGCGCCCAGAAATTGTGCGCGCTCCGATAACGCCGATCGCCGGTCTTGAGCTCCATCGCCTCGAGGAAGACGAGGAACATGGCGAGCCCCATCGACAGCGTCGGGAAGACGATGTGATAGCCGATGGTGAACCCGAACTGGATCCGGGAGAGGACGAGCGCGACGGAATCCATGCGCCAATTGTAAACTCCGCGGCTGAAGTTCTTCCCCGGCGACAGGTCCATGACGCGACGAGTGGTGTTCAACCAGAAGGGCGGCGTCGGCAAGACGACGATCGTCTGCAATCTCGCCGCGATCGCCGCGAGCCGGGGCCTGCGCACGCTGGTGATCGACCTCGACACCCAGCGCAATGCCACGCAGTACCTGCTCGGCAAGGAAACCAAGGCGGATCGCACGATCGCCGACTTCTTCGAGTCGACGCTCTCCTTCTCGCTGTCGCCGCAGCCGCTCGTCGCCTATGCGACCAACACGCCGTTCGAGAACCTCGACGTCATCGCGTCCGATCCGAAGCTCGAGGAGCTGATCGTCAAGCTCGAGGCCAAGCAGAAGATCTACAAGTTCCGCGACGCGCTGAATCGCCTGAAAGGCTACGACGCCGTATTCATCGACACGCCGCCGGCGCTCAACTTCTACTCGCGCTCCGCGCTGATCGCCGCCGATCGCGTGCTGATCCCGTTCGACTGCGACGAGTTCGCGCGCCAGGCGCTCTACACGCTGCTCGAGAACGTCTCCGAGATCCGCGCCGATCACAACGACAACCTCGAGCTCGAAGGCATCGTCGTCAACCAGTTCCAGTCGCGCTCGAAGCTGCCGACGCGCGTGGTCGAGGAGCTCAAGCGCGAAGGCCAGCCGGTGTTCGCGCAGACGCTGTCGAGCTCGGTGCGCGTGAAAGAATCCCACGAGCAGCATCGGCCGCTGGTGTTCCTCGATCGCGGCCATCGGGTGACGCAGGAATACCTGAGCTTGTACGAGTCGCTGCAGTAAAGCGTCGGCCTGAAGGCCGACCCACAAAATGGCCACCAGCAAATTCGATCTGATCGTCATCGGCTCCGGCCCCGCCGGCGAAGGCGCCGCGATGATGGCCGCGAAGAACCACAAGAAGGTCGGCATCGTCGAGCGCTACGCGGAGGTCGGCGGCGGCTGCACGCACTGGGGCACGATCCCGTCGAAGGCGCTGCGCCAGGCGGTGAAGACGCTGCACGATCTGCGCACCAATCCGCTGCTGAAGGAATTCCACGCCGATCATCAGCCGACCTTCTCCGAGCTCCTCGCGACCGCGGACAAGGTCGTCGATCAGCAGGTCGCGAGCCGCCGGCGCTTCTACGAGCGCAATCGCGTGCCGATCCTCTCGGGCCAGGCGCGGTTCACCGATGCGCACCATCTCGAGGTGGTCAGCCCGAACGGTCCCGTCACCAAGCTGCAGGCCGAGCACTTCGTCATCGCGACCGGCTCGCGGCCGTATCACCCGCCCGATCTCGATTTCTCGCATCCGCGCATCAAGGACAGCGACTCGATCCTGAAAGGCGCGGAGAACCCGTTCTCGATCACGATCTACGGCGCTGGCGTGATCGGCTGCGAGTACGCGTCGATCTTCATCAACCTCGGCTGCAAGGTGACGCTGGTCAACACACAGGATCGCCTGCTGTCGTTCCTCGACGACGAGATCGCCGAGGCGCTGTCGTATCACCTGCGCGAGCAGGGCTGCATCATCCGCCACAACGAGCAGTACGACCGCGTCGAGCCGCGCGAGCGCGACGTCGTGCTGCATCTGAAATCGCGGCGCAAGATCAAATCCGATGTGCTCTTGTGGGCCAACGGGCGCACCGGCAACACCAGCGACATGAATCTCGACAAGCTGGGCCTTGCGCCGAACTCGCGCGGGCAGCTCAAGGTGAACGGCTTCTATCAGACCGACGTGCCGCACATCTACGCCGTCGGCGACGTGATCGGCCCGCCAGCGCTCGCGAGCGCTGCGTACGTACAGGGCCGCTTCGCCACGCAGCACATGCTCAATCCAAAGATCGAGCCGCATCGGCTCGAGCTGATCCCGTCCGGCATCTACACGATCCCGGAGATCTCTTCGGTCGGCAAGACCGAGCGCGAGCTGCAGGAGGCCAAGGTGCCGTACGAAGTCGGCCACGCGCATTTCAAGAGCCTGGCGCGTGCGCAGATGACCGGCGAGACCGTCGGCATGCTGAAGATCCTGTTCCACGCCGAGACGATGAAGATCCTCGGCGTGCACTGCTTCGGCGACCGCGCCTCCGAGATCGTGCACATCGGCCAGACCGTGATGGCGAGCGCGGCGATCAACGATCTGCGCTACTTCATCACCACGACGTTCAACTATCCGACGATGGCCGAGGCGTACCGCACGGCTGCGCACAACGGCATCAACCGGCTCGCGTGACGATGCTTCGCGACTTCCTGCGCCGCACGTTCGACCTGGGGCGTGAGATCGGCGTGCTGCTGATCCTGCTGCACCTGCCGATCACGCTGCTGTTCAGCGTGAACTCGCGGCTGCTCTATGAGACTGCGGGCGCGGTGCTCAAGGACACGGCGCTCTTGATCGTCCTCTACTTCCTGCTCGCGCTGGCGATCGGCGCGGTCGTGTCGGCGCTCGCCGCGCTCGCGCAGTTGATCAGCGAGCGATCTGCGCGACGCGTACTGGCGGCCGGACTCGTGACCGTGTTTGCGCTGGTGCTCCTGAGCCTGCTGCCGATGTCGGAGAAGTGGTGGATCATCACGGGCTGGACGCTGCGCGCGAAGCTCGGGCACGGCTTGCCGGCGTCCGCGATCAACTGGGCGTTCGCCGCCGCGTTCGTGCTGCTCGCGATCATGCTGGTGCGTCGCGGACTCGTCGACGTTGGCGATGGGCTCGCGCGCAGCCTGGGCAACGGCGCGACGTTGACGGTCGGGATCGTCGTCGTCGCCGCGGCGATCACTGCGTACAGCGGTTACTTCCATCGGCGCGGGTTCGGATGGAAGGACGAAGAGAAAAGCGTCGCCCTGAAGAGCGACCCACAGGCTGCTGCGCCGCCGAACGTGATCCTGATCACCATCGACACGCTCGCGAAGCAGGACCTGTCGCTCTACGGCTATCACCTGCCGACGACGCCGGGACTCGAGCGCATCGCGAAGAGCGCGTACGTCTTCGATCGCTTCTACGCCAACTCAAACTACACGACGCCGACCGTCACCAGCATCCTGACCGGGCGCTATCCGACGTCGCACGGCGTCTATCACCTCTACGGTCGCGTCCGGGCCGAGGAACGCGGACGCACGCTGGCCGGAGAGCTCTCGCGACGCGGCTATGTCACGGCGGCGGTCATGTCGAACCCGATGGGCCATCCGTTCAACATCGGGCTCTACGACGATTTCGATTTCATCCCGCCGATCCCCAACGATTTCCCGGGACATCGATTGCAGACGCTGCTCGGGTTCGATCGCGCGAACCTCTCCTCGCCGCTGTGGGACTGGTGGTGGACCGCGTTCCTCTACCGCGTCGTGCCGCGCGTGCCGCTCGACAGCGTCCAGCACGCCGTGTGGTATCCGCCCGAGCACGTGATGGGCGACGCGCGCGAATTCCTCGCCAGGCGCGGCGACAAGCCGGTGTTCCTGTGGGCGCACTTCCTGCCGCCGCACGATCCGTACATGCCGCCGAAACCTTATCGCGGCAAATTCCTCGAGACGGGTGAGTTCGATTCGCTCTACGAGCAGTACATCGGCAACATGGTGATGGGCCCGTATCGGCCGGATCAGCAGCGCTACGTCGATCAGCTGCGCCTGCGCTACGACGAGAACATCGCCTACATCGACGACGCGGTCTCCGGATTCATCGACGATCTGCGCAAGCAGGGCTTGCTCGATCACAGCGTGCTCGTCATCACCGCGGATCATGGCGAATCGTTCGAGAAAGGCTGGCGCGGCCACAACGGTCCGCTGCTGCACGATCCGCTGGTGCACATCCCGCTGATCCTCGCGCTGCCCGGCCAGACCGAAGGCAAGCGCATCGGCGAGAACGGCGAAGAGGTCGACCTGTTGCCGACGATCCTCGACGCGGTCGGCGCGCCGGTGCCAGCGTGGGCGGAAGGCGAATCGCTCCTGCCGATGGTCAAGGGCGGCGCGGCGTCGGGCAAGCCGAAGCTCGCGATGAGCCTGGAGCTGTCGAGCCGATTCCTGCCACTGTCGCGCGGCACCGTGTCGGTCCTCGAAGGCAACCAGCGCCTCGTGCGCGATCTCGCCAACGGCTGCGAAGAGTTGTACGACGTCGGCGACGATCCGCTCGAGCATCGCAACCGCATCGCCGATCACGCCGATCGCGCCACGCAGCTCCGAAGCCGCATCGGAGCCATCCTCGGCAACAAGTTCGCCCCGGGCACGCTCGAGGACAAGCACCCCGGCGGTTGCGCTGGCGCAGCGTCGCCGCCACCGTGAGCACGCACGCGCTGTTACCATTTTGATCATGCAAGCGAGCCTCGAACCGGCGCCCGGCGCGACCGCTGCGCCGATCTCCGAGCGCGCCGATCGGCGCGCCTTCGTGCTGGTGATCCTGGGCGCCGTCGGGCTCGCGCTCTATCAATACGCGTCGCTGTACGGCTTCGTCATCGACGACGCCTACATCGTCCTGCATTACGCCCGCAACCTGGTCACGCGCGGCGAGCTCGTGTTCAATCCGGGCGAGCGCGTGTCGGCGCTGACCTCGCCGCTGCACGCGCTGATCACCGCAGCGCTCTATGCGCTGGTCGGCGAGCGCACGCTCATCGCCTACAAGCTGATCTGCTGCGCCTGCGTCGCGATCGGCGGCTGGCTGACGTTCCGCGCGCAGCCGGATCGCGAGCGCAGCCTTGCGGTGACGCTGGTGATGCTGGTGGCGGCGCCCTCCGTGGCGCTGTGGACCTTCGGCGGACTGGAGACACCGCTGCTGTTCCTGGTCGTCGCCGTCTTTGCCGCGAAGCTGGTTCGCGAGCTGCGCGACGCGGACACGTTGACGCGATCGAGCATGGTGCAGCTGCATCTCCTCGCCGCCGTGGCGTTCCTCTTGCGTCACGACTCGGTCTGCTTCTTCGCGCCGGCGCTGCTCCTGGTCTGGCAACATCGCTCCGACTGGACCTCGGTCGCGCTCGCCGTCGCGCTCGCCGCGCTGCCGTGTCTCGCGTGGTTCGGGTTCGCATGGGTGTACTACGGCGACCTGCTGCCGACGTCGTTCTACGTGAAGACCCCGGGCTTCGGCCTGCGCGGGCTCATCTCGACCGGCCTTTACGAATTGATGTGGCTCACGCTCATGGGCTTCGTTCCCGTGCTGGTCGCGGTCGCGCTGTCGCGCTCGCGCCAGGACGACTGGCGGCTCGATCGCGCAGAGCTGATCCTGCTCACCGGGCTTGCGGCGACCTGGATCTACGGCTTGTCGATGGCGCAGAAGCACATGATGTTCGGCTTCCGTCACGGCATGCCTTATCTGCCGGCCGCGACCGCCGTGATCCTGCTGGAGCTGCAGCGATGGACGCCGCGGCCGTCGGTGCTGGCGGCGATCCTCCTGGCCATCCTGGTCGCCGACGCCGCCAACACCAGGCGCATGCTGGACGTCTCGGTCAACGGCTACTGGAAATCGAGCGCCTATTCCGAGGCCGACGCGCGCAGCCTGATGCGCATGGTCGACGTCTGGAAAGAAACGGCCCGGGACATCCGCGCGCACTGGCAGGGGCTGAACCCTTCGCGCAATCCCCGGGTGTTCACCTACGCGGGCGGTGTCGTGCCTTACGAGCTGCCCGAGGCCTACATCTTCGAGGAGCTGGTGTCGGCCCGGCGCATGCACTGCATGACTGCGCAGGGGATCGCGGCGGCCGCTGACTACATCCATGCCGTGTCGACGCCGCAGACGCGGACCTCGCACTACTACAGCGCGATCGTGTCGCACCCGGGCCTGCACCTCGTCACCGACAAGCCGATCGAGGTCAGCGGCGAGCTGCGTCACGTGCAGGTCTATTACAACCCCAGCCCGGAGCCCCTCGAGCTCCCGGCCCGCTTCGACGATCCCTGTCCGGGACCCCGGGCCCAAGCACAGGAGAGCTATTTTTACCAGTGGTTAAACCTGATGCGCGGGTCGGTTCCATTAGATAAGATGTCGCACAGGGAGTTAGCGCAGGCCAAGGATTGGCCGGACTTCGACAGAGATCTCCATGCCAAGCTTGAAACCGCGCCTCATCCATTCTTCGCTGCTGCTGGTGGTGCTGCTGACGCCGCTGCCGGCGCTGGCCTACATCGACCCGAACACCGGGGGCATGATCTTCCAGATCCTGGCCCCGATCCTGGCGATGGTCACCTCCGCCTGGCTGTTCCTGAAGGACCGCATCAAGGCTGGCTGGTATCGCGTCAAGCGCATGATTTTCCAGACGCGCGACACGCAGCCCGCCGCCAACAGCGACGCGACCTAACCGCCGCGATCCCGTCTGAGCCCGCCCGGCCGCGCCCTGCGGCCGGCGGCGCTTCGGAGCCGTCATGATCGGCTCCTTCTTCCAGCGCTGGCGCAGCTCCGCGGCCGAGCTGTACGTCGTCCTCGCCGTCCTCCAGCTGCCGCTGGCGCTCCTGTTCAGCTATCGATCGCGGCTGTTCTACCAGACGCTCTGGGAGCTGGTGCAGGACACGTCGCTGCTGGTCGTCGTCTATTTCGCGGTTGCCGTCCTGATCGGCTTCGTCGTCGCGGTCATCGGCAGCGCAATCCAGCTGGTCAGCGCTCGGCGCGCCGAGCAATTCATGGCCGCCACGGTGTTCGGCTACTGCGTGCTCGCGCTGGCCTCCATGCAACCGTTCGCGCAGAAGTGGTGGTGGCAGATGCTCGCCATCCTGCAGCGCGTGCGCGGCGTGCCGGTGCCGGTCAACATCGTTCCTTACCTGTTCTGGCTCTTCGTGCTGCTGCTCGCGCTGTACGCCTGGCGCAAGGGCTTCGTGACCGCATCGCAGCGGCTGTCGGCTTCGCTCCACAACGGGCTCCGCTTCGCGATCGGACTGCTCGTCGTCTGCGCCACGCTCGCGCTGGTCACGGGTCACATGTACTGGCGCGGCTTCGGATGGTCCGCGACGCAAACGTCCGCCACATCACCGACGCCGCAAGCGCCGGACGTCATCCTCATCAGCATCGACACGCTGGCCGCGACGGACATGTCGCTCTACGGTTACGAGCGCCGGACCACACCCGAGCTCGACCGCTTCGCCGGCGGCGCCTACGTGTTCGACCACTTCCTGGCGAACTCGAACTACACGACGCCGACGGTGACCAGCATGATCACCGGTCGCTATCCAACCGCGCACACGGTGTATCACCACTACGCCGGCATCCGCCCCGAGCACCGCGCGTTCAATATCGCGCACGTGCTCAAGGAGCGCGGCTACACCACGGCCGCGGTCGCCTCCAATCCGATGGCGCATCCGATGAACATCGGCGTCGCCGATGATTTCGATTACGTCTCCGCCATTGCGAGCGATTCGCCCGGTCACTTCGCGTTCCGCGTGTTCGGCTTCACGCGAGCGGATCTCGCCGCCTTCTGCTGGGACTGGTGGCTCGGCCCCGCGGTGCGCGAGATCGTCCCGCGCATCCCCCTCGACGACATCCAGCGCAAGCCGTGGTATCCGCCGGCCAGGGTGATCGACCAGGCCAAGGCGATCGTGGAAGAGCATCGTCAGCCGCTGTTCCTGTGGACACATTTCTTCGCGCCCCACGAGCCCTACATCTCGCCCAAGCCGTACATGGGCAGCCTGCTCAGCAACGGCGACTACGACACGCTGTACGAGGAGCTCGTCAAGCACCCGATCGCGGGGCTGTACGGTCCCGCGCAGCAGCCGCGCGTGGACGAGCTGCGCGCCCGCTACGACGAGGACATCGCCTGGGTCGATCACGAGGTCGGCGGCTTCCTCGACTGGCTCGACGCGCACGGCGGCAAGGACGCGCTCGTCATCGTCACGGCCGATCACGGCGAATCGTTCGAGCACGGCTGGCGCGGGCACTCGGGACCGATGCTGCACCAGCCGCTGCTGCACATCCCGCTGATCGTTCGCTTGCCCCGGCAAGCCGCGGGGCAGCGCGTCGCATCGAACGCGGAACAGGTCGATCTCCTGCCGACGGTGCTCGATGCGCTGAAGCTGCCGCTGCCACCCTGGGCGGACGGCGAATCGCTGCTGCCGATGATGCTCGAAGGCCGCGAGTCCACGCGCACGAAGTATTCGGCGTCCGTCTACCGCAGCCCGCGCTTCCAGCCGCTCACCGACGGGACCGTCGCCGCGTTCCAGGGCACGCACAAGCTCGTGCGCTACCTCGCCTCCGGATGCGAGGAGCTCTACGACCTCGCGGCCGATCCGCACGAGCGCACCAATCTTGCGAGCACCGATGCGGCGATGGCGACGCAGTTGCGCGAGACGATCCCGAAGCTCATCGGCGTGCCCGTCCCACCCGGGCGCAAGAACGCGGATTGCTCCAGGCCCTGGGGCCCGGGCATTCAGGACGAGTAGCGGTACTTCTCGATCGTGGCGCTGCTGCAGCGACGGATCAGCGCGCGATCGTCGTCGCTGAGCTTCAGCACGTTCTTCTGGTGCCCCGCGTTCTTTGCGAGCTGCGCCTCGAAGCGCGGCCGCACTGCGGCGTAGTCGCCGAGCTCGAGCGTGGCGTAGATGCGCTCGAGCTCGCGATGCGGCGCACTCATCAGATCCTCGAAGCGCACCGTGCAGGAGTCCTTGGCGCCATCCATCGCGCGATCGGTTGCGGCGAGCAGCTGCGCCTGGAACGGCGCGATGTCCGGCAGCGGATCGGGATACGGCGGCGGCGTCAGCGCGTAGATGCCATAGAGCTGCTGCCACATGCGCCGTGTCGAGGCGGCGACGTCGAACGGATCGCGCACGATGTGGACGAAGCGCGCGCCGGCGAACAGCTCGCGAAGGACGCTGACCCGCCAGCCGTGCGGCGGCGATTTCAGCAGCAGCGTCCTGTCCGGCGCTTTCGATCCCACCTGCCCCGCGAAGCGCACCATCAGCCGCTTCCAGGTCTCCTGCTCCGCCGGCGACAGCGCCTCGAACGCGCCGCTTTGCAGCGCTCGTCGCAGCCGCTGCGGGAACAGCACGCCCTCATAGGGCGACCGCGCACCCAGGCACAGGAGCGCGAACTCGTCTTCCTGCGGCGACGCCGACGAGATCTTCATCGCGTCCATCGGTCGCGTCGCTTCGACATTGCCGGACAGCTTCTCCGCGCCGCGCTCCGTCATGACGAAATGCTGGGGGTTCATGCACGCGTAGGTCGACGGATAGGCGAACTGCGGATCGCAGACGAGCAGCTCGTGCAGGAACGTCGTGCCCGAGCGCCAGTGACCGACGATGAACACGGGCGGCGCCTTGAGCGCGGGCGACTCGCGCCGCTCGAGCAGCGAGAGATAGCGCGACAGGAAGCCGTAGCTCGCTTTCAGTTTCCACGGCACGTCGCCGAGCTGATCGGCATAGACCCGCTTGAGCGACTGCCAGGCATCGCGCGAAAGGTTCAGTCGGTTCTGCGGTCCCGGCCAGCTCATCGCGCGCCTCGCTCCTTGCGCTTGGCTTCCTGCCAGAGCGCTTCCATCGCGTCGAGACGGCGTCGATCGCCGCGCGGCGGCAGCTGATCGAAATGGCGCCGGATGAACGCGTAGCGCCGCGTGAACTTGCGATTGGCCCCGCGCAGCGCGGCCGAGGGATCGACGTCGAGATGACGCGCGAGATTGACCAGCATGAACAGCAGGTCGCCGAGCTCCTCGCGCCGCTGTGCTGCCGAACGCGCGTCGCGCAGCTCGCCGATCTCTTCCGCGAGCTTCGGCCAGAGATCGCGCGCACGACGCCAGTCGAAGCCTTCGCGCGCAGCGGTGCGCTGCAGCGCCAGCGCATCGCGGATCGGCTCACGTCGCTTCATGCCTTCTGCACCTTCTCGACCAGGTTCCACAGCATGCCGGCGGTGGCGCCCCAGATGCGGTAGCTGCCGTAGTTGAGCTCGAAGAACTGCACGTTGACGCCGCCGCGCGAGAACGCCTTGCGCTCGTAGCGACCGGCATCGAGCACATAGTCGAGCGGCACTTCGAACACTTCGGCGACTTCGCGCGCATGCGGCGTGAACGTCGGCGCCTGCCCGACGATGCCGACCACCGGCGTCACCAGATAGCGGGTGATGGTCGGATAGTCGTCGAGATAACCGAGGATCTCGACGCTGTCCGGCGACAGCCCGATCTCCTCGTGCGCTTCCCGCAGCGCCGCAGATGCGAACGACGTGTCCTCGTCGTCGCGACGCCCACCCGGGAAGCTGATCTGCCCGCGATGCGAGCGCATCTGGTCCGAGCGGCGCGTGAACAGCATCGTCAGTGCGTCGCCGCGGCGGATCACGGGCGCGAGCACGGCCGCAGGCCGCAGCGATTTCATCAGCACGGGCGCGACGAAGCGATCGAGCTTCATCGGCAGCTCGAGCGAGATGATCGGGCGCGGCGGTGCTTCATGCGTGCCGGCAAGCGCCCGGCGCAGGCGTTGTTCCAGCTGCATGTTCTGCGGACGGGAATCTGGAATCGCTAGTCTACAATGCGGCGATGGCCCAGAAAGGCTTTCTCGAAGCGCTGCGTGCGCACTACACACGCGCCATCCCGCATGCGCACGCGTGCGGCATGCAGATCGTCGAGATCGAGTCGACGCACGCGATCCTGTCGATGCCGTATCGAGACGCCTGGCTCGCCGACACCGAGCGCGGGCTCATCCACACGGGCGCGATCTCCACGCTGATCGACAACACCTGCGGCGTCGCGCTGATGGCGGCGATCGGCCAGTTCGAGCGCATCGCGACGCTCGACCTGCGCCTCGACTACCTGCGCCCCGCGCTTGCGAACAAGACGCTGCACGCGCGCGCCGAATGTTTCCGCATGACCTCGACGATCGCGTTCGTGCGCGCCGCTGCCTGGCAGGATGATCGCGACGAGCCGTGTGCCGTGAGCCAGGCCGCTTTCATGCGCATGCCGCTCAAGCCAGCGAAATGAGCGTCGCCTGGCCCGAGCGCAGCGGTGATCCGTCGAAGGACTTCGCGCTGCTGCGCGCACGCATTCCCTACGCCGCCTACCTCGACATCCAAGTGAACGCGAGCGACGGCGCATTGCGCTTCCGCCTGCCGTTCCGTGAAACGCTGATCGGCGACTCCGCGCTGCCAGCGATCCACGGCGGCGTCATCGCAGGCTTCATGGAGTGCTCCGCGCAGATGCAGCTCCTGCTGACGATGCCGGAGCGGCGGCTGCCGAAGAACATCGACTTCTCGATCGATTATCTGCGCTCCGGTAATCCCGCTGACTGCTTCGTCGACTGCGAAGTGATGCGGCAGGG
The DNA here is from genome assembly GCA_035650495.1 of Nevskiaceae bacterium. GTDB lineage: Bacteria > Pseudomonadota > Gammaproteobacteria > Nevskiales > Nevskiaceae > DASRHK01. Next base: position 8,788 of record DASRHK010000140.1, on the reverse strand, counting down.
ACGGCGCGTCGCGCAGGTGCAGATCCGCTGCTGGCAATACGAGCGCGCGGCGCATCGCGAAGCCACGCAGAGAACGCGCGACATCGCGCTCGCGCGCGCGCATTTCCTGCTCGCGACCGAAGTCGACGCAGCCGCCTCCGGGTAACGCGCTTTACCGCGCGTCGGCGGCCATTGCCCGAATCAGGCGCGCAAGCTAGGATGCCGCCTCTTCCAACGAATCGGAGTACCGATCCATGAGCGCTGCCGTCGACCTGCTCAAGAAGCTGCCCGCTGCGTTCAATCCCGACGCCGCTTCCGGCGTGGACTGCACCCTGCAGTTCAACATCTCCTCGCCGATGAACGCGGTGATCAAGAACGGCGCCTGCAGCGTCAACGCCGGATCGGCGAGCGCACCGGACGTCACGATCACCATGGAGGACGACGACCTGGTGGCGCTGATGAAGGGCGAGCTCAACGGCATGACAGCGTTCATGACCGGCAAGCTGCAGATCGAAGGCGACCTCATGCTCGCGCAGCGCATGTCGGCGTTCTTCGACTCCGGCAAGCTCGGCTGAAGCCATCGCGATGAATGCCAAAGCCCCGGACGACCGGGGCTTTGTTTTTGAGCTCACCGAAGTCGACGGCCGGCGCGTCCTCTACGCGCGGCATCATCCCGAGTTCGGCCCGATCGTCGCGGACTGGACCACTGCCGATCTGCGCCGCCGCATCGCCGGCGGACGCAAGCAGCTCCTGGCGCGCGCGATCGGTTTGCACAAGCGCGCCGATCTCGTCGTGCTCGACACGACCGGCGGCATGGGCCGCGATGCGTTCACCCTCGCCGCTTTGGGCGCGCAGGTCGCGCTCGTCGAGCGCCAGCCGCTGGTCGCGCGACTGCTCGAGGACGCTCTCGCTCGCGCGCCGCGGGAGATTGCAGCGCGCATGCAGGTTCACGCCGGCGATGCGCGCGAGCATCTGCAGGGCCGGCAATGGGACGCGATCTATCTCGACCCGATCTATCCCGGTCACGATCGCGACGCGCGCTCCAAGAAAGAGATGCAGGTGCTGCGCGAGCTCTCGGGCGGCGACCTCGATGCCGGCGATCTCCTCGCGGCGGCGATCGCTGTGAAGCCCGGGCGCGTCGTGGTCAAGCGGCCGCGCAGCGCGCCCACGCTCGGCGAGCGCGCGCCCTCTTTCGCGCTGTCCGGCACTCAGGCACGATTCGACGTGTATCTGCCGCTCGCGGGACCGTAATGCGCCTGCTCACCGTGGTACGCCACGCGAAGTCGTCGTGGGATCAGTCCGAGCTGTCGGACTTCGAGCGGCCTCTCAACGAGCGCGGCCGGCGCGACGCGCCCGCGATGGCGAAGCGTCTGCTGAAGCTGCCGCCGAAACCCGATCTGCTCGTGTCGAGCCCGGCCAACCGCGCGCTGACCACGGCGCGGATCTTCGCCGACGAAGCGGGCATCCGGATCCAGGACGTCTCGGTCGACGCGAAGATCTACGACGCGTCGGTCGACACGCTGCTCAAGGTCGTACGCGGGCTCGACGACGGCGCGCGCCACGTCGTGCTGTTCGGACACAATCCGGGGATGACCGAGCTCGCGCACCTGCTCGCCGACTGCCCGTTCGACGAGCTGCCGACCTGCGCCGTCGTGCGCATCGAGTTCGCGGTGAAGTCGTGGCACGACGCCGCGCCGCACGACGGCAAGCTCGTGCACTACATGTTCCCGAAGGATCAAATGGGATAAGCAGGAGTGCCTTGAATGGCACTCCTGCCCCATTTGATGACCGCACAGGGATGTGCGGGCCGGCTCGAAGCCACGGCTGCCAGGGATGGCAGCGCTAGAGGTTCTTCAGATCCTTCTTGTAGCGCTTGAAGTTCTGCACGTAGTGCTGCGCGTTGAGCGTGATCATCTGCACTTCCTGCGGCGTCAGCTCGCGCACGACCTTCGCGGGCGTCCCCATGATCAGCGAGTTCTCCGGGAAGCTCTTGCCCTCGGTGACGAGGCTGCGCGCGCCGACGATCGAGTTCTTGCCGATCTTCGCGCGATTGAGGATCACCGCGCCGATGCCGATGAGGCAGTTGTCGCCGATCTCGCAGCCGTGGAGCATCACTTGATGCCCGACCACGCAGTTGCGACCGACGGTGAGCCTGATGCCCGGATCGGTGTGCGCGACCGAGCCGTCCTGGATGTTGGTGCCCTCGCCGATGACGAGGTCGTCCGTGTCGCCGCGCAGCACGCAAGAGAACCAGACGCTGACGTCGTTCTCCAGCGTCACGGCGCCGATCACGGCGGCATTGTCGGCGATGAAGTAGTCGCCCTTGAATTGCGGCCGCCGGCCGCCGAGCTCGTAGATCATGAAATCTCTCCCCGAATGGATGCCGCTTTTTGTCGGCGCGCCTGCGCCTGCTGCTCGAGCGTGAGCGCGACGTCGTTGCGAAGATAGACCGGTTCGAGCTCCGCAACCGGAATCGATTCGCCGCGCGCAAGTGCGTCGCGAGCAAGCGTGATCGCGTCGACCGCTTCGGGCAGTGCCGACGGCTCCTCCGCCATCGGTGCAGCCGTGAAGTGCGGCCGTAGCGCTTCGCGGTAGGTTCCCCATCCGGTGCCCGCGGCAATCCAGGGCGCCGCGATGACGACCTTCAACGCGTCCGGCCTGCAGACGCGCGGCGGGTCGACGGCGCGCGCGAGCCCGTCGCCGCCGCGCTCGTAGACTGCGGCGTAGACCTCGCCCATCCGAGCATCGATGCAGCTCAACACGCGCGCGGCGCCGGTGCGGCGCAGCGCGCCCTGCGCGAGCGATGCGAGACTCATCACCGGAACGATCGGCACGTCGCGCACGAAGGCCAGCCCTTTGACGAAGCCCACGCCGATGCGCACGCCGGCAAAGCTCCCGGGTCCGACGCCGCAGGCGATCGCGTCGAGATCCGCGACGCGGATGCCGGCCTCGCTCATCAGCTGGTGGAACATCGGCAGCAGCACGGCAGTTTGATCACGACCCGCGACGACGTGCCGGGAGAGCACCCGATCGTCGAGCGCGAGTGCGAGGCTGCACGCTTCGGTCGCAGTGTCGATCGCGAGCAGCTTCATGCGGCCGCCTTCAAGATCCCGCGCAGCCATTCGACCGCGGCGGCTTCGTCGCGCAGCACCGGCATCGGCGGCAGCGACGCGAGGATGCGCCGGCCATAGCTCTTGCCGTGCAGGCGCGGATCGCAGATCGCGATGAGCCCGTGATCGCGCTCATCGCGGATCAATCGCCCGATGCCTTGCCGCAGCGTCATGATCGCTTGCGGCAGCTGATATTCGCCGAACGGATTGCCGCCGGCGTCGCGGATCGCGGTGAGGCGCGCTTCGAGCACCGGGTCGCCCGGCGACGCGAACGGAAGGCGATCGATCACGACGAGCCGCAGCGCCGGGCCCTTCACGTCGACGCCCTGCCAGAAGCTCGCGGTGCCGACGAGCACCGCATTGCCGGCATTGGCGAAGCGCTCGATCAGCGTTGCACGTGCCGCAGTGCCCTGCACGAGCAGCGGATAGCTGATCAGGGGCTTCAGTTTCTCCGCGATCTCCTGCATCGCGCGATGACTCGTGCACAGCACGAACGCGCCGCCGCCCGATGCGCGGATCAAGGGCAGCGCCTTCGCGACGACTTCGTCGGTGTAGCCCGCGAGATTCGGCTCGCGCATGCCGGTCGGGCAGTACAGGCGTGCCTGCTCGGCGAAGTTGTACGGGCTCTCGAGCCGCAGCTCCGAAGGCTCGTCGAGACCGAGCTCGCCGGCGAACACGGAGAAATCGTCGCCCTCGGCGAGGGTCGCCGAGGTGAGCACCCACGCAGCCGGCTGCGATCCGAACAGCTTCTGGAATTGCTCCGCGGGCTTCAGCGGCGCCGCGAGCAGCGCGCCGCCGCGGCCCTGCGGCTCGGCCCAGCGCACCATCGTCGTGTCGTCCTCGTCGAGCAGCGTTTCGAACCGATCGAGCAGCGCGCCCGAGCGATCGGCGCACGTGCGCAGGCCGGGGCTGCGCTCGGCCACTGCGATGAGCGCATCGGTGACCGCCGCGAGGCCCGTCCGCAGCGCGCTCATCGTGTCGCGCACGCCGGATCGCTGCAGGAAGATCGGCAGCATCTCGCGACCGGGAACGGTGGCAAAAGCATTCGCGAGCGCTGCCGCGCTGCCGGCGAGCTGCTCGGCGTCGGCGATCAGCGCCGGCAGATCGTGAAGCTCGCGCGCCTCCGCGATGGCGTCCTGCGCGAGGTCGATCAGCTGGCGCGTGCCGATGCGCACGCCGAAGAAGCGCGTGCCGAGCTCGGGCAACAGATGCGCTTCGTCGAGCACGACGACGTCGGCGCCCGGCAGGATCTCGCCGAAGCCTTCGTTCTTCAGCACGAAGTCCGCGAGCAGCATGTGGTGATTGACCACGACGAGGTCCGCGGCCAGCGCGGCACGACGTGCCTTGGCGACGAAGCAGCGGTCGAAATCCGGACAGCGGCTGCCGAGACAGTTCTCCGCCGTCGACGTCACTTGCGGCAGCAGCGCCTGGTCGGCTTCACCGGCGACGAACTCCTGCAGCTCGCCCGTCGCGGTGCGATCGGCCCAGTCGCGCATCTTGCGCAGGCGCGCGTGCTCCGACGGCAGCGACGGCGAATTGAGCGCGATCGCGAGACGGTACTGGCAGAGATAATTCGCGCGGCCCTTGAGCAAGCTCGCACGCAGCGGCACGTGCAGCGCCTCGCGCACGCGCGGAAGATCGCGCTCGAACAGCTGATCCTGGAGATTGAGCGTGCCGGTCGAGAGCACGACGCGCTTGCCCGACAAGAGCGCGGGAACCAGATACGCGTAGGTCTTGCCGGTGCCGGTGCCGGCTTCCACCAGCAAGGTCTCGCCGCGCTCGATCGCCTTGCCGATCGCCGAGGCCATGCGTTGCTGACCTTCGCGCAGCTGGAAATCCGGAACTGCGGCGGCGAGCGCGCCGCTGGGGCCGAGCGCTGCGGCGGCGTCTTCCGCGAGCACTACTGGCCCAACAGACGCGTCAGCTCGTCCACGCGGCTCTGCGCGCGCTCGGCGCCACTCGCGTCACCCGCGGCCTGCCGCGTCTGCGCGATGACTTTCCAGTTCTCGACCTGCACGTACGGATTGCTGTGAGCGACGCTGTTCGACTTCTCCGCGAAGCCTTCGGCATCTTCCGGATGCCCGAGCGCCAGATGCGTTTTCGCGAGCATCTGCAGCACGAACGGATTGCGCGGCTCGATGCGCAGCGCGCGCTCGAGCAGCGGCAGCGCCTGGTCCGGGTGATTTGCGGAAAGCGCTGTGCGCGCGTCGCCCATGAGCGACTGCACCGCCGGGCCGCTGATGTCCTCCGCGCTCCGGGCGGCGTCGGGCGGGATCGACTTCGGCGCCGGCGGTAGTTCTTCCCCGGGACGCGACGGCTCGCGCGGCGCGGATCGTGGCGCGTGGCGCACTTCGCCCGGCTCTTCCTCGCGCACCTCCGTCGTGCCGCACGCGGCCATCACCGCAGCGAGCGCGATCACGGGCAGCCAGCGCGAGTTCGCCGAGCTCATTTGAAGATCTGCTTGAACCAGTTCAGCGGGCCGAAATGCTGGTCGGCGCACGGCGCGAAGTCCTGTGGCGCGAAGCCGCGCGCGTACGGGATGTCGACGACCGAGGGGCAGCCATCGTCGGCGCGCAGGCCTGTCTCCGGATCGGTCATCGCCAGCTCGACCATCTGCGGCATGTCGTCCTCGAGTCCTCGCATCTCGATGTCGCGCGCCAGGCGCGCCCACACCTGCAAGGCGCCGTTGGCGCCGGAAAGACCGGTCGGCTTGTTGTCGTCCCGGCCGACCCAGATCACCGAGACGCGATCGGCGCCGAAGCCCGCGAACCAGCTGTCGCGGTAATCGTCGGTGGTGCCAGTCTTGCCGGCAAGATGGGTCGATGACGGTACGAAGTTGTACAGAGATTTCGCCGTGCCGATGCGCGTGACCTGCTGCAACGCCCAGTTCAGCAGGTAGACCGGCGTCTCGGGCAGCGCGCGGCGCACCTTGATGCCGAAGCGCTGCAGCGGCTGTCCGTCCTTCGTCGTGACCTCGCGGATCGCGTTCAGCGGCGCCTTGTAGCCCCGAGCCGCGATCGTCGTGTACATCTGCGCGACCTGCAGGGGCGACATGTCGACCGCGCCGAGGATCACCGACGGTACCGGCTGCGCGGTGCCGTCGTAGCCCGCCGAGTGCATGACGTCGAGGATGCGCGGGATGCCCACGCCGAGTCCCGCATGGACCGTGGCGAGGTTGTAGCTCTGCGCAAGTGCGACATAGAGCGGCACCACGCCGTGCATCTCGCGATCGTAGTTCTGCGGCGACCACACGTCGCCGTTGGGCAGCTTGAGGTCGACCGCCTGGTCTTCCAGCATCGTGTGCAGGTTGTAGTGATCGGGCTGCATCAGCGCGGCGAGATAGACGAACGGCTTCGCCAGCGAGCCGATCGGCCGCTGCGCCTCGATCGCGCGATTGAAGCCGGCGTAGCGGAAATCGCGCCCGCCGACGACGGCCAGCACGTCGCCCGAATCCACCGTGGTCACGACGCCAGCCGCCTCCAGCGTGCCGGCCGGCATCTTCTTCGACTGCTCGAGCATCGGCAGATCGGCGGTGATGCGGTTCTCCAGCGCCTCCTGGATGTGCGGATCGAGCGTCGTGAAGATGCGCAGACCTTCATCGGTCATGTCCTCTTCGCGGTACTGGCCCGCGAGCTGACGGCGCACCAGGTCGACGAACGCGGGATAGCGCTCGGCGCCGCCGCCGTTGCCGCCCGCGAGGCCAAGCGGCTGCTTGACGTTCCACTCGTAGTCTTCCTTGCTGATGAGCTTCTCGTCGGCCATCACCGACAGCACCCAGTTGCGGCGCTCCAGCGCGCGATCGGGATGGCGGCGCGGGTTGTACTCGGAGGCGCCCTTGGGCAGCGCCACCAGGAGCGCGATCTCATAAGGCCTGAGCTCGGAGACCGGCTTGTTGAAATAGAACTGGCTGGCGAGCCCGAAGCCGTTGATCGCGCGCGAGCCGTCCTGAGCGAGATTGATCTCGTTCATGTAGGCCTCGAGGATCTGGTCCTTGCTGTAGTGGACCTCCAGCAGGAAGGCCATGAGCGCTTCGTTGAGCTTGCGGGTCCACTTGCGCTCGCCGGTCAGGAAGAAGTTCTTCACCAGCTGCTGGGTGATGGTCGAGGCGCCCTGCACCACGCGTCCCGCGCGCATGTTGGCGAACCCGGCGCGCAAGATCGCCTTGGGATTGATGCCGAAGTGGTAACGGAACGCCTTGTCCTCGACCAGGATCAGCGCCTGCGGCAACAGCGGCGGGACGTCCTGCAGGCGCACGAGGATGCGATCCTCGCCACCCGAGCTCGGGAAGATGCTGCCGATGAGCATCGGATCCAGCCGCAGCAGCGGGACCGGCTTGCCGGACTTGTCCGCATTGCGGATCTCGCGCACGACCGGCCCGTCGAATGCCACCTCGTAGCGCGCGGACGGCTGCGCCCCATCCCAGAAGGTGAACGGGCGCGTGACGAAATCGACTTCGCCGCGGCCGCTGAAATAGCTGCCCGGGCCTTCGAGCGTCGCGTTCAGCCGATAGCCGAGGCGTCCGAGCTCATGCTCCAGCTGCTTGGAGGACAGGAACGCGCCCGGATACAGCTCCAGCGGCGCCGCGTAGACCTGCGCAGGCAGCGCCCAGCGCGCGCCGGCAAAGCGCGTGCGCACCTGATGGTCGAGCTTGACTGCATAGGCCGAAAGCGCCGCGATGCCGACGCAAAGCGCGGCGAGCAGTCCGATGAGGGAATAGCGCAGCCAGCGGGACATAGAGTGACGCGAGAAGGAGCGCGTCATTCTACCGTGGGTCGCCCTTCAGGGCGACGCTGTCCGAGCGGCCCGCTAGCGGCCCCTGACCTCCTTCTCCATGTCCTCCAGCGACACGTGCCGGACGTCCTTGCCTTTCACCAGGAAGATCGTGTACTCCGCGATGTTCTTCGCGTGATCGCCGATGCGCTCCAGCGCCCGGACCGACCAGATCATGTCCATCACCCGGCGGATGCTGCGCGGGTCTTCCATCATGAAGGTGATGCACTGACGCATCAGCGCTTCGTATTCCCGATCGACGTTCTGGTCCTCGCGCGCCACCGCAAGCGCGCTCTCGGCGTCCATGCGGGCGAAGGCGTCGAGCGCGTCGCGCACCATCTGCTGCACGTGCCGCGAGAGGTGGCCCACTTCGACGAGCGCCGCGCCGGAGCGCTCCTGCGATGCCAGATCGGACGCCATGATGGCGATCTTCTCCGCCTCGTCGCCGATGCGCTCGAGATCCGTGATGGTCTTGATGACGGCGACGATCAGGCGGAGATCGCCGGCAGTGGGCTGACGACGCGCGAGGATGCGTGCGCATTCCTCGTCGATCATCACTTCCATCTGGTTGACCTTGAAATCGTTGCGCCGGATCTGCTCGCCGAGCGCGCTGTCGCCATCCACCAGCGCGCGCGTGGAGTCGACGATCTGCTGCTCGACCAGCCCGCCCATCGCGAGCACCCGCTGGCGGATGTCCTCGAGCTCGGCGTTGAACTGCGACGAGATGTGCTGGCGATACGTTGGCGTGTTCATTAGCCGTACCTCCCCGTGATGTAGTCCTCGGTCTGCTTGCTGGAGGGCTTGGTGAAGACCTGGTCGGTGCTGCCGTATTCGATGAGATCGCCGACGTACATGAACGCGGTGTAATCGGACACGCGCGCAGCCTGCTGCATGTTGTGGGTGACGATCACGATCGTGTAGTTGTTCTT
>DASRHK010000139.1:0-34628 GCA_035650495.1 Nevskiaceae bacterium | reverse complement strand
CGCATTGTAAAGCTTTGTCATGCCCCTAGGGCACGGTGGGCAGCTTCTTCTCGTCGGGCTCCGCGCTTTCGGGCGCGACCACGCCCAGCGAGATGATGAACTGCATGCCCTGCTGCACCGACATCGACAGCTCCTTGACCTCGTCCTTCGGCACCAGCAGCAGGAATCCCGACGTGGGATTCGGCGTCGTCGGCACGAACACCGCGACCAGGTCGACGCCGCCCGCTTTCTCCTCGACCTCGCCGATCGGATCGGACGTGAGGAAGCCGAGCGACCACATTCCCGTGCGCGGATACTCGACCATCACCACCTTGCGGAACGATTGCCCCTTGCCGGAGAACACCGTCTCGGCGAGCTTCTTCATGCCGCCGTAGACCGAGCGCACCAGCGGGATGCGCTGGAACAGGGATTCGGTCCACGCGAGCAGCTGGCGCCCGAAGAAGTTCGCGGTCAGCGCGCCGGTGCCGAGCACGAGCACGATCGACAGCACGATGCCGAGCCCCGGGATGTTCGGGCGCAGCACCGACGGGATCAGCAGCAGGCTCGAGTTCAGCACGCTGATGAACGTGCTGAGCACGAACAGCGTGACGCCGAGCGGCAGCCAGACGAGAAGACCCGCGAGGAACCACTTGCGAAGGACCGCGCCGACTTTCTGGTTCATGCGACCCGCGTCACGCGGCCGTGGCGGACTTCGCCTTCTTCTTGTCCTTCTTTTCCGTCTTGTCCTTCGCCGCCTTCGATTCCGGCTTGCTCTCGGCCTTCGCCGGCTCGGCTTTCGCGGGCTCACCCTTCTCGACGAGGTTCTTCTTGTTGCCCGACTTGAAGTCGGTCTCGTACCACCCGCCGCCCGCCAGGCGGAATCCGGCAGCGGAAATGGTCTTCACCAGCCTCCTCTTGTGGCAGACCGGGCACTCCTTCGCCGGCGGGTCGGAGACCTTCTGCAGGATCTCGGACTCGGCACCGCAGGCCTTGCACACGTATTCGTAAATCGGCATGGCAATATTTTACCCCATGATCGAGGCGATTCAGGCCGATATCACCCGCATTTCCGTCGACGCCATCGTCAACGCGGCCAACGAGACCTTGCTCGGCGGCGGTGGCGTGGACGGCGCGATCCATCGCGCCGCCGGTCCCGACTTGCTGGCCGAGTGCCGAACGCTCGGCGGCTGCCCGACCGGTCAGGCGAAGATCACCAAGGGCTATCGATTGCCCGCGCGATTCGTGATTCACACGGTCGGCCCGGTCTGGAACGGCGGCAAGCGCGGCGAGCCCGGCCTGCTGGCGGCGTGTTATCGCAACTCGCTGCGGATCGCGAGCGAGAACGGCGTCACGAGCATCGCCTTCCCGGCGATCAGCTGCGGCGTGTATCGCTATCCGGTCGATCAAGCGGTCGCGATCGCGGTGCGCGAAGTGCGAGCGCATCTCGCGAGCGGCGCGGAGCCGCAGCGCACGATCTTCGCGTGCTTCGGCGAAGACATCTTCGCCGCATATCAGGCCGCGCTACGGTAGGTCGATCGCGAAAATCTGCTGCGTGCGATCGCGCTGCAACCGCGTTGCGTTGCGCGTGCTCGCGAACACGAGCGTGCTGCCGCCGAGCGCGGGCCACGTGTTGACGCCGCGCGACGGGATCAATTGCGCCGCGCCCCACGAACCCGACAGATCCTGCTTCGCCGTTACCACACGCCAACGCCAGTCGCTGGAGCGCGAGTCGTGCCACGCCGCGCGCACGCGACCATCCACGCCGCGCGCGAGCTTGGGCCAGATGCTCTGCGCATTTGCGTTGAAGCCGATCGGCGCCGGCGCCGTCCACGTGACTCCGTTCGTGCTGCGTGACGAGAGCACCGCCTCGTTGACGCCGGACGAGTCGAGCGGCTTCGAGCTCCACGCCGCCGTGAGCGCGCCGTTCGACGTGAATGCAATCGACGGATGCCGATCCGAGCGATCGTCAGCTCCGAGCGTCGACGCGCGTCCCCAGGCTGCGGCGCCCGGCGAGCGCAGACGGATCATGATCTGCCAATTGTCCGGATCGGTGCCGTCGCCGACGCCGGTCGAGCCGGTCCAGAGCGGATCAGGATCGGTGCGATCGTCCTGCCACGCGACCGCGACGCGACCGTCGGGAGCGACCGCGAGCGCCGGCCACACCGACGCCGGATAGCGCGCGCTGCGCGAGTCGGTCGGCAGTGCGGGCAGCACGTTCTTCAGGTTGTCGTTGTCCCACGAGACGTTGAGCGGCGCGGGATCGACGCCGATCGCCTGCACCATCACGTCGAACGGATGCCGCGGGCTGATCTCCTGCCAGGCGACGACGGGCTTGCCGTCGCTCGTCAGTGCGAGCGCGGGATGCTCGCAGCGTCCGCTGATCGCACGCACGATCTGCTCGCCGCTCCAGTTGAGACCGCCGTCGCTCGAATGCCGCAGCACGATCGTCGAGCGATGCGGCTGCTCACTGCCGGGCTCGTCCTGATAGGCGATCCAGACGTCATTGCCGCGTGCCGCGACTTTCGGGAATCGCGCGGACTGCGCATTCGGCGTGAGCGAAATGGTCGCGCCGAGAACACCGCCGCTGCGACGCCGATACGTGATCTGCGAGCGCGCGCCGTCGTGCTTCTCCGCGACGACGTGCGTAACGCCGTTGCTGCTCGCGGCATCGGGGAACCCGTTGAACACGCCGGCGTCGCCGAGCACGAGCGTCGCGCCGTCGGCGGTGCCGGCGTCGGCGGGCACGGCGATCTCGCCCTTGCCTTCGCTCGGCGTCGGCGAGAAGAAGATCGGCGAAGTGATCGCGCGCTGCTCGTCGGGCAATTGTTGCGGCGACGGCACCAGCGACAGCGGCAGATTGCTGATGTCGTAGTGCGACGGCAGGCCGGGTCCTCGCGCCTCCGCGCGGATCCACGTCGGGGTCGATCCAGTCGTGATCGTGCGATAGAACGTCTGCCGCACCTGCAGCGGACCGGTCGCGATGGCTTCGATCGGCGGAGCGCCCGCCGCCTTGCCCGGCGCCTGATACAGATTGATCGTCACGCCCTGCGGACGCTCGATGGTGATGATGAGCTGCACGCGCGTGTTCGGCGGCAGCACGAGCTCGTCGCCCTGCATCGCGTCGGCGACGCCGTCGAAGTTGAGATCGGCCTCGAGGGACAGTCGCGGCGCAACGGCGTCGCTGGAGATCGTCGTGTGCCCGGAGCGCAGCGCATCGATCACCGAGCGCTCGCGCGGCTGTGCGTAGACCCACGTGAGCGGCATGCCCGGTCCGGCGACCGGCCAGACTTCGATGAAGTGATCGTCGCTCGCGCCGGAGATGCCGGTGCGATAGCCCGCGTTCCAGCGGCCCTCCGCGTACGCCATTTCCGCGTCGATGTTGCTCGAGCGATTCCACACTTCGATGAGATCGACGCCGAGCGCGCTCGCGCGCGGATTCGGCGAGCCGTCGTCCTTGGTCTCGCCGTCGTCGGGATGCGCGGTGATCCAGTTCGCATCCTGCGCGTGCGCTTCCCAGATCGACTGCTGCAGATTCACGAACGCCGGCTGTCCTGCCGGATTTGCGCCCTGCACGACCGAGTCGACCGCGCCGTGCACCAGCGCGTGCGGACTCCCATTCGCCTCTTCGCCGCGGATCAGCAGGAGATTCGCCGACGCCCACAGCGGATCGTAGTGCTGATCGTAGGTGCGGTGATCGGTCAGCGGCAGGAACTGAAGGCCGTGCGCGACGGCGAAGTCGATCTGATCCTTGACGGCATTGTTGCCGGGCGCGGCCTGGCTCAACGCCTGGCGCGGCCCGCTGCCATCGGAGGAATGATCGTCGTGGACATGGAGATCTCCGCGCATCCATTGACCGTCGGGCAGATGCGGCAGCGACGGCGGCGGCAGCACGGCGGCAACCGTCGCATTGGAAACGGCAATCGCCGCGACGAAAGCGGCTGTGCGATGAAGCATGGTCTCCCCCTCTTTATGTACCGCTGTGCCACGACCCATCTTAGTCCCGGGGCGCGCGCGTCCCGCTAGTAAATCCGACTCTGATGGCCAAACGAAAACGGCCAGCACTGAAGGCTGGCCGTCTTTTGTCTGGTGGACGCTACAAGGCTCGACAATTTCGCCGGGAGCGAAATTGAGCGAACGAAGGGAGCCCCGAGGGCGGCGATCACGGACGATCGCCGCTACTTGTGACGCGGTCACAAGTTAAGCGCCTTGTGCCTCCCCTTCAAAACAAAAAGGCCAGCCGTTCCTGGCTGGCCCTTTTTGTTCTGGTGGACGCTACAAGGCTCGAACTTGTGACCCCCGCCGTGTGAAGGCGATGCTCTACCACTGAGCTAAGCGTCCGGGGGCGCGCATTTTCGCCTGCGCTCCCGGGCCGGTCAACGCGTCCCGGCGTTGCCCCAGAATGGCCGCGACCCGACCGACACCTTGCCCTGCTCGTAGCGCAGGCCGTCCAGGTGATCCCATTTCTGCAGCAGCGGCCCGTCGATGTCGACGAACTTGCAGAGCTGCGCGACGACGTGCGAGGGCGCCATCGCGAGGGAGCTGCCGCCCATGCAGCCGACCATCAGCCCGAGGCCGCGCTCGCGCGCTGCCTTGGCGAGCAGCAGCGCTTCGGTCAGCCCGCCGGTCTTGTCGAGCTTGATGTTGATCATCTGATAGCGCCGCGTCGCGGCCTCGAGCTCGCCGCGATGCAGGCACGACTCGTCGCCGCACAGCGGCACTGGGGATCGATAGCCTTCGAGCTCCGCGTCGCCGCCGCGCTTGAGCGGCTGCTCGATCATCAGCACGCCCAGCTGCCCGAGCTTCGGCGCGACCTCGCGCAGCTGGTCGAACGTGAAGCCCTGATTCGCGTCGACGACGATGCGCGCGTCGGGCCGCGCCTTGCGGATCGCATCGATGCGCTCGACCGGCCGATCGCCGTTGAGCTTCACTTTCAGGAGCGTGAGAGGTTTCGCCGCCGCGGCCTTCGCGGCCATCTCGGCGGGATCGTCCTCGAGGCCGATCGTGTAGACCGTCTCCACGGTGTCGGCTTTCACGCCGGCGAGCGCCCACACCGACGTCTTCTTCTGCTGCGCTTCGAGATCCCACAGCGCGCAGTCGACCGCGTTGCGCGCGCCACCGGCCGGGAGCAGCGACTGCAGCTCGTCGCGCGAAACGCCGGCGCAGATACGATCGCCGATGCTTTCGATCTGCGCTTCCATCGATGCGACGGTCTCGTCGAGATAGTAGACGCCGAGCGCCTCGCCGCGGCCGATCACGCCGCCTTGCTCGATCTCGCAGACGACGGAGTCGAACTGGGTCCATTCCAGGCCGGTGATCCGGAACGGCCGCTTCGATGTCCACGCGGTGCGGTGGACCGACAACCGTCGACTCATGAGCGCTTCGCCTTCTTGTATCCAGGGCCGCGCACGACTTGTCCCGGTCGCGCATCGGTGGGCTCGCCGTCCTTCAGGACCTGCTCGCCGTTGACGAACACGTCGCGCACGCCGGTCGCGAACTGCGCGGGCTTGTCGAACGTCGCGTGATCCGCGATCGTCGCGGGATCGAAGACGACGACGTCGGCGAAGCAGCCCTCGCGCAGGCAGCCGCGATCGGTGAGCTTCCAGTTCTTGGCCGGCAGCGACGTCAGGCGATGGATCGCGCTCGGCAGCGTGTCCACTTTCTCGTCACGCACGTACTTGCCGAGGAAGCGCGCGAAATTCCCGTACGCGCGCGGATGCGGCTGCGAGAGCAGGAACGGTCCTTCCGGCGCGAGGCCGCCTTCATCGGAGCCGAGGCTCACCCAGGGCTGCGACAGGCCGAGCTTCACGTTGTCCTCCGACATCAGGAAGTACACCGTGCCGATCGGGCTGTGATCCTCGAGGATCAGGTCGATCACCGTGTCTTCCGGCGAGGTGTGCCGCATCTTCGCGACTTCGGCGAGCGTCTTGCCGGTGAGCGGCTTCAGCTTGTCGGACTTGAAGCCGACCAGCAGGACGCGCGACGGCGAGCCCGCGGCGATCATCAGGTTCTCCCACTTGTCGGTGGGCGTGCGCATCTCCTTGATCACCTTCTTGCGGATCTTCTTGTCCTTCAGCCGCTCGATCCAGGTGTCGAGGCCGCCTTCCTGCACCCACGTCGGCATCGTCGCGTTCAAGCCCGTCGCGCCGGCCGTGTAGGTGTACATGTTGGCGCTGACGTCGACGCCCTCCTTCTGCGCCTGCTCGATGCGCGCGATCGCCTGCTTCATCTTCGGCCAGTTCTTCTTGCCCGCGGCCTTCATGTGATAGACCTCGACGTGCGCGCCGGTCGCCTTGCCGATGCCGATCAGCTCGTCGAGCGCTTCGAGGAACGTGTTGCCTTCGCTGCGCATGTGCGAGATGTAGCCGCCGCCGGATTCGGCAGCTGCAGCGACGAGCGCGGTGACCTCCGGCGTCTTCGCGTAGGTGCCGGGCGCGTAGATCAGCGCGCTGCCGACGCCGAGCGCGCCTTCGTTCATCGCTTCGCGCACCAGATCCTGCATCTGCTTGAGCTCGTCCGGTGTCGGCACCTTGTCGACCGGTCCGAGCACGTAGGTGCGCGCAGTCTCGGCGCCGATCATCGACGCGACGTTCACCGAGATGCCTTTCTTCACCAGGAAGTCGAGATAGCCGCCGAGCGTCTTCCAGGTGATCTCGTACTTGATGTCGGACTGCTGCGCCTGACCCTCCTTGCGCATCGCCTCGTTCACCGGGCCCATCGAGCTGCCCTCGCCCATCACCTCGAGCGTGACGCCCTGCTTGAGATCGGAGAGCGCGCGGCCGTCCTGGATCAGCGACTCGGTCGCCCACGACAGCATGTTGATGAAGCCCGGCGCGACCGCGAGGCCTTGCGCGTCGACCACCTTGCCCGCCTTCCACTGCGCGAGATCGCCGACCTGCACGACGCGATCGCCGCGGATCGCGACGTCGCCGCGGATCGGCGCACCGCCGCTGCCGTCGTAGATCACGCCGTTGCGGATGATCAGGTCCGCGTGCGTGGAGTCCTTGCGCTCCGGCGCCGCCGAGCACGCGATCAGGCTGGCCGCGGCAACGGACGACAACGCAAATCTGCGAATGTTCACGATGCACTTCTCCGATCGACGATGAAGAGCGCGGCGGCCGACGCAAACGCGATCGCCGCGACCAGGGTGAAGAACTGCGGATGCGACAGCGCGGACCACTGCGTGCCGAGCGCGCCCGCCAGCAGATTGCCGACCACGCCCGCGGAAAACCACAGCGCGATCGCGCTCGCCTCGAAGCCTTTGGGCGCCAGCTTGCCGAACATGCCGAGACCGACCGGCAGGATGTGCAGCTCGCCGACGGTCATCAGGATCATGAACGTCGCGAGCACCAGCGCGCTCGATCGATCCGAGATCAGCGCCGCGATCGCGAGCATCAGATACGACGCTGCGACGATCGTCGCGCCGCTGGCCATGCGCCGCAGATGCGGCACGTCGCGCCCCGTGCGCTGCGACTGGCGAGTCCAGCGGCGCACGAGGAACGGCGTCAACAGGAACACGATGAACGGATTGATCGACTGGAACCACGTCATCGGGATCGTCCAGCCGCCGATCGAGCGATTGGTGCCGGCGTCGGCGAACAGCGCGAGCGTGTTGCCGATCTGCTCGTAGGCGCTGCGGAACACGATGACGATGAACACGATCAGCACGAAGAACGCGAAGCGCGAGCGCGCGGCGGCGTCGAACGGCGGCAGCGGCGCGCGTGCTTCCTTCGGCGCTTCGCGCGGATCCTCCGGCAAGTACGGCCGGCCGAAGACGTAGATGCACAGTCCCGCGAGCATGCCGACGCCGGCGGCACCGAATCCCCAGTGCCAGCCATAGACCTCGCCGAGCGTGCCGCAGATGAACGGCGCGAGGAACGCGCCGAGATTGATGCCGACGTAATAGATGCTGTAGGCGATGCTGCCGCGCGCGTCGCCCGGCGCGTAGAGCGCGCGGATCTGGCTCGGCAGCGTCGGCAGATAAAGGCCGTTGCCGATCGCGATCGTCGCGAGCGCCGGGTAGAGCAGCGGCGGGAAGGCCATCATGAAATGTCCGGCCGCCATCACCGCGCCGCCGATGATGACCGCAGTGCGGCGCGCCAGATAACGATCGGTGATCCAGCCGCCGATGATCGGCGTCAGATACACGACGCCGGTATAGATGCCGTAGATGATCGACGCCTTGCCCTGCGCGAAGAGGAGCTGCTTCGTCATGTAGTAGACGAGCAGCGCGCGCATGCCGAAGAAGGAGAACTTCTCCCACATCTCGGTGAGGAACAGGATGGTCAATCCGCGCGGATGACCGAACCAAGTGGCGCTCACTTGTCACCCAGCGCGGCGACCTTGCGGCCCTGATCGAGCAGGTGCACTTCGATGCGCGCGCTGGCGGCGAGGATGTTGCCGTTGCGCAGATCGCTCACGACGATCCGGTAGGTCTCGACGGGACGCGGCAGCTCGGATTGCGGCATCGCGTGGTAATACATCCGGAAGTAGGCGTGGAAGTCTTCGATCCGCTGCTGAATCGTCTTATTGCGCACGCCGCTCATCAGGCCCATGTGGAAGGCGCCGTCGGCCTTGAGCAGGTCCACCACCGAGCGCGCCTCGACGATGCGCTTCACGCAGTGGTCGAGTCCCAGCAGCTCGGCGCGGGTCATGCGCGAGGCGCCGGTCGCGATCGCGTGGCCTTCGAAGATCGAGCACATCTCGAACAGATCGAGGATCTCCTCGCGCGTGAAGCGCTTCACGAAGAAGCCGCGATTGGCTTCGAACGACACGTAGTCCTGCGCTTCGAGCCGGCGCAGCGCTTCGCGCACTGGCGGCTTGCTGGTCCGGAATTTCCTCGCGATGTGGTCCTGGCGCAGCGGCTGGCCGGGCTTGAGCTCGCATTCGGAGATCGACTGGCGCACCCACGCCATGATGCGGTCGGAAACGGTCGCGTCGTCCCTAGCCATTTTTTCCACCTTGCGAGGAAATTATCGTATACGATAAACAGAGTCGCTGCGTCGGGGAGATCCATCGCATGGAGCGAACGAAGGGAATGGGTGGCCCTGCCGTGGCGATCCTCGCCGCGCTCTGCCTGCCCGTGCACGCGCAGGAAGCGCAACCACCAGCCGATACGCCGCCGCCGGCGGAGCCCGCTGCGCAGCCGGCAAGCGCACAACAGACGATTCCCGCACCGTTGCCGGATGAAGACCAAGGCGCGGTGAAGCTCGAGGAAGTCGTCGTCACCTCGACCAAGCGCGCGAAGTCGCAGCGCGACATCCCCGGCAGCGTCAACGCGCTGCGCGGCGATCAGCTCGAGAAGATGCACGCGCAAAGCATGTCCGACTACCTGAAGCTCGTGCCCGGCGTCGCCTACATGGATCAGGGCGATCCCGAGGAAAGCCTGCCGATCATCCGCGGCATCGCGAGCCAGATCGGCTTCGGCGTCACGCAGACGCCGACCGGCGTCTACCTCGAAGACATGCCCTTCGCCGATCTCTTCGCGACGTCGTCGTTCCCCGACATGAATCCGTTCGACCTCGAGCGCGTCGAGGTGCTCAAGGGTCCGCAAGGCACGCTGTTCGGCTCCGGCGCGCTCGCGGGCGCGATCCGCTACATCGTCGAGAAGCCGCACTTCTCCGTGTGGCAGGCCAAGCTTTCGGAAACGGTCGGAAGCACGTATGAAGCCGGCGGCGTCAGCACGACGTCGGCGGTGGCGCTCAACATCCCGATCGGCGACACGCTCGCCTTCCGCGCCGTCGGCCTGTATCGCAAGCAGCCGGGCATCTACGACATGAGCGCCGACAATTGCACGCCGGTGCTGCCGAGCTCGACGCCGCACGCGATCCCGGCGACGCTCAACATCCTCTCGCACCAGCTCGGGCAGTTGCCCGGCCCGGTGACGCTGCCGATCGACATCAGCGGCACGCAGGTGTGCAGCGGCAAGCTTCGCGACGAGCCCGACGCCGACTGGATCCGGCAATACGGCGGCCGCGTGCTCGCAGCCTGGCAGCCGGTCGATCGCCTGAAAGTCTCGGCGTTCTATTTCATGCAGCGCACCCACGACAACGACTTCGGCCTCACCGACCGGCCCGGCGGGCTCGCCAGCGACAACTTCCCGTTCGCGAGTCCGCGCCAGCACGACTTCGGCGGCGGCAATCTGCTCGTCACTTACGATTTCGACTGGGCGAAGCTCTTGTCCTCGACCAACCGGATGACGAAGCACAACGCCACCGACATCCACGCCGAGTGGGGCTTCGGCCTCGGCGACCAGAATCAGATCGAGTACGTGACGACCACGCTCGACGACGTGCGCGGATGGACGCAGGAGTTCCGCCTGTCCTCGCCCGAAACCGGCACCGGCATGTTCGAGTGGCTCGTCGGCGTTTCCTATCTGCATTACGCCAATTCGCCGAACATGCAGTTCACCTATCTCGGGCCCGACATGCCCGATCCCACCAGTCCCGACCAGGTCGACACCGTGCGGCAGGACACGGCGCAGGTGTTCGCGACGGCGACGCAGCTCGCGACGGAGAAGGCGCTGTTCGGCGAGGTCACCGCGCGCCTGAACGAGCACTGGGAAGTCACCGCCGGCGCGCGGCGCTACCAGACGGGCCTCAAGGCCGACACCAATCTGTGCGGCGCGCAGGAAGCGGTGTTCTTCATGGGCCAGTTCTGCGGCCCCGGACATTTCACCGACACGGCCAACGGTCTCAATCCGAAGCTGTCGGTGCGCTACATCCACAACCAGCACGTGCAGTGGTACTGGCTCGCGGCGAAGGGCTTCCAGTTCGGCGGCATCCAGATCAACCCGCCGGCGCCCGGATTCGAGCAGTCGGCGAACAACGCGGGCTTCTCGTTCGGCCCGTACAAGTCGAGCAAGCTGTGGAACTACGAGTCGGGCCTGCGCACCGACTGGTGGAACCATCGGCTGCATTTCGACCTGACCGCCTTCTATCTCGACTGGAAGGACCTGCAACTCAGCGTCGCCATCCCCTACCTCGTCACCAACCTGCAATTGACGGTGATCGCCAACGTCGGCCATGCGCACTCCACCGGCGTCGAAGCGGCGTTCGAAGTGGTGCCGTTCCGCGGCGCTCGCTTGCAGTCGAGCTTCACGTTCGCCAACGCGGTGACCGACGTCGGCGAGACGATCAACGGCGTCGACGTGCCGCCCGGCACGCGCCTGCCCGGCTCGCCGAAATTCCAGATGGCCAACGTCGTCGCCTATGAAGCGCCGATCTTCGGCTGGAGCGTCGGCCCGACGCTCACGCATGCGTTCATCGGCGAGTCGCCGGATGCGACACCGCAGACGGGCACGATCGGCGGTTACAGCACGCTCGACGCGCTCCTCGTCATCGCCAAGCGCGACTCGCGTTTCCAGCCGGAGCTCTCGTTCGGCGTGAACAACATCACCGACAGGCGCGGCGTCGCCACGCACCAGCAGCTCACCAACGTCGTCAGCGGCGATCCGATCGAGGTGTGGCACTACATCACTCCACGCACGCTGGTCGGCAGCGTGACGGTGCGCTTCCAGTGAAGCGCGCGCTCTGGACGCTGGCTGCCCTCGCCGTCGCGGCGCCCGCGCTTGCCAGCGAGCCGGCGAAGAACGATCCGCAGACACCGGGCTGGTACGTGGCGTCGTCGTTCGGCCTGACCAACATGGACGATCAGCGCGGCGTCGGCAACGGCAAGGGCGTGACGCTCGCGTTCGGTCATCACGGCAAGGTCGCTTCGATCGAAGTCGCCGGCATCTTCACGACGATGAAGAAGTACAACGCGCAGCTCGCCGGCGGCCAGATCGCGCTGATCTACGGCCCGTTCGCCGACGAGGAGATCCTGTCGCGGCTCTACGGCGTGTTCGCCATCGGCGCCGTTTCCGAGACCAATTTGCCGGCGCTGCACTTCAAGACCGGCAGCGGCATCATCGGCGACCTCGGCTTCGGCTATCGCCATCCGATCCTGATCGCCGAGCGCAAGCTCAACCTGCGTTTCGAGATCCGCACGCGCGGCGATTTCCAGATGCCGCCGCGCGAGGAAGGCCAGCCGTCGTACTACCGCGACTGGATCTTCAGCGCCGGCTTCCAGATCCCGCTGTCGTCGCCGCCACCGCCGCCGCCATCACCGCCGCTGCCGCAAGTCGTGCCGCCGGTTTCGCCGGCGCCCCAGCCCGCCGAATCGACCGCTCAACCGCAGGATCCGACCGTTCAACCTGCGGCCGGAGCCAGTCCTTCCGCGCCGTCAGAATCAGGCGCTTCCGCACAACCGGTACCCCCATGAACACGATCCGCAAGTTCCTGCTCGCGTGCACTGCCGCCGCGTTCGCGACGGGCGCGTCCGCCGCGGCGTCCGACTATCAGCCGATCGCCGGCGCGAGCCCCGTGCCGGCCACGGAAGGCGTCGGCCTGAGGAGCAAGGAGGATCTCGAGGCGTTCCTCGACGGCATCCTCAACGCGCAGATGAAGGAGCACCACATCGCCGGCATCACCGTGTCGGTGGTGAAGGACGGAGCGCTGTTCTTCTCGAAGGGCTACGGCTACGCCGACGTCGACAAGCAGACGCCGGTCGATCCGGCGACGACGCTGTTCCGCCCGGGCTCGACGTCGAAGCTGTTCACCTGGACCGCGGTGATGCAGCAGGTCGAGCAAGGCAAGATCGATCTCGACGCCGACGTCAATCAGTACGTCAC
Source organism: Nevskiaceae bacterium (assembly GCA_035650495.1). GTDB lineage: Bacteria > Pseudomonadota > Gammaproteobacteria > Nevskiales > Nevskiaceae > DASRHK01. The sequence continues at coordinate 21,982 of DASRHK010000139.1, read as the reverse complement.
GCAGTTCAAGGTGCCGAGCACGTTCGATCATCCGATCACCGTGCGCAACCTGATGACGCACACGCCGGGGCTCGAGGACGGCGCGCTCGGCTATCTGATGGCGCGCAAGCCGGAAGACCTCGTGCCGCTCGACAAGGCGCTCGGCCTGCACATCCCGACCCGCGTGAAGCCGGCGATCACCGACTTCAACGACGGCACGACCGCGTCATACTCGAACTGGGGCGCGGCGCTCGCGGGCCTCATCGTGTCGAACGTCTCCGGCATGCCGTTCGACGATTACATCGACAAGAACATCCTGCAGCCGCTCGGCATGAAGTCGTCGACGTTCCGCGAGCCGCTGCCCGCGGAGCTGGCGCCGCACATGTCGGTCGGCTACAGCTTCGAGCGCGGCGTGTTCAAGGGTCACGACTTCGAGCTGGTGCACAGCTTCGGCCCGGCCGGCTGCATGAGCGCGACGGCGAACGACATGGCGAATTTCATGATCGCGCACCTGCAGAACGGCGAGTTCAACGGTCAGCGCATCCTCAAGGAAGAGACCGCGAAGCTGATGCACGCGCGGCAGTTCAGCCCGAGCCCGCACGTCGCCGGCTCGGGCCTCGGCTTCTACGAGGAGTACGTCAACGGCCGCCGCCTGATCGGTCACGGCGGCGATCTGCTGTTCTTCCACACCAACATGGTCCTGCTGCCCGAGGCGAACGTCGGCATCTTCGTCTCCTACAACACGGCCGGCAGCCTGCCGATCGACAACCGCGGCGACCTGATCAAGCAGTTCATGAACCGCTACTTCCCGGCGAAGCTGCCGCAGGTGAAATCGCCCGACGATTTCCTGCAGCACGTCGCGAAGTACGCCGGCACCTATCGCGCGAACCGGCATTCGTACACCAAGGTCGAGAAGATGTTCGCGATGTTCGGCGACATGAAGGTCGTGCCGCTCGCCGACGAGAACCGCCTGTTCGTCTCCGGTCTCGGCGCGGGTGGCGCGCAGTTCGTCGAAGTGGCGCCGGGCACGTTCCGCGCGGTCGACGACGACACCACGATGTCGTTCGTCGACGGACCCGACGGCCGCACGCACGTCGTCGGACCGTTTGCGTTCATCGCCGCGACCAAGCTCGAGTGGTTCGAGACCGGCGCGTTCCACTACTTCATCATCGGGCTCGCGATCCTGTGCTCGATCATCGCGCTCGTGTCCGCGCTCAGGAACTGGAAGCGCGATCGCGAAGGCGATCCGAGCGCGCTGCGCGCGCGCCGCATCGCCGGCCTGCTCGGCCTGCTGCAGATCCTGTTCCTCGTCGGGCTGATCGTGCCGATCGCGTCGCTGCGCGACATGAACGAGATCGTCTACGGCCTGCCGTGGCTCTTCCACACCGCGCTGTGGCTGCCGCTGATCTGCATCCCGCTCACCGCAGCGGTGCTCTGGTTCGCGCTCAAGGCGTGGCGCAACCGCTTCTGGACAGGCTACGGCCGCACGCAGTTCACGGTGATCGCGCTGTCGAGCGCGGCGTTCCTGTGGTCGCTCAATTTCTGGAACCTGCTGGGCTTCAGGTTCGGCTGATCCGTGATCGATCGCCGCGCCAAGCGGCGACAACCAAGAGGGGGAGATGACATGAGGAGTGTCAAAGGCTTCGTTTTCGTCGCCGCGACGACGCTGTCGTTGATGACCGGCAGCGCGGCGGCCGACGGCTTCAACACCGACGTCGCGCCGCATCAGTGGATCCCCGGCGCGAGCCCCGAGCCGCAGAAAGGCGCGGGGCATCCGCTGACCAAGGAGGACCTCGAGACGTTCCTCGACGGCGTGATGGCCGATCAGCTCAAGTGGCAGCACCTCGCCGGCATGACCATCTCGGTGGTGAAGGACGGCAAGCTGCTGCTCGCGAAAGGCTACGGCTACGCCGACGTCGAGGCGCAAAAGCCCGTCGTCGCCGAAGACACGCTGTTCCGTCCCGGCTCGACGTCGAAGCTGTTCACCTGGACCGCGCTGATGCAGCAGGTCGAGCAAGGCAAGGTCGATCTCGACGCGGACGTGAACAAGTACATCAAGTTCCAGATCCCGGAGAAATTCGGCGGGCCGATCACGGTGCGCAACCTGCTCACGCACACCGAAGGGCTCGAGGATTCGGGATTCGGCATCGTGGTGAAGAAGCCGGAGAAGCTCGAGCCGCTGAACAAGTTCCTCGCCGAGCACATGCCGAATCGCGTGCGTCCCGCGCTGACCGACTTCAACGGCGGCACGCAGGCGTCGTACTCGAACTGGGGCGCCGCGCTCGCGGGCCTGATCGTCGAGAACGTGTCGGGCGTGCCGTTCGACGAATACATCGAGAGGAACATTTACGCGCCGCTCGGCATGGACTCGTCGACCTTCCGTGAGCCGTTGCCGGCGAATCTCGCGCCCCGCATGTCGAACGGCTACGTGTTCGCCAACGGCGCGTTCAAGAAGAAGGACTTCGAGCTCTTCCACAACATCGCGCCCGCGGGCTGCATGTCGTCGACGTCGACCGACATGGCGAAGTTCATGATCGCGCACCTGCAGAACGGCGAATACAACGGTCAGCGGATCCTCAAGGAGGAAACCGCGAAGCTGATGCACAAGCGCAGCCTGGGCCTCAATCCGATGATCAGCGGCTCGGCGCTCGGCTTCTACGAGACCTACGTCAACGGCTACCGGATGATCAGCCACGGCGGCGACACCGGCTACTTCCATTCCGACATGCAGCTGCTCGTCGACGAGAACGTCGGCATCTTCATGTCGTACAACACGCTGCCCTCCGCGCACATCCCGATGCGCAGCTCCGTGCTGCACGCGTTCATGGATCGCTACTTCCCCGCCAAGCTGCCGCAGGTGAAGGCGCCGGACGACTTCAAGAGCCGCGTCGCGCGCTACGCCGGCACCTACTCGTTCAATCGCCACAACTACACGCGCATCGAGAAGGTGATCAACCTGTTCGGCGCTGTGAAGGTGGTGCCGACCGACAAGAACACCTTGATCGTGAGCTTCGGCGGCGTGGAGCCGTCGACGCAGTGGGTCGAGGTGAAGCCCGACGTCTTCCGCGAGCTCGACGGCGATCAGATGATCGCGTTCGCCGGCGACGAGAACGGTCAGGCGCAGTACATCGAGAATCCGCTCGGCGTCCCGTTCATCGGCGCGTATCGCCTGAAGTGGTACCAGAACCCGACGCTGCACCAGCTCATCCTGGGCTTCGGCGCGCTGTGCTTCCTCATCGCGATCGGCAGCGCGCTGCGGCATTGGCGAGCGGATGGCCAAGCGACCGACGGCACGCGCATGGCGCGCCGCACGGCTGCGCTGAACGGTCTGCTCAATCTCGCGTTCGTGGCGATCCTCGTCGTCGCCGTGTCGTCGATGGAAGACGACGGCTTCGAGTGGACCGGGACGATCAAGCTTGCGCTGACGCTGGCGCTGATCGCAATCCCGTTCACGCTCGGCACGCTCTACTTCGCGGCGCGCGTGTGGCGCGTCGAGCCGTGGACGCGCTGGCGCCGCTTCCAGTACTACGTCATCGCGATCATGGGCGCGCTCGTGCTCTGGTCGCTCAACTTCTGGAACCTGATCGGCTACAAGTTCACGTGAAGCTCGCGGCGTTTGCGATCGGGCTCGTCGCCTCTACGGCGGCGAGCTCCGCATCGCTCGAGTACGCGACGATTCCCGGCGCGTCGGCGGAGCCGATCACGGAAAACGCCGGACTGCGCGGCGCCGAGGAGCTCGAGCACTTCATCGACGGTGTGATGGCTGCGCATCTGCAGGCGCAGCACATCACCGGCGCGACCATCTCAGTGGTGAAGGACGGCAAGCTCTACTTCGAAAAGGGCTACGGCTTCGCGGATCTCTCGAAGCGGACGCCGGTCGATGCGGAGAAGACGCTGTTCGAGCCCGCGTCGATCTCGAAGCTCTTCACCTGGACGGCGGTGATGCAGCTCGTCGAGCAAGGCAAGCTCAGGCTCGACGGCGACGTCAACGACTACCTCACCGACTTCAAGATCCCGTCGACGTTCGACCAGCCGGTCACCATCAAGAACCTGATGACGCACACGGCCGGCTTCGAGGACGGCGGCGTCGGCTATGACGACGCGCCCGACGAAGCGCATCTGCAGCCGCTCGCGAAAGTGCTGAAGGAGCACGTGCCGCACCGCATCTGGGCGCCGACCACCGACTTCAGCCACGGCGATCACTCCGCCTACTCGAATTACGGCGCGGCGCTCGCGGGCCACATCGTCGCGACGCTCTCGGGCATGCCGTACGAGGAATACATCGAGAAGAACATCTTCGCGCCGCTTCGCATGACGTCCTCGACGTTCCGTCAGCCGCTGCCGAAGGATCTCTTCGATCGCCTGTCGATCGGCTACAGCTACGAGAACTTCGCGCCGAAGGCGCAGAAGTTCGAGTGGATGAACACCGGGCCGGCGGGGAACCTGTCGAGCACTGCCACCGACATGGCGAAGTTCATGATCGCGCACCTGAACAACGGCGAGCTCGACGGCGCGCGCATCCTGCAGGAGAACACAGCGAAGCTCATGCACTCGCGCGTGTTCAGCCCCGATCCGCACGTCAACGGCAGCGGGCTCGGCTTCTACGAGAGCTGGATCAACGGCCGTCGCATCATCGGCCACGGCGGCGACCTCGCCTACTTCCACTCCGATCTCTGGCTACTGCCCGACGAGAACGTCGGCGTCTTCGTCTCCTACAACTCGTCGGCGTCGTCGACGGCGTTCTCGCAGCGCGATGACCTGATCCAGGCCTTCATGGATCGCTATTTCCCGGCGCGCATTCCGGTCGTGAAGCCGCCCGACGATTTTGCGAAGCGGGCCGAGCAATACGCCGGGCGCTATCGCGTGCGCCGCCATTCGTACACGACCGCCGAGAAGATCGCCGCGCCGCAGCTCGACATGATCGTGACGCCGACCGAGCAGAACACGCTCGTGGTGAAGCTCGCGCTCGCCGACGAGCTCGCCGATCAGTACGTCGAGATCGCGCCGGACGTATTCCGTCGTCTCGATCACAGCCAGACCATCGCGTTCATCCGGGACGAGAAAGGCAACGTCAGCGATCTCGTCGGCTACCTGCAGTTCCATCCGGCGTACAAGCTGCGCTGGTACCAGACGAGCGCGTGGCACTTGTTCGTGCTCGGATTCGCGACGCTGTGCTTCGTCGTCGCGATCGTCAGCTGGCTGCGCAATCGCAAGCGCGATCTCGATCCCGCGTCGCGACGCGCGCGCGGGCTCGCGGCGTTGGTCGGCCTGATCGATCTCGCGTTCCTCGTCACGGCGCTCGCGGGCATTGCGATCGCGCTCGACAATCTTGCCTACGGCTGGCCGATGACGTTCAAGGTCGCGCTCGCGCTGCCGCTGATCGCGATCCCGCTCACGCTCCTCGTCGTCTGGGCCGCGCTGCGCATGTGGGGCAACAGCGCGTGGACGTTCTACGGCAAGCTGCAATACACGGTGATCGCGGCGATGAGCGTCGCCTTCCTCGTCACGCTGAACTTCTTCAACCTCATCGGCTACCACTTCGGGTAACGACCATGGCTCTCTCCCGCCGCAGGCTGCTCAAGGGCGCGGCTGCAACCGGCGCGCTGTTCTTCGCGCCGATGATCAATCGCAACGCGTATCGCGTGTTCGCCGCCGACGACACGCGCTATTCGAATCGCGCGATCGATCTGGTCAACCGCTCGCTCGTCATCGACATGCTCGGCGTGCTGACCATGACCGACGAGGATTACGAGCGCTGGTTCCATGCGAAGGACGGCATGACGGCGAAAGAGCTCGCCGATTTCCACGGCTCGGGCATCAAGGTGTTCCATCACTCGATCGGCATGGGCGGATCGCGCGAGGACGCGCTGGCCTACTTCGCCGATCTCAACGCGTTCACCAACCGTTATCGCAACGATTTCCAGCGCATCGCGACCGTCGCCGACCTCGACGGCGTCACCGCGTCGGGCAAGGTCGGCGTGATGTTCGGCATCCAGAATGCCGAGCACTTCCACAAGCCCGACGACGTGAAGACCTTCTGGGATCTCGGCCAGCGCGTCAGCCAGCTCACCTACAATGCGCAGAACCTGATCGGCTGCGGCTCGACCGAGCGCGAGGACTGCGGCATCACCGACTTCGGCGCGGCGATCATCAAGAAGATGAACGAGGTCGGCATGGTCGTCGACGTCTCGCACTGCGGCGAGAAGACGACGCTCGAGGCGTTCGACCTCTCGACCAAGCCGGTCGCGATCACGCATTCGAACTGCCGCAAGCTCGTCAATCACCCGCGCCTCAAGACGGACGAAGCGATCAGGAAGATGGCGAAGGCCGGCGGCGTCATGGGCATCACCGGCGTGCGCATGTTCGTGCGCGACAAGGAGCCGACGACGATCGAGCACATGGTCGATCACATCGATCACGTGAAGAAGCTGGTCGGCATCGAGCACGTCGGCATCGGCAGCGACGCCGATCTCTACGGCTACGACGTCAAGCCCGAGCCGTTCCTCAAAATGCTGAAAGGCAGCTACAAGGCGAGCTACGCGTTCCGCGACAAGATCGACACCGACGGCTTCAATCATCCAAAGAAGGTCTACGACCTCACCGAAGCGCTGATCCGCCGCAAGTACAGCGACGACAACATCGTCGCGATCCTCGGCGGCAACTTCCGCCGGCTGCTGGCGGCGAATTGGGGTTGACGATGAAGTCGCACTCGTCATGCCCGCGTAGGCGGGCATCCAGTTTTCGTCGCGCAATGAAGAACTGGATTCCCGCCTTCGCGGGAATGACCACGATGCTGCTCGTCGCCTGCGCGCAGATGCCGAGCGCCAGCAATCCGGGCGACTACGACATCGTCATCCGCAACGGCCGCGTGCTCGACGGCGCCGGCAATCCGTGGATCGCTGCGGACGTCGGCATCAAGAACGGTCGCTTTGCGAAGGTCGGCTTGATCCGCGAGCGTGGGAAGAAAGAGATCGACGCGAGCGGCAAGTACGTCTCGCCGGGCTGGGTCGACATGATGGATCAGTCCGGCGATCAGCTCGCGCACAACGGGCTCGCCGAGAACAAGGTGAAGATGGGCGTCACCACCGGCATCGCGGGCGAAGGCGGCTTCCCGTCGACCGGCGCGATGATGACCGAGCAGGGCCAGGGCGATCAGATTCCGCCCGAGGGCATCGGCGCGTATTTCGCGAAGCTCGAGAAGCAGGGCATCTCGATGAACTTCGGCACCTACTACGGCGCGACGCAGGCGCGCGTCGAGGTGATGGGCGACGGCGACGGCAAGCCCACACGCGAGCAGATGGAGAAGATGAAGGACCACGTCGCGCGCGCGATGCAGGGCGGCGCGTTCGGCATCACCACGGCGCTGATCTATCCGCCGTCGTCGTTCCAGACCACCGAGGAATTGATCGAGCTCGCCAAGGTCGCGTCGAAGTACAAGGGCATCTATGCGAGCCACATCCGCGACGAAGGCAAGGACCTGCTGAAGGCGATCAACGAAGTGATCGAGATCAGCGAGAAGGGCGGCGTGCAGGGCGAGGTGTTCCATTTCAAGGCCGCCTACGCGCCCGGCTTCGGCAAGATCATGCCGCAGGCGGTCAAGCTGATCGACGACGCGCGCGGTCGCGGCGTCAACATCGCCGCCGACATGTACGTTTATCCCGCAGGCGGAACCGGTCTCGACGTCACCGCGCCGAGCTGGGTCTACGCCGACGGCTACGAAAAAGGCGTCGAGAAGCTGAAGGATCCTGCGGTGCGTGCGCGGGCCAAGAAGGACCTCGCGAAGGGATCGCTGCCGGGCTGGTCGAATCTCGTCGAAGCGTGCGGCGGCTGGGAGCACATCGTGCTCGCCGATCCGCACGCGGAGAAATACGAGCAATACAAAGGCAAGTCGCTCGCGGAGATCGGCAAGGGGCTGCATCAGGATCCCGCGGACGTCGCGTGGGACATCGTCATCGCCGCGCGGCCGAATCGCGCGATGGGTCTCTATTTCATGATGGACGAGCGCGACATCGAGACCGCGCTCAAGGCGCCGTGGGTCGCGATCGGAAGCGACGCCGCCGCCGCCGATCACGGCCAGGTCGACGCGCTCGGCCTGCGCCATCCGCGCAGCTACGGCGTGTTCCCGCGCGTGATCGCCGAATACGTGAAGAAGCGCGGCGTGCTCACCCTGCCCGACGCAATCCGCAAGATGACGTCGTGGCCCGCAGCGCGCATGGGACTCGCCGATCGCGGCGTGATCCGCGAAGGGATGTGGGCCGACGTCACGATCTTCGATCTCGACAAGATCAAGGACGAGTCGACGTTCGAGAATCCGTTCGTGTATCCGAGCGGCATCGACGATGTGCTCGTGAACGGAGTCGTCGTCGTCGAGAACGGCGAGCACACCGGTGCGAAGCCGGGGCACGTGTTGCGTGGGCCGGGTTATGTCGGGCACTGAACGCGCTCGGTGCGGCTGCCGGCTGAACGGCTCCGGCGGGGGACGCCTGAAAATTCCTTCCCTGGAGCTCGTATGCGGCCGTCCCTGGCCGCATACGCCCCCGCCGAAGCCATTCAGCCGTCAGCCAGCGAGGCTCGGTGGCGCATCCGACCACCGCCGTGTCGCTTTTCCCTCTCCCACCACCGCCGACATCGGATCGCGGTGGTTGAACGGTTTTGGCGGGGGCGTTCGACCGCCAGGGATGGCGGGCGACGAGGCGGCCAGGGAAGGCTCTTTTGGCCGTCCCCCGCCAAAACCGTTCGACCGCCGCGCGAACCCATGACGCTGTTCAACCGCTATCTCCTGCCCGGCCTCATCTTCATGGCGGTCGTCATCGGCGGTGGCTACTCGACTGGCCGAGAGCTGATCGAATTCTTCGCGCCGTCCGGCCCGATCGGCGGCGTCTACGGAATGATCGTCACGATGATCGTGTGGAGCGCCGTGCTCGCGATCTCGTTCGAGCTCGTGCGCATGACGCAGAGCTACGACTACCGATCGTTCTTCATCGTGCTGCTCGGGCGCGCGTGGTTCCTGTTCGAGATCGCTTACTTCGCGCTCTTGATCCTCGTGCTCGCGGTACTCGGCGCGGCGGCGGGCGAAGTCGCGCACGAGAGCTTCGGCTGGCCGACGATCACCGGCACGCTGCTGCTGATGGCGCTGATCGGCTTCCTCGTGTTCTTCGGCTCGAGCGTCATCGAGAAAGTGCTCGCGCTGTGGGCATTCCTGCTCTACGCGCTCTACGTCGCGATCATCGCGTGGACGTTCTCGCAGTTCGGCGAGCGCATCGAATACAGCTTCGGGACATCGCCGACGCCCGACGGCTGGCTGCTCGCTGGGATCCGCTACGCCGGCTACAACATGTCGTGCATCCCGGCAGTGTTCTTCACGATCCGTCACGCGACGCGTCGCCGCGAGGCGCTCGCGGCCGGATTGCTTGGCGGGCCGATCGCGATGCTGCCGGGGGTCGCGCTGTTCGTCGCGATGATGGCGTTCTATCCGCAGATCGGCGAGCAGCACGTGCCGACCAATTTCCTGCTCGCGCAATTCAATGCGCCGTGGTTCCAGGGTTTGTTCCAGATCGTGCTGTTCGGCGTGCTCGTGAAGACCGGCACGGCGTTGTTGCACGCGATCAACGAGCGCGTCGCCAAGCTCTACGACGAACGCGGCCGCGCGATGCCGCGCGCGTTGCGCCCTGCCCTGTCGCTGTCGGTGCTGATCGTCTCGGTGTTCGCCGCGAACGCGATCGGGCTGGTCGGCCTGATCGCGAAAGGCTACGGCTGGCTCACCTGGTTCTTCATCGCGATCCTGGTGATCCCGGTGCTGACCATCGGCGCGTACAAAGTGTTCAAGGAAGGCTGACGCAATGCGAGTCGTGGTGATCGGATCCGGCCTGATGGGCGTCGCCAGCGCGTATTTCCTCGCGCGCGAAGGCTGCGAGGTGATGGTGATCGATCGCGAGTCGGCGCCCGCGCTCGGCACCAGCCACGCCAACGCCGGCATGCTCACGCCGAGCATGGCCGATCCGTGGAACTCGCCCGGCGTGTTCTGGCATCTGCTCAAATGGCTCGGTCGCGAGGACGCGCCGTTCCTGCTGCGACCGAGCGCGATCCCGGCGATGACCAAGTGGGGCCTGTCGTTCATCGCCAACTCCAGGCCGGATCGCTTCCGCGCGAACATGGAGAAGAACCTCAGGCTCGCGTCGTACAGCCTCGACGTGCTGCGTGGATTGCGCGGCTCGGTGAAAGGCCTCGACTACGACGCGCGCAGCAACGGCACGCTCACGATCTTCCGCGATCAGCCTGGCTTCGACGAAGCCATCGCGCGTTTCCGCACGCTCGAGACGATGGGCCTGCGCGTGAACGTGCTGTCGTCGAAGGAAAGCGCGACGCTCGAGCCGGCGATCGCCGACATCGCCGACAAGCTCGTCGGCGGCATCCACTGTCCCGAGGACGAATCCGGCGACGCGCGCATGTTCACGCAGGCGCTGGCGCGTGAGGCGCGCGCGCTCGGCGTGACCTTCGCGTTCGACACCACGGTGAAGGATTTCGAAGTCAACGGCGATCGCGTCGTCGCTGCGATCACGCAGGACGGCAAGCAATTCGCCGATCAATTCGTCGTCGCCGCCGGCACCTGGAGCCCCGAGATCGTCCGCAAGATCGGTGCGCGACTGCCGGTGCGACCGGTGAAGGGTTATTCGATCACGGTGCCGACCGGCGCGTGGCCGAATCGTCCGGGCTTGCCGATCATCGACGCCGCATTGCACGCCGCGATCACGCCGTTCAAGGATCGCCTGCGCGTCGCAGGCACTGCGGAGTTCGCGGGGTTCGACCGGTCGCCGTCGCCCGGACGCATCAACAACCTGTTCGATCTGCTCCTCAGCGTGTATCCCTCGTACGCACCGTATCTCGATCGCAGCAACGCCCAGCCGTGGGCCGGCTTGCGACCGGTGTCCGCCGACGGCGTGCCGCGCATCGGCCGGCTGAAATTCCGCAACCTGTTCGTCAACAGCGGGCATGGCCATCTCGGCTGGACATTCGCGACCGGATCGGGACGGCTGCTCGCGGATCTCATGCTCGGCAAGCCGACCGACATCGAAGCGGCGCCGTACGACGCGCAGCGCTAGGAAGGACAAGGAGGAGAACCATGCAACGCACCCTGCTCATCGCGATCACCGTCGCCGCTTTCGCCGCGCATGCCGCCGACGCACCGACGCCGCCGAATCACGATGCCGAGAAGGTCGATCTCACCTGGGCGGTGAAGATCCCGCTGCGCGACGGCGTGAAGCTCGATGCGACCGTCTACCGGCCGAAGGGATCGTCGAAGCCCGCGCCGTGCGTGTTCACGCTGACGCCGTACATCGCGCAGAACTACAACGATCGCGGCATCTACTTCGCCGCGCGCGGCTATCCGTTCCTCACCATCGACGTGCGCGGGCGCGGCAATTCCGAAGGCGAGTTCCGTCCGATGATCCAGGAGGCGCGCGACGGTTACGACGTCGTCGAGTGGCTCGCGAAGCAGCCGTACTGCAACGGCAAGGTTGCAATGTGGGGCGGCAGTTACGCCGGCTATGACCAGTGGGCGACCGCGAAAGAACTGCCGCCGCATCTCGCGACGATCGTGCCGGCGGCAGCCGCGCAGGCCGGCGTCGACTTCCCGATGTTCGCGAACATCTTCAATCCGTACGAAGGCCAGTGGCTGACGCTCGTCACCGGTCACACGTCGCAGGACAAGCTGTTCGGCAATCGCGACTGGTGGATGGCGAAGAACCGCGCATGGTTCGAGGCGGGCGCGTCGATGCGCGACTTCGAGAAGTTCACCGGCATCTTCCACCCGACCTTCCAGGAGAACCTCGACTATCCCACGCAGGGTCCGCACTGGGACGCGTACAACCCGACCGTCGAGCAATACGCGAAGCTCTCGGTGCCCATCCTCACCATCACCGGCAGCTACGACGGCGATCAGCCCGGCGCGCTGGCGTTCTACAAGCAGCACATGCAGCACGGCAGTGCGAAGGCGAAGTCGCGGCACTACCTGATCATCGGCCCGTGGGATCACGCGGGCACGCGCACGCCGAAGCAGGACGTCGGCGGCTTGCACTTCGGCGACGCGTCGATGGTCGATCTGCCGAAGCTGCACACCGAGTGGTACGCGTGGACGATGGAGAACGGCAAGAAGCCCGAGTTCCTGAAGAAGCGCGTCGCCTACTACGTGATGGTCGCGGACGAGTGGCGCTACGCCGACACGCTCGAAGCGGTCACCGCGGAATCGCGGCCGTTCTATCTCGACTCGCGCGGCGCCGGCGCGGATTCGGTGTTCGATGCGGGAACGCTCGCCGCGGGCTCGCCGGGCCGCGGCGCGGCGGATCGCTACGTCTACGATCCGAGCGACGTCAGCACCGCGAAGCTCGAAGCCGAAGTCGATCCCGATTCCCTGCTCGATCAGCGCATGGTGCTGAACGCCGGTCGCGAGCGCGAGCTCGTCTATCACACGGCGCCCTTCGCGGAGGACACGGAGATCAGCGGCTTCTTCAAGCTCTCCACGTGGATCGCGATCGACCAGCCCGACACCGACTTCGCCGCGACGGTCTACGAGATCCTGCCCGACGGATCGAGCGTGCGGCTCACCGGAGATCTCCAGCGCGCGCGCTATCGCGAGAGCCTGCGCGAGGCGAAGCTCGTCCCCAAGGGCGAAGCGCTGCAGTACACGTTCGATCGCTTCACCTTCACGTCGCGCCTGGTGAAGAAAGGCAGCCGGCTGCGGCTCGTGATCGGGCCGATCAATTCGATCAACAGCGAGAAGAATTTCAACTCGGGCGGCGTCGTCGCCGACGAGACGATCAAGGATGCGCGCACGGTGAACGTGCAGCTGTATCACGATGCGCAGCATCCGAGCGCGCTGTATGTACCAATCGGGAGAAAATCATGAGAGAGCTCATCCGCGTTCCCGGCGTCTCCGACGTCACCGAAGCCGTCGGCGCGCCGCTGTCGGCCGCGGCCAAAGGCGGCGGACTGGTGTTCGTCTCCGGCATGCCGCCGATCGACGCGCAGACCAAGAAGGTGCGCACGGGGATCACCGTCGCCGAGCAGACCGAGCTGTGCATGAAGAACGTCAAGGCGTCGCTCGAGGCCGCGGGCTCGTCGCTCGACAAGGTGCTCAAGGTGAATATCTACGCCTGCAACGCGGCGCACTACGGCACGATCAACAAGGTCTACGCGACGTTCTTCAAGGACGGCAAGTATCCGGCGCGCACCTTCGTGCCCGTCGCGGGCTGGCCGATGGAGTTCGACGTCGAGATCGAGGCGATCGCCTTGGCGTGACCCAGCAGCACGTTCCTCCGGTAAAATGGAACCGGAGGAAAATACAGAGATGAATAAAAAGTCGTTGCAGCTCCACATTCCGGAGCCGAAATGCCGTCCCGGCGACAAGGTCGACTTCAGCGACCTGAAGATCCCGCCGGCCGGCAAAGTGTCGCGGCCCGAGATCAACGTGGGCGCCGGCGAGATCCGCGATCACGCCTACGACCTGATCCGCGTGCTCGACGACAAGGGCAAGGCGGTCGGCCCGTGGAATCCCAAGCTCGATCCCGATTTCCTGCGCAGCGGCCTGCGCCACATGATGCTGACGCGCGAGTTCGACGAGCGCATGGTCAAGCAGCAGCGCGTGGGCAAGACCTCGTTCTACATCAAGTCGACCGGCGAGGAAGCGATCGCGGTCGCGAGCGCGATGGCGATGCACAAGGACGACATGTGCTTCCCGAGCTATCGCCAGCAGGGCTTGCTGATCGCGCGCGGCTGCCCGCTCGTGCGCCTGATGAACCAGATCTTCTCCAACAAGATGGATCCGGTGAAAGGCCGCCAGCTGCCGATCATGTACTCGGAGCCCGACTACGGCTTCTTCTCGATCTCCGGCAATCTCGCGACGCAGCTGCCGCAAGCGGTCGGCTGGGCAATGGCGTCGGCGTACTCCGGCGACAAGCGCATCGCGGCGGGTTACGTCGGCGACGGCGCGAGCGCCGAAGCGGATTTCCATTACGCGCTCACGTTCGCGACGGTGTACCAAGCGCCGGTCGTGATCCACATCTCGAACAACCAGTGGGCGATCTCGACCTTCCAGGGCATGGCCGGCGGCGAGCACGCGACCTTCGCGGCCCGCGCGATCGGCTACGGACTGCCGGGTCTGCGCGTCGACGGCAACGACTTCCTCGCCTGCTACGCGGCGTCGAAGTGGGCGTCGGACAGGGCGCGCAACAATCACGGCGCGACGGTCATCGAGCACTTCACCTATCGCGCCGCGGCGCATTCGACGAGCGACGATCCGTCGGCATATCGACCGGCCGACGAGTGGAAGAACTGGCCGCTCGGCGATCCGATCGAGCGATTGAAGCAGCATCTCATCGTGATCGGCGAATGGGACGACAAGCGTCACGAGAAATTGCAGAAGGAGCTCGAGGCGCACGTCGTCGAGCAGCTCAAGGAAGCGTCGAGCTACGGCACGCTCGGCAATCCGCCGCCGGACGATCCGGGCTCGATGTTCGAGGACGTGCTGAAGGAAATGCCGGGACGGCTGATCGCACAGCGCGAAGAGATGCTGAAGCTGCGCGCGATGAAGGACGAGTAAGCCATGGCCCTCGCCCGTCAGAACGTTTCCCAGGGGTATCCGATGTCCGATCCATCGGGCTCGTCTGCTCATTCCCGCACCCACGCTCGCCCGCAAAAAACGCGGGCTCACGGCACCGTGTCATGAGCAGAATGAACATGATCCAGGCGCTGAACTCCGCGCTCGACAGCGCGATGGAGCGCGACCCGAAGGTTCTCGTCTACGGCGAGGACGTCGGTTATTTCGGCGGCGTGTTCCGCGTCACCGCGGGATTGCAGAAGAAATACGGCAAGACGCGCTGCTTCGACGCGCCGATCGCCGAGGGCGGCATCATCGGCACCGCGATCGGCATGGGCGTTTACGGCTTGCGGCCCGTCGTCGAGATCCAGTTCGCCGACTACATCTATCCGGGATTCGATCAGCTCGTCTCCGAAGCCGCTCGCCTGCGCTATCGCAGCGCCGGCGGCTTCACGGCACCGATCACCGTGCGCACGCCGTGCGGCGGCGGCATCTTCGGCGGGCAGACGCACTCGCAGAGTCCCGAAGGCATCTTCACGCACGTCTGCGGACTGACGACGGTGATGCCGTCGAATCCGCAGGACGCGAAAGGTCTGCTGCTCGCGTGCATCGAGGACGACGATCCGGTGATCTTCCTCGAGCCCAAGCGCATCTACAACGGACCGTTCGACGGTCACCACGATCGTCCGCTGACGCCGTGGAGCAAGCACGCGCTCGGCGAAGTCGACGAGGGCTACTACACGGTGCCGCTCGGCAAGGCGAATCGCGTGCGCGCCGGCGATCAAGTCACGGTGCTCTGCTACGGCACGATGGTGCACGTGTGCCTCGCCGCCGCGGAAGAACAGAAGATCGACGCGGAGATCATCGACCTGCGCTCGCTGCTGCCGATCGACCTCGACGCGATCGTCGAGTCGGTGAAGAAGACCGGTCGCTGCGTCGTCGTGCACGAGGCGACCAAGACCTGCGGCTACGGCGCGGAGCTCGTCGCGCTGGTGCAGGAGCACTGCTTCTATCACCTCGAAGCGCCGATCGAGCGTGTCACCGGCTGGGACACGCCGTATCCTCACGCCTATGAGTGGGATTATTTCCCGGGGCCGAAGCGCGTCGGCGTCGCGCTCAAGAAAGTGATGGAGTCGTAAATGGGCCTGCACGTCTTCAAGCTGCCGGACATCGGCGAAGGCATCGCCGAGTCGGAGATCGCCGCGTGGCACGTCAAGGTCGGCGACGTGATCAAGGAAGAGCAGGCGCTCGTCGACATGCTCACCGACAAGGCCGCGGTCGAGCTGCCCTCGCCCGTTGCCGGCAAGGTCGTCGAATTGAAAGGCGCGCCCGGCGACAAGATTCCGGTCGGCGGTGCGCTGGCGGTGATCGAGACGAGTGGTGCGGGATCAACGGTCGAAGAGAAGAAGCCGGCGGACGATCGTCATTCCCGCGCAGGCGGGAATCCAGTTGTCGCTTCGCCGAAGGAAGAACCGGGCCCCCGCCTCCGCGGGGGCGACGAGCATCGTCCCCTCGCCTCCCCCGCCACGCGCCGTCGCGCGCGTGAAGCCAACGTCGATCTCGCGCAGATCTCGGGCACTGGTCCGGGCGGTCGCGTGACCCAGGAAGATTTGGAAAAGTTTTGTGCGGGCGGTATTAGGGGTCAGATCCCAATTTCGAAAAGCGGAAATTGGGATCCGACCCCCAATACCGCCATTGAGGAGATCAAGGTCATCGGTCTGCGCCGCAAGATCGCGGAGTCGATGCAGCGCAGCAAGCAGCGCATCCCGCATTTCGCGTACGTCGAGGAGCTCGACGTCACCGAGCTCGAGGCGCTGCGCGAGCATCTGAACGCGACCAAGCAGAAGGATCAGCCGAAGCTGACGCTACTGCCGTTCCTGATGCGCGCGATCGTGAAGCTGATTCCGGAATTCCCGCAGGTGAACGCGCGCTTCGACGACGACGCCGGCGTCGTGCGGCGCTACGCCGCCGCGCACATCGGCATCGCGACGCAGACGCCGAACGGTCTCGTCGTGCCGGTCGCCAAGCACGCGGAGACGATGGACGTGTGGGCCGCGGCGAGCGAGGTGAGGCGTCTCGCCGACGCTGCGCGCGCCGGCAAGGCGACGCGCGACGAGTTGTCAGGCTCGACGATCACCATCACGAGCCTCGGCGCGCTCGGCGGCATCGCCTCGACGCCGGTGATCAACGCGCCGGAAGTCGCGATCGTCGGCGTGAACAAGATCGTCGAGCGGCCGGTGGTGTCCAACGGCCACATCGCGGTGCGCAAGATCATGAACCTGTCGTCGTCGTTCGATCACCGCGTGGTCGACGGCTACGACGCCGCGAGCTTCATTCAGCGCGTGAAGCAGCTCCTCGAGCATCCGGCGACGCTGTTCATGCCCTAAGGCGCTTCAAACGCCGCCGCTGATCGTCACCGTCGCCGACGCCGGATTGCCGAGCAGCGCGCCGTTGGTCGGCGCCGAGATCCTCACGCCGAAGTTGCGCGTACCGGTGAACAGCGAGAGTCGATTGATCGGCACCGTGAACGTCTTCGGCGTCGCATCGCCCGCGGCCCATGACAGCACGCCGCTCCTCGCGGTGAAGTCGCGCGTGGACGTGGCTGTTCCACTCGTTGTCGCATAGGCCACCGAGACCGCGCCGGTCGTGCCGCCGACGCGCTGCACGCTGATCGTCACCGAGCCGAGGCTCTGCTTCACCGAATAGGACCCGGTGTTGACGCGCATCACGCCAGCCGCGGCGCCCTTGATGTTGATCGTTGCCGTCGCCGGCGTGCCGAGCGTCGCGCCCGCACTCGCGCTGGTGAGCTTCACGGTGAAGCTGCGGGTGCCTGCGAACGGCACGAGCGCGCTGACGGGAACGCTCACGGTCCTGACGGAGGTATCGCCATCGGCCCACGACAGCGTGCCGCTGCGCGCGGTGTAATCGACGCCGGCATGCGCCGAGCCGTCGGCGGTCGCATAGCTCACGTTGATTGCGCCGGCCGTCCCGCTCGTGCGCTTCACGCCGATCGTGATCGTGCCTGCGGTTTGGTTGACTGAATAGCTCGACGCGCCCCACGCGAGCGCGCCCGCCGGTGGCGGAGTCGCCGTTGTCGTCGTCGTCGTGCCGGCCCACAGCTTGCGGATCAGCGCCATCTTGTCGGTGCGCACCTGCAGGTTGTCGTCGAGGATGCCGCCGGTGTCGCCGCTGTTCGGCGTGTAACACCAGAAGAAGCTGTCGCTGATGCCCTTGTTGATGAGGTACTGCACGAACGCGTTCTGCCAGGTGACGTCCATCTGGCCGCCGGTGCCGGTGCCGTACTTGCCGCCCCATTCGCCGACGATCACGGGATGCGCGGGATACAGCTTCCCGAACAGCGTGTCCCAATTCGCCGCCAGGTTCGCCGGGAAATTCGGTGCGCCGAACGAAGACTTCACGTAGACGTCGGGGCCGTAGGTGTGCGGCGTCAGCACCAGCTTGTCCGCTGCGATGTTGAGCGGCTGGTACGCCTCGGGCTGGAAATCCTCGCCCCAGTTCATCGGCTGATTGGAATCCTCGACGCCGTCGAAATTGCCGGCGATGCCCTGCACGAAGATGAGCAGGTTCGGATTCACCGAGAGGATGCCCGCGGCAGCGGCTTCGACCGCGGCCTTCCAGTAATACGCGGAATTGGTCTGATTCGGATCACCCGTCGACCAGCGCACCGGACCGTTCGGCTCGTTGAACACGTCGATCGCCATGAAGTGCGGATTGCCCGCGTAGCGTTGCGCGACGAATTTCAGATCGCGGATCCACATGTCCTTCGTGTAGGCCTGATTGTTGTAGATCAGGTTGAAGTCGGCGCTGTTGGAGACGAACCACGTCTGGTACTGCCGCACTTTCGACACGCTGTGGAAATCGAGCATGACGTAGAGGCCCTGACGATCGGCCTCGGCCATCCACAGATCGAGCACCTGCAGCGGCGTCTTGCCGTAGAGGTCGGCATTCTTGTTCGGATCGACGTACGACAGCTTGTCGACTGTCGTGGTGACGTAGAGCGTGTCGGGCACGAACGGCACGCGCACGGCGTTGAAGCCGAGCGCCTTGATCTGCGCGATCTGGTCCTTCCAGCCCATCGCCCACAGGTACTGCGGCTGCAGGATGTCGGCGTTGAAGCCGAAGTGAGAGATGCCGCGCACCTGGATGCGGTTGCCAGCCGCGTCGTAGATCTTGCCGGACTGCGCGTGGAACCCGGCAGCGGAAACCGACGCGCTCGCGACGAGCGCGAGGCCGGCGAACACCAGCTTCTTGAACAAGGAAAAGCCCCTGACGAAATACACCGCGTCACCGTAAGGACGCAGTGCCCCACGCGCATTAGAGAAAAAATCACGGTGACGCGCTAGAGTCGCAGCGCAGCAACAGAATTCGGCGTTACCAGGAGAAAAAAATGACAAGCCTCGTGGTGATCCCCGGCAGCTGGCGCACCGGCTCGTTCAACGTCGCGCTGGCGCGCGCAGCGATCGCGGCCGCACCCGCGGGCTGCACGTGCGTGCTCGAATCGATCAAGGACATCCCGCTCTACGACGGCGACGTCGAAGCACGTGGAACGCCGGCAGCGGTGACGCGTCTGAAAGAGGTTGTCGCAGCCGCCGACGGCGTGCTGATGGTCTCGCCGGAGTACAACAATTCAGTCCCTGGAACGTTCAAGAACGCGATCGACTGGCTGTCGCGGCCGGACACCGACATCGCGCGCGTGTTCGGCGGGCGGCCGTTCGGGTTGATCGGCGCTTCGCCGGGCATGGGCGGCACACGGCTGTCGCAGAACGCGTGGCTGCCGACGCTGCGCGTGCTCGGCGTGAATCTCTACAGCGCGCGCTTCTTCTACGTCGCCGGCGCGCACAAGGTGTTCGATCCGAGCGGCGCGCTCGTCGACGACAAGACGCGCGACGTGCTCGGCAAGTACATGCAAGGATTCGGAGCGTTCGTTGCGAAGAACAAGAGAACAGCGTCGCCCTGAAGGGCGACCCACGAAGGCGAGCAAGAAGGCGAGCAAGTTGATCGAAGTCCTGCAATCGCCGATCCACGGCCACGGCGTGTTCGCGCTGCGGCGCATCCGCAAGGGCCGCGAGATCATCGACTATCGCGGCAAGCTGCTGACGCACGACGAGGCCGACGATCGCGAGCCGGACACAGGTCACACGTTCCTGTTCATCCTCAACGAGCACTACGTGATCGACGCCGGCCAGGGCGGTAACGAAGCGCGCTTCGTCAACCATTCGTGCCAGCCCAATTGCGTCGCTTACTGGATCGAGAGCAAGCAGGATCCGAAGCAGGACCGAATCGTGATCGAAGCGCTGCGCGACATCGCGCCCGGTGAGGAGCTCACCTACGACTATCGCATCGAGGTCGACGAGCCGATCACCCGGCGCGAGCGGCAGATGTGGGCGTGCTACTGCGGGTCGCCGCGCTGCCGCGGCACGATGCTGCGGAAGAAGTCCTAAGCCGGGCGGCGGGCCGCAGCCAGCGCGCGCTCGACGGCGCCGACGATCTCTTCAGGGCGACAGGTCTTGATCAGCACGACGCGAGCGCCCGCTTCCAGCGCGCGACGCGCGAGCGGTGAATCGTTGGCGACGCCGGTGATGACGACGGCGGGGATGTCCATGCCGCGCGCCATCAGCACTTCGAGGAAATCCGCGCCCGACATGCCGGGCATCATCAGGTCGACGACGAGGCAGTCGCAGCGTTCCTTGGCGAGCGCCGAGAGGCACTCCTCCGCCGCGCCGAAGGTCTGCACTTTCCAGCCCGTCGTGCCGACCACGAGCCCGATCGCCTCGCGCTGGAGGGTGTCGTCGTCGATGACGTAGATGCTCCGGGTCTTCTGCATGGCGCGATTCTAGACGAATGCCGCGCCAAGCTGCCGTAGCGCGGCCTCGGCGGGCTTGAGCGAAATCCCCTGGTAAGGACCCGGGATCACGCTGCCGTCGGCGGTGCGGATCGGGCGGAAGTCGCGCATCAGCGCGAACAGCGCGCGCGGTGTGCCCAGCCGCACCATCGGGCCACCGGTCTGGCCCGGCAGCCAGCCGAAATTGAACTCGTAGATGGGATGTCCGCGCAGATCGGGGAAGCACGCGGAGACGATGCCCGTGTTGACGTGGCTCTTGAGCTCCGAGCTGCCCGACAGGTAGTTGCCCTCGGCATCGACCTCGAGCTCGAACACCGGCGACGCGGGATAGCCGACCGCGATCACCGACGTGCCGTCGTCCACCTCGCGCATCGACAGCGGCAGCGCGACGAGCCGCTTGTTGCCGTTCACGCACGGGCCCATCTCGAGCACCGCGAGATCGAGATCGGGGCTCTCGAGCGCGAACGAGACGATCGGGAAATGGAACAGCTGCGTGCCGTTGTCCGGCGCGATCATCGCGTAGTACTTGTCGTCGGGCTGGCGCGCTTCGCCGCCGTTGAGGACGCGATGCGCCGTGAGCAGATACTTGTTGGCGACGATGCAGGTCGCGCTGCCGACGATGTCGGCGTCGTACTTCGGCGGCTTGGCCTTGCCGCCCTTCTTCGGCGCGCTGACCTTGCCGCGCCGCACGCGCAGGATCGCGGCGGTCGCGTGGCGCGTCATCGGCGTGGCGGCGACGAGCTCCTGATGCATCGAGTCGGGGCGCGCGACGTCGAGCGTCGGCGCACGCGGCGCGCCGCCCATCATGACCGCGGGCGGCTCGTAGTAATCGTCGGGACCGAACACCGCCGGCGTCTGCTTGGCACCGCGCTTGGACTTGGCCGGCTTCGGTGCGGGAGCGGCGGCGGGCGACTCGTCCGGGGGCTCATAGCTTGCATCCGGGTCCGCGATGGCGCCGCGCGTGCGCCAGGACCAGTGCATCAAGAGCAGCAGCAGAAGGCCCGCGAACACGACGCGGGAGTAGACGAACGTCGCCGACGGACCTGGATCGCCAGGATCGGCCGTCTCCGACAGCGGAATCCACGGACCGAGCTCGGCGATCGCGACCAGCACCAACATCTGCAATCCGAGCGAGATCAGCAGCTGGAACTGCCCGCCGGCGCGGATCGATTCGCGGAAGAACATGCACCAGCCGCTGAAGCCGATGATCGCGAGCGTGCCGAGCTCGAAGACGAGATGCTCGACGAGCTTGCCGTGCACGAGCGTGTCGGTGCGCGGCAGGACATAAGTGGCGTCGACCCCGACGATCAGCAGCAGGCAGAGCAGCGCGGCGGCATTGAGGATTTTCACGCGAGCCCAAATGCTACTGCCTCGCGGGCGCCTCCCGCAAAGGCTTGCGCGAACGCTTACTTTTTGGGCGGTTTCGGCGCGGTGGCGACCAGCTGATCCATCGACTTTTCGAGGCAGTTGCGCAGCGGATCGTTCGGGTAGCCCGTACCGTTCCCGGGATTTTGCCTGTCGCACTCCCGCACCGACTTTTCCCAAGCGGG